>PNJC01000116.1 GCA_002878215.1 Hydrogenobaculum sp. | reverse complement strand
ACCTCCAAAAGGTAGTTGGGTAATATTATAACTCCTGACTGCCTTTTGGCTTTTTGAAATCAATGGGATATTAAAAAATGAATTTCTCACTCAACGTATAAAAAATGATATAATATAATCTTCTATGGAAAAGTATATAATGCTTATGGATATAGATAGATGCATAGGCTGCATGTCCTGTGAAGTGGCCTGCAAGCAGGAGAAAGGTCTTTTTCAAGAAGGACCAAGGCCTATGAAAGTGCTTCGCTTTGAGCATTATGAAGAATATCAGATTTCTTATTTTATGCCTATGAACTGTTTTCACTGTGATGTAGCTCCTTGCGTATACGCTTGTCCTACTTCTGCTATGACAAAAAGAGAGGATGGTCTTGTATACGTTAGAGATAACCTTTGTATAGGTTGCAAGGCTTGTATAGTAGCCTGTCCATACGGAGCTATAGGTTTTAACCCAGAATCTGAAAAGGTTGTAAAATGCGATTTCTGCATGAACAGGCTGGAAAAGGGACTTTTACCCTCTTGCGTTGTAAAATGCACCACGAACTGTCTTTATTTTGTGAAAGTAGATTACCCAGTACCTCAAAAGCATATTTCAAAAAACTTTGATGTCTATAATGAATTTAGATTGCAAGAAGTATAACATTACAGATAACTCTAAAGAAGTAGATAAAAATACAATATTTTTTGCTGTAAAAGGAACTTCAAAAGATGGCCACGATTTTATAGATGAAGCTATAGAAAAAGGTGCTCCTTACGTTGTGGCTGAGCATACAGACAAAGATTATAAAAACATTGTATTGGTAGAAGACTCTAAAAAGGCTTTTGGAGAATGTGTAAAAAAACATTTTGACAATCCAGATGAATCTCTAAAAGTTATAGGCGTTACGGGCACAAACGGCAAAACAAGCACCACGCATATTATACATGCTATACTTTCGCAAAAGTATAAAGGCGCAATAATTGGTACCATGTATTACAAGTTAGGAGATGAAATCATAGAGGCTCCAAACACAACCCCGGGGGTAAAAACTTGGTTTAATCTTTTGTCAAAAGCCAAAGAAAAAGGTCTTGATTTTGTATCGGCTGAAGTATCTTCCCACGCTTTAGACCAGTTAAGGGTTTATCCTACAAAATTTTTTGCCACAATTTTTACAAACCTTACCCAAGATCACCTTGATTATCATAAAACTATGGAAAATTATTTCAACGCCAAAAGAAGACTCTTTAAAGACTATCAATACGATGTATGTGTTATAAATATAGATGATGAATACGGCAAAAGACTTTACGAAGAATTTAAAGATAAAGCCATAACTTATGGGTACTCTAAAGATGCTCATTTACAGATAGAGTATTTTAATCAAGAAGACAAGCTTTTAAGCTTTTATTACAAAAATAAACGTTATACGCTAAAGACAAACCTTATGGGGGCTTTTCAAGCTTACAATATGAGTGCAAGCATACTTCTAAGCCTTTATATGGATTTTGATATAGAAGATATTCAAAATGGTCTTCTTTCTTTAAGCTCAATACCAGGAAGATTTGAAACTATAGATATAAACGGTGTTAAGGTGGTAATAGACTACGCACATACACCAGATGCCTTGGAAAAGCTTTTAAAGACTGCAAGAGCCATAACTAAAAGCCGCCTTATATGTGTGTTTGGTGCCGGTGGAAACCGTGATAAAACAAAAAGGCCAAAGATGGGCAAAATAGCTTCAGAACTCTCTGATATATCGATAATAACTTCCGATAATCCAAGGTTTGAAGAGCCAATGGATATTATCAAAGATATACTTAAGGGTATAGACTCATCTAAAGGGCCTATGATAGAAGAGGACCGTAGAAAAGCCATAGCTTTGGCTCTTGATATAGCAAAAGAGGGTGATGTGGTGGTGATAGCTGGCAAAGGACATGAGGATTACCAAGAGATAAAAGGAGTAAAATATCATTTTAGCGATAAAGAAGAGGTACTAAAGTATAAAATTAACACTTAGCATATAAACGCTGTATAATAATTTATATGGATGAGAAAACGTTAGCAAAAGAGGTTTATCAAAGGCTTTTAAAAGTATATAAAAACCCTAAGATAGACCTTGAGTTTGATAACCCTTTTGAGCTTTTAATAGAAACGGTTTTAGCGGCTCAAGAAAAAGACGAGAAGGTAAACAGCATAAGAAAGTCTTTCTTTTCAAAGTTTAAAGACCCAAAAGCGTTGAAAGAGGCCCCACTAGAAGATATAAAAGAGGCGATAAAATCTATAAGTTTTTACAACAAAAAAGCCGCTGCTATAAAAGAAATAGCTACTATTTTGGTAGACAAATACAATTCTAAAGTCCCAGACGAAGAAGATGAGCTTATTAAGCTTCCAGGTGTTGGTAAAAAAACCGCCAACATGGTATTGGCAAACGCTTTTAAAAAACCTGCGATAGCGGTAGACAGACACGTGCATAGAATAGTCAATAGGCTTGGTCTTGATAAGAACAAAGATCCAGATAAAACTATGGAGCACTTAAAATCTCTCTTGGAAAAAGAACATTGGACAACGTTTTACCTTCTTTTGTTAAGGCATGCAAAAACCGTTTGCACTGCAAAAAATCCAAAATGCCTAGAATGCGTATTAAAAGATATTTGTGAAAGTTTTGGTAAGATAAAATGACAACGCTTATAGGCGTTTTTCTGGTGGGTGTGGTGATAGGATATCTAATAAACAAGATTACATCGTTGTTTGCCCTTATCCTTATAGTTTTTATAATAGTTGGATATTTCTTACCTGGAGCCCATTCTAACGTTTTTTACCATATTTTAGGGGATTTTTTCGACTTCGCTAAAAGCCAGATAATAAACAATAAATCAGAGTTTTTTGAACATAGTTCTTTGCATAAGTTTATAGATTTTAAGAATTTGAATATGGTAGTGTTTTTGATAGGTTTGGTGGTGGGGTTTAAAGTAGGTTAATGCAACAAAGTTTTGTCATAGTATTCTTTGGAATTATTTTAGCCGCTATACTTATACCTCTACCAGCTTTTTTGTTAGACATACTCCTTGCTTTTGCCATAGGTTTTTCTTTGGTGGTGCTTATTTTGGTGCTAAATATAAAATCTCCTTTAGAGCTTTCTTCGTTTCCTTCCATACTTTTAATAGGTACTTTGTTGAGGCTATCTTTAAACATAGCTGCAGCCCGTAGGATACTTCTTTACGGTAACGAAGGACCTTCTGCTGCGGGACATATTATAGAAGCTTTTGGAAGGTTTGTAGTGGGTGGCGATGTGGTTGTAGGGCTTATTATATTTCTTATTTTTATCGTTATAAACTTTGTGGTTATTACAAAGGGTGCTGAGAGGGTATCGGAAGTGGCGGCTAGATTTACACTGGATGCGATGCCAGGTAAACAGATGAGCATAGATGCGGACTTAAACGCTGGGCTTATAAACGAGCAAGAGGCAAAGCAACGTAGAAAAGACCTAGAAAAAGAAGCTGCATTTTACGGTGCTATGGACGGTGCTTCTAAATTTATAAGAGGCGATGTGATGGCAGCTATCATCATACTCTTTTTAAGTATAATTGGCGGTTTAGTGGTAGGTATAGTGATAAAGGGTATGGATTTTCAAGAGGCAATAAAAAATTATACGCTTCTAACCGTAGGCGAAGGTCTCGTATCTCAAATGCCCGCTTTGAT
The DNA here is from genome assembly GCA_002878215.1 of Hydrogenobaculum sp. Lineage (GTDB taxonomy): Bacteria > Aquificota > Aquificia > Aquificales > Aquificaceae > Hydrogenobaculum. The sequence goes on along the minus strand of PNJC01000116.1, from coordinate 4,340 downwards.
ATTGTCTGTTTCTGCTGGTATACTTACTACGAAATCTTCTACAAAAGAGGAAGAGCTTAGTAGCGCTATATATATGCAGTTTACCAAAGATCCAAAAGTCCTCTTGTTTGGCGCTATAGCGTTGGCTGTTATAGGTATAATGCCGGGTTTGCCAAAGATACCATTTTTTATAATGGCTATAATCCTTGGAGGTCTTTATTTTTATATTCAACAAAATCTTAAAACTCAGAAAACTGTTGAAATACAAAGGGCTTTAGAGCAAGAGAAAGCGCAAAAGATGGCTCCTCAAGCTCAAAGAGAGGAAGACTTTCTACCGCAGCCCGATCCAATAACGTTGGAAGTAGGTTATGGACTTATACCTTTTGTTGATGAAACCCAAGGAGGAGATCTAACATCTCGTATTAAAACCATAAGAAGACAAATAGCTGCTGAATATGGTGTAATTATACCGCTGGTGCATATAAGAGACAATATGAAGCTTTCGCCTAACCAATATAGAATACTTATAAGGGGTGTGGAAGAGGATTCCTATGAGGTGATGCCGGGATTTTTGTTGGCTATAGACCTTGGCAACGTCAAAGAAAAACTAACAGAGGGAAAACCTACAAAAGACCCTTCTTTTCATCTTCCAGCTTTTTGGATAACCCAAGAACAAAAGGCAAAAGCTACAAAGCTTGGATATATGGTAGTAGATATATCCACCGTAATAATAACGCATCTTTCTGAGGTAATCAAACGAAACCTTTACATAATAATAGGTAGAGCTGAGATTATAGATTTGGTGGAAAAGCTTTCTCAAAAGTATCAGAAGGTTATAAAGGATATAATACCTGAGAAAGTGTCTTACTCTGTGCTTCATAGGGTTGTTCAGAGTCTTCTAAAAGAAAACGTGCCAGTCAACGACATGGTAACTATAATAGAAACTATAGGTGATTATATAGACAAAGTTAACGATATTGAGCTTTTAGTGGAATTTGTAAGACAAAAGCTTTCAAAGCATATAACAAAGCGCTTTATGAAAGATAATACCCTTTATGTGATTGCGTTTTCTCCTAGGGTCGAAACCAAGTTGAACTCTTATATAAGAGAAAACAAAGAGGAGGAGTTTTTAGACCTTTTAATAAATAGACTTCAAAGAAACATAGCGGAGAATATGAAGAAGTTTGCAGAGTTTCAGGCTCAACCTGTGCTTATTACATCGCCAAACATAAGAAGGTTTGTAAGAAAAGCTTTAGAAGGATACTTGCCACAATTAAACATAATAGCTTATAATGAAATAGATAAACAGGTAAATATGAAGGTGCTTGGTGTGGTAGATGAAAATTAAAAAAATTTTGGTGGACTCCTTACAAGAGGCTATAGAACTAACGAAGACTATGTATGGAGATAAAGCCACCATTATGTCCACAAAGGTAGTAAAAACCAAGAAATGGTTATTTTTTTCTACAAACAAACTAGAGGTTACAATAGGTATAGCAGATGACGAGGATTTCCAGTCGCATTTTAACAAAGAAAAGGAACTATATACAGAGATAGAGCAAATAAAAACTACTTTAAAGGACGTGGTAAATGTTGTTAAGAATGTAAAACAAGAGCCCCCTCAACAAACGCAAACTCCTAAACCGCAATATCAATCAAACGATGACTTTTCACTTAGGGCCATGAACCTTGCCACCAAGCTCATAAACATGGGTGTTGAGCAAGATATAGCTAAAAAAATACTTGAAGATTCTTGTGGTTTTGACATAAACATAAATAGGCTTGACTTGAAATACGAAGATGATTACGAGTCTTTAAAAGAGGGCTTGTCTAAAAATATTTCTTTAAAAGCCTTAGACTTTAGTAAAAGTATTTTAAGTATATTGGCTTTGGTGGGTCCCACCGGCGTTGGTAAAACCACCACCATAGCAAAACTTGCCTATATGTATAAGACACAGGGTTTTAAGACTGGTGTCATAACACTAGATAGCTATAGGACAGGCGCTGTGCAACAGCTTCAGTCTTACGTAAGTCTTTTGGAGATACCTCTTAGAGTGGCAGATACACCTCAAAAGTTAAGAGAGTGCATAGGCGAGTTATCGAGCCTTGACATTATATTTATAGATACAGCTGGAAGGAGTCAATACGATTCTATAAGATTAAAAGAGCTAAAGCACTATTTGGAAAATGTCCCTTCTTTGGAGATAGCTCTTACGGTTAGTACCACTACCGATGAAAGAATAATACTAGATAGCGCTAAAAAATTTGGAGAGCTTGGTATAAAAAGCATGATATTTACAAAGCTGGATGAGACAGTTTACCCAGGATGTATAGTAAATGCGTCTTTTAAAACGAATCTTCCCATATCTTTTCTGACGTTCGGTCAGAAAGTACCAAACGATATAGAGGTTGCCACTTACGACAACTTAGCTAATATTTTATTAAGAGGTACGATATGATGGAAGGACAGCTGTCGCACCTTAAAAGGGCTATAGACAAAGGTTCAAATACAAGATACATAGCTGTAGCCAGTGGCAAAGGTGGGGTTGGAAAAACTCTTATAAGTATAAACCTTGCTACGATAATAGGAAATGCCGGCAAAAAGGTGCTCATCATAGATGGAGATTTTGGTCTTTCAAACGTACACATCATGCTAGGGCTTACTCCAGAGAAAAACCTATCTGATTTTATAAACGGTAAAGCCAGTATAGATGAAATAGTTTTTAAAATAAACAACAACGTATCTTTTATATCCAGTGGCAACGGTATTCAAGAACTTGTAAACTTATCTTCAAAAGATATAACAGAAATTCTTGATAGAATACACGAATACGCTGAGAATAACTTTGATATCATTATTTTTGATACGCCACCAGGTCTTCACAACGAAACGCTAATAATTACATCGTCTTCTGATATACCTATAGTTGTATCTACACCAGAGCCCACCGCCGTAGCGGATGCTTACGCTCTGATCAAAGTACTAAATAACTCTATGATGTTGAAAGATTTTTATGTTTTGATAAACAAGTGCTCTTCAAAGGAAGAAGGGCTAAAGATATTCAGCAGTATAAACACTGTGTCGCAGCGCTTTTTAGATATAAACTTGAATTATATAGGATATATTACTTATAACAAAAACATTATAAGAAAGATAGTGGATCAAAAACCCTTTGATAAAACGCTAACAGATGAGCTGACCCAAGCCATAAAGAAGATACCGTTGAATGTTGATGTGAAGACTAAGCAAAGTTTTTGGTCAAAGCTCGTTGAGAGGTTAAAATCTACATGAACAGTGCTTATATATATGAAACTATAGGTTTTGGTAAGGTTTATATTGATAAAAAATTGAGTAAAAGTATCAAAAATAACGTAGAGAACGTTGAAAATAAAAGCCAAGAAACTTTAGAGAATCATACGTCAACCACTTCAGAATTGCTACAGAAGTTAAAAGCTTTTTATGAAACGTGTAAAGATTGTAAGAAATGTCAGTTATCAGAGCAAAGGACTCAAGTGGTATTTGGAGATGGTAACCCAGACAGCAAGGTGCTGTTTGTTGGAGAAGCGCCTGGGGCTGATGAAGATGTTGAGGGTAAACCGTTTGTTGGAAAAGCAGGCAAACTTTTAACTCAGGAACTTGAAAGAGTAGGGCTTTTAAGACAAAGGGATTATTATATAACAAATGTTGTAAAATGTAGACCCCCAGGTAATAGAACTCCAGAAGAACAAGAGATGATAACTTGTTCATACATACTAAAAGAAGAGGTAAAGCTTATAAAGCCACAGCTTGTGATAGCCCTTGGAAAAACGGCGGCAGTCGGGCTTTCTGGTGTAAAACAAATATCTCCTACCAAGGTAAGGGGAGGTTTTATATCGGCAAATTTAAAAAGCCCTATTTTGGTACCGGGAACAAAAATATTCGTTACTTATCATCCTTCTTATCTTCTTAGGAATCCAAACGAACTCAAAAATTTTAGAGAAGACATTATGAAAATCAAAACACTTATAGAGAGTTTACGTTAGCTTTACCTTTTAAAAAGCCCAAAAAGAAAAGCGCTTCCTAATATATGAGATCTTATTTTTTCTTGGACGGCTTTTATTGTAGCTCCTTTTGGTAATCCCAAAGAGCTTATGTTTAAAGCGTAAAGGTTAAAATAGTATCTATGCGGTTTTCCAGGTGGTGGACACGGTCCTCCATATCCTATGTTGCCAAAATCGTTTAAGCCTTGAAGATATTCTTTTGTGCCTTCTTTTAACTCATAAACGCTTGAAGGTATATCGTATACGCTCCAATGGTAAAAAACACCGCCGGGGGCATCTAAATCTTCTACTATAAGGACAAAGCTTTTGGTATCTTTTGG
>PNJC01000066.1 GCA_002878215.1 Hydrogenobaculum sp. | reverse complement strand
ATAGAGTTTAGCAAGAGTGAAAGGAATGTGGTGGGATTTGAGTGGGAGAAATTGCCATTAGATAGCTAGTTCTATCGCTTCTAAAATATGGCTCACACCAAGAAGTTCAAGGTTTGAATTATTTATGTCTTTTATTGAGCTTTTAGGCAAGATAACTCTTTTTATACCAAAACGCTCCAACTCTTTAAGCCTTGGCTCTACATGATGCACTGCCCTTATCTCACCACCTAAACCTATTTCACCAAAAATAGCAACATCTTTCAAAATGGGTTTTTCTTTTTTGGAGGATGCGATAGCTATGGCTATGGCTAAATCACAAGCTGGTTCTCTTATTTCAATGCCACCCACTACATTTACATAAACGTCAGAATCTCTTGTAAAAATCCTAGCTTCTTTTTCAAGAACGCCCAAGATTATAGCAAGTCTATTTACATCAAAGCCTTGGGTTTTTCGCTGTGGAGTAGTGTATAGAGCTTTTAGGACGAGGGCTTGAATTTCCACAAGTATTGGTTTAGTGCCTTCGGTATGAGGAAATATTACAGAGCCTACCGCATCTTCTTTTCTCTCGCTTAAAAAAAATAAAGAAGGCTCTAATACCTCTGTAAGCCCTTGGTCTTCCATTTTAAATACAGCCATTTCACCGGTAGCTCCGTATCTATTTTTTAAAATCATTAAAACTCTGTAAAGATGAAAGCGCTCTCCCTCAAACTGGCATACGCTATCTACCATATGTTCCAATACCTTTGGACCTGCTATCATACCCTCCTTGTTTATGTGTCCTACTATAAAACAAGGTATGCCAGTATTTTTACAAAAATCCACCAGTTTAAAAGTAGATTCTCTAACTTGCGCCACAGAACCAGGCGATGATTCTATGGTGTTTGTATACATAGTTTGGATAGAGTCTACTATAAGGGCTTTGGCGCTGTATTCTTTTGCACAAGATATTATATGTTCTATGTTGGTGGAGTTTAATATAAAAAGGTTTGATGAGCTTACACCCATTCTATTTGCTCTTATTGATATTTGAGAAGATGATTCTTCACCAGAGGCGTATATTACAATGCCGTCTTTTGACATAAAATCTGCTATTTTCAGTAAAAGCGTAGATTTACCAATGCCTGGTTCACCGCTTAAAAGTATCACCTGCCCTTTTACAATGCCCCCACCCAAAGCCATATCAAGGGTTTTATAACCAGTAGATATCCTGTCTAAAAACTCTTGTTCTATATCTATTAGTTTTATAGGCTTTTCAAAAGAGCTTAAAGCTTTGCCCTGCGAGCTTATTACAAGTTTTTCTTCTACAACTGTGTTCCATTCTCCGCAAGCGCTACATCTTCCTACCCATTTTACGTAGGTTTGACCGCAGTTTTGACACACAAATGTAGTTTTTTCTTTGGCCATCAAAACACCTTTAAAAGGATAAAATAATACACTATACCAAGGTATTCTCTTATTGCTTTTGTGGAGTTTTCCAAATCTGACATGTTTGGTAAAAAGCTTCTTAGATTGTATCTTAAATCTTCTTTGTAATCCACTGGATAAGGTATTACATTTTTAAAAAAATTATCAAAAAGCATCTTTGCCCTTGGCATATGGTAAGCTGAAGTTACAAGTATTATACTACTACATTGCGGGTTTATATAACGGGTGCATATCTTGTAGCTTTGGGCGGCGTTTTGAATAGTATCTTTGCTTTTAACATCTTCATATATATTACCCACATCCACTGCATCAAGAATTTTTACTATTGGTGTATTTTTTGGAAGATACTTTATGTCCACTCCAGAAAGTATAAGAGGTATCTTGGTCTTGTAAGATAGATAAATACCCGCTAAAAGCCTTTTAACGGTCTCACCAGATAAATTGCCGTTTTTGTAGTATCCACCACCTAAGACCACTATAGCGTTGGCGTTTAAAAAACCTTTTGGTTGGTTGTAGGTATGCTCTAAAGGAGTTATAAGAGCATCTTTTACAGGTGTTATAGAAAGAAGGTAAAAAAGCATAGTCATACCAAAGGACAGAACCTTTATTTTCTTGCTTTTGACAAAAAAGCTTATAAAGAAAAAAGTTATTATAAAAATACCCGGTGGTATAAGAATAGCGGTGAGGAGTTTTTTAATAGTGAAAAAAATCATCTTTTCATACGAGTAGCTATGAGGATGTTCTTAATGCCGTTTTGTTTGGCAACATCCATAAGAGCTACTACGTACTTTTCTAAGGTGTTTTCATCGGCTTCTATGATAAGGTCGTTTATGGACTGGTTGTTTACTTTCGTACTTTGAATGGCGTTTTGAATATCTGTAAGAGTCACGTATTGACCGTTTAGTATGTATTGACCGTTTGGAAGTATTTCAACCCTCATAGTTTGAACAACGGTTTTTTTACCGGTTTGAGCTTGAGGGAGCTTTACTGCCAAAAATACCATAGGAGATTGAAAGGCAAGGATTGCCAAGAATAAAAACACCGCCAAAAGGGTGTCTACCAAAGGCACTACATCAACGTAAGTCCTTTCTTCTATTGACATACCTACTTTTGCTTTTTTTCTTAGGTTCATATTATCCCTCCGATATAGCGTCTATTATCTCTTTTACCTCTGTTTCTATTTTAGATACTATACGGTTTTCCACAGCTTTGTAAACCCAGTAAAAAAATAAAGCTGGTATAGCCACTGCAAGCCCTGTAGCCGCCGCTGTTAGAGCTTCGCTTATGCCGTTTGCCAAAAGATACATAGCAGATTGGGTTTCAGAAGTAGAAAAGGCTGCAAACACCTTTATAAGACCCGTTATAGTACCAAAAAGCCCTAAAAGCGGTGATACCGAAGCTACCGTAGAAAGTAAAACCAAGTTTTTATCCGCATCCGATATCACGTAAGAGAAAGCATCTTCCGCTATTCTGTTTAGCTGATAAGAATCTCTTCTTCCTTTTAAATAAGCTTTTAAAAGCGATAAAAAAGCCTTTGAAGCGTTGGTGTTTTGAGTTTCAAGCATCTTAACAGCAGCGTCTATATTTCTACCAAGTATAAGAGCTTTTATCTGAGCATAGCCTTTTGGTAAAAACCTACTTAGCCTAAGAGCGAAAGCCCTTTCCAATATAATAGCCCACGATATAACAGACAGCACCAAAAGAGGATATATTACTATACCACCTCTTTGTATTATTATCATAATATCATCCATCTTCTAACCTCCGATGTTTAAAAGATTTTTATTTTTACAAGCCGGTAAACGACGTTTAAGGCTTTTTACATGATAAAGTTCTTGATTTGACAAAGAACTCATGTTTAGCTTATCCAAAAGACAAGAAGCATCTTCGTAAGCATGCATACTTATTAATATTTTTGAGGCTTTTAGTATAGAATCTTTGTATATATCTTGCTCGTTTGGAGTGAGAATTACTACGCTCACATACTCTTTTAAAGCCTTGTTTTTATCACCGTTTGAAAGATAGTAGTTTCCAAGCTCATAAAAAGCTTTTGCCTTTATAGAAGGGTCTTGGGATTGCGAAGCGAATTTAAGAAGGTTTGGGTCTTTAAATGTATTAAAAGCCTCCAAAGCCAAAGCCCTTACCTTGTCATCTTGATATTGGGATATTAACCTATTAAGTATATCTTTAGCTTTGTTTAACATGTGATTTGATATGTATATCTCGTAGGCGTGTATCAGGTCTTTTTCATCGCCGGTAGAATATATGGCGGCAGCTTTGTTGATATGCCCTTCTTTTAAATATAAATCTGCCAAGAGTTCTTTTGCCTTTTCCTTAGTTTCCCCTTGAGCGTTGTCTATCACGCTTATAAGAAGCTCTTCTTTTTTGTGAGGGTCTGGGTCTAACATAGCCATTTTTAGCATAGCTCTATACCTAGGACCACCCACTATACTTGATAAGAGGCTGTAAGCTTCTTCTTTTTTGCCCTGCTTTATATAAATATTAGCAAGCTGATACTTTAGATCTTCAGAAAGAGGATTGTTTTTGTACCTTTCTATGAACTGCTTTATAGCCACCTCTAAATTTTTAGAAGGATTTTTAATGCGAGAAGATATAATATCGTAAGAAGCTTCCATGGCCTCTTTAGAGTTTGGATAGTTTTCCACTACCTTTTGATAATAGTAAATAGCTTTGTTGATATCACCTAAGTTGTAATAAGCATCTCCAAGCTTAAGAAGTGCCCTCGCTCCAAAGCGTTTGGAAGAAGCTACCTCTTTAAAGTATTTTATAGCGTTTTGATAATCGTTTTGTATAAAGTAAGAAAGCCCATAGAGATATTTGGCTTCAGCGGTATTTGGTTTTAATACTTCTCTTGCTTTAGCGGGTTCATCTATAGATAGGTAAGCTTTGGCAAGAAGTATTCTCTCGTCGTAAGTGGATGGATTTTCTAAAAGCCTTACAACATCTTTATAATCTCCCATATTGAAGTAGACTATAGCCCTATAGTATCTACTTGTGAAGTAAGTTAAAGCTTTTTGATAGTCTCCAAGCTTAAAGTAATACCATCCTTTGTAGTAAGTATAAAGTTCATGATAACGTTTAAAACCAGGACTTTGAAGAAGATTTCTAAGGGCTATAAGATTGTTGGTGTAATAATAGCTTTCTGCAAGCCATTTGTAATAAAACTCATCGTGGTTTGGCATCATCTGTAAAATATTTATAGCATCTTTATAGTCTTTGGCTTTTATGCAAGCGTAAACTGCATCTTTATAGTCTTTTATCTTTAAGAATAAAAGCTTGGCATAGTTGTAATCACCGTTGTTGTAAGCTTGAACTGCTGCTAACTTTGTAAGTATGCTGTATTTGTTGCTAGAGAGAATAGAAGCAACTGCCGCACCCTTAGGATTTTCTTCGCCCACAAGAGCGTATAAATTTAAAGCCAAATCAGAACCAGGATATAGATTTTCTATCATTACGGCTTTTTCTAAAGCTTTTTCGTATTTTTTATTCTTCAAATCTATCAAGGCAAGATAATAAAGGGCTTTATATCTTAGGCTGTAAGGAAGAGAGTAGTTTGTATATATGGTTTCAAAAATTTGCTTTGCTATGTCGTATTTTTTGGAAAAGTAATTTATAATACCAGATCTAAAAAACAGGCTGTTTTGGTAATAACCAGGTATTATGATACCTTGTATAAAGTTGTTTATATAAGAACAGTAATTTTTAAATACAAACTCGCTGCAGTTTACGGTGGAGTATCTACCGCCGTTTTTTATGGCAAAAACCGTTTCCCAAAGCTTTTTATGATAAGTGGGAGAATTTATAAAAATAGGTTTTTGATTTAGTTTTAGACTAAGAGCGTAATACCCTTCGCAAGCGCTTTGTTGATATATAGAAGTATAGTTACAAGAGTTATAAAACATATCCCTTGCAGAAAGCTCGTCATTTTCTTTTAGCCTCGTCATACCCATTACATAGTATCCCATTGGAAGGTAAGGTGAATACGTATATTTTAAAAGCCTTTGAAAATTCCTCTCAACACCCTTATAGTCACCATTTAGATAATCAGATACCATATCAGAGTAATCTGCTACATCGTCTGGCTCACCACAACTTATAAAAGAGGAGTTTTTCAACTTCATTACCGGGGTAAGCTCCATATAAGCGGGGGCTTGTAAAACCTCACCACTCAAATCAAGCTCTTTGAAAGAAGGGGCTTTTAGCTTAGCTGGGGGTTCTAAAGGTGGTTTGTCGATGTTGAATTGGCTTATCACTTGGACGTTTAAATTTAATTGATGGGGAATTCCTGTTTTATTGGAAGCTTTTTGATCTTCTTTTAGCTCTTTTATGTTTATCTTGGTTGGATCTGTGGCAAAAGACGCTATAACAAAAAGTATAAATACGCTAAATAGCCCTATGCGCTTCAGCATATAGTTCTCCTAAATGGCAGCTTATATTTAGCTTTTGGATCACATCTTGCTCCCCCAAACTCAAAATAGAATAAGATGCGTTATCGCATCCAAAAGCCCAAAAATGAGATAAATCTATACCAAGCAAAGCACAGTAAAACACCCTTATAGGTACCGAGTGAGAAACCGCTATTATAGTTTTATCTTTGTATGTAGCTTTTACAAAGTTTAAAAAATCAACTACCCTATCAAAAACTTCCTTTAAAGATTCACCGTTTGGGAAAACGATCTCATGAGGACGCTTCATCCAAGTTTCAAAATCTTCCTTATATTTTTTCTCTATATCATCTACAAGCTCACCAGACCAATCACCGTGGTCTATTTCAATAAGCCTATTATCTGTAAAAATTTCTTTTCCTAAAAGCTCTGATATAGCAAGAGCGGTTTTCTTAGTCCTCGTAAGAGGAGATGAATATATAGCCTCTACCTGCGGAAACTCTTTTTTTATATGAATAGCCAAAGCCTTTGCCTGAAGCTCACCTCTTTCCGAAAGGTCTGGGTCCAAAACTCCTTGATACCTTCCTATTGGATTCCACTGACTTTCAGCATGTCTTACAAGAATCAATCTACACATAAAGCTTTTACTGTATTTATATACTCTTCCAACACATCTTTAGAGGTACCCGTAACAATAGAGGCAGCTTGTATCACAGAAAAAGTAGATATAGCGTCTATTTGACCCATATGAGATACTCTAAAAATCTTGCCTTTCAATCTATCCTGCCCACCAGCTGTTCTTATGCCAAGTTTTAAAAGCTCTTTTCTAAAGTTTTCCGCATCCATATTGGGTGTTTCTATGGCGCTTACAGATATGGAAGGATTTTTACTAAAAGCCTTAAAACCCATTTTTTCAAAGGCTTTTAAAGTGGCTTTTGATATGGCGGTGGTTTTCTTTTCTATGTTTTTAATACCTTCATTTAGTATCATCTCTAAAGATTTTTGAAGACCAAGGATTATAGGTATGGCAGGCGTATAGGCAGTTTGACCATCTATCTGTTTTTTTAGCTCTTTTGATATGTTAAAGTAATACCCTTTGGGATTAAGCCTTTTACTGGCTTTTTCAGAAAACCAAAGCATAGAAAGACCAGGCGGGAGCATAAAAGATTTTTGAGAACCACCCACAAGTATATCTATACCGTCTTCCTCTGGTTTTATCTCGTAAGTACCAAGTGCTGTTATAGCATCAGCCACCAAAAGGATATCTTTGTCTTTTAAAAGGCTACCTATAAACTTAGGATCGTGATATGTAGCGGTAGAGGTCTCAGAAATTTGTATAAAAACGCCCTTTACATTTTCTTTTTCAATAGCTTCTTTAAGAGCTTCTTTGTCGTAAGTCTCACCCCATTCTACTTTGAAATCTACCACATCAAGCCCATAGGTTTTGCAAAGCTCTAACCATCTTTCGGCAAATTTACCGCCGTTTAAAACAAGGACTTTATCTCCAGGATTGAAAAAGTTTATAACGGCAGCTTCCATTGCACCAGTACCAGAGCTTGCAAAAAATACAAAATTATCGCTTTCACTTGAAATAAGCTTTTTAAAAAGGTTTCTTGTATCTATAAGAGCTTTTTTAAACTCAGGGGTTCTATGGTGTATTATTTGGGCTCCTAATATAGCCCTTATCTCTTCTGGTATTTCTACTGGTCCCGGAGTGAAAAGTTTTTCGCTGGATTTATAACAGCTCATGAGTATATCTCTAAAGATGAAAATATATATGGTATCTCGTAGGAGGCTGATTCTTTAGAATCTGAAGCGTGTATAGCGTTTTTACCTTTATCTGTGCCAAAAAGCGCCCTTATGGAGTTTGGAGCTACTTTTCTTGCCTCTTCGCTATCGGTAGGGCCTATTAGTTCCCTTACTTTTGATATGGCATTTTCACCTTCTAAAACCATTGCTACCACAGGACCAGAGCACATAAACTCTACAAGCTCACCGAAAAATCCCCTTTCTCTGTGCACATAGTAAAAGCCTTCCGCTTTTTCTTTAGAAAACTTAAACATCTTCAACGCCAAAAGCCTAAGACCATTTTTAGAAAGTATGTCAATTATGGCTCCAGTGGCCCCTTTCTCAAAAGCATCTGGTTTTACTATCACAAGCGTCCTTTCCATACAATTTACCCCTTTTAAAGCTTTTAATAAATTGATATTATATCATACCTTAAAA
>PNJC01000092.1 GCA_002878215.1 Hydrogenobaculum sp. | reverse complement strand
GATGAAGTCATGAAACAAGAAGGATATTGCGAAGAGTGTGGAAACTAAATGAAAAAGCTTATAGCAATAATGGGCCTCGGCATTCTCTTCTTGCTGAGGCTCATTTTTAAATTTGACGAGAGAAACAAAATATAGCACCTTTTATAAAAGGATATATATAAAATATCTTTCAGAACAGCAATAAAACATATAACATATTCGTTTTAAACCCCCAACTCCAAAAGACATAATAAATGGTATTTTAAAAGGGTTTGAAGACTAAAAACGTTTATAATACTTAAGATGAAAATAGGAATGTTTGACTCAGGAGTAGGTGGGCTTACTGTTTTAAAATCTGTAAGGGATGCTTTTGATAAAGTAGATATTGTATATCTTGGAGATACGGCCAGAGTCCCTTACGGCATAAAATCAAGAGAGACTATTATAACTTACGCAAAAGAAAGCGCAAACTTCCTGATAAATCAAAACGTGGATATGATACTGATAGCCTGCAACAGCGTAAGCGCCAATGCAATAGATGTCCTACAAGAAACGTTTGATATACCTATAGTGGGTGTTATAGAAGCAGGCGTTGAAGCTGCTCTTAAAAGCTCCAAAACAAAGCATGTAGGTATTATAGGCACATCAGCCACTATAAATAGCAACAAATATCAAGAGCGTTTAGAGGCTTTTAAGATAAAAACCTATGGAAAAGCATGCCCTCTTTTTGTGCCGATAGTAGAAGAAAAACTCATAAACACAGATATATCAAAAAAAGCTGTGGAGTTTTATCTAAAAGAGTTTAAAGACTTAAAAGATATAGATACAATAATTCTTGGATGCACCCATTATCCGCTTCTGGAACAAGATATAAGAGAGTTTTTACCGCATATAAACTTGGTGAGCTCTTCGGACGCAATAATATCTTATATAAAAGATATTGTTAAAAATGAAGGAGATGCCACCACAGAACTCTATTTTACAGACATATCAGAAAACACATCAAAACTTGTTGAGTATATAATGGGGAAAAAATACGATTTAAAGTATATAAATGTAGAATCTCTTTCTATCAACTGCTAACACCCTTTATATGCCTTCCGCCGTCTATTGGAAGTATAGCACCTGTTATAGAAGTTGTTTCCAAAAAAAGCTTCAAAACGCTGTATATATCCTCAAGGCTCACTTCCTTTTTTAAAGGTGTGTTTTGTATAACCTTTTGCCACTCGGTCTCTTCCATGTCCTCTGGTTTTAGCACGGGACCCAAAGCCAAAGCGTTTACCAAAACATGAGGTGCAAACTCCTTAGCAAGCGTTAAAACAGCCCCATGAAGCCCTGCTTTTGCCACAAAATAAGGCATATAGTCTTTGTAAGGTGTATGCATTATAGCCCAATCTCCAAAAGCCACAATTCTTCCCTTTACATGCCCCTCATTTTTCATCATCATCTTAAAAGCCTCAACACCAATATTTAAAAAAGCTTCCACTATAACGCTGTTGTAATATCTATACTCTTCTATACTAAAATTATTTATAGGTACCTTATAATAAGGAGATGCCATGTGTATAAACGCCTCTATCTTACCAAACCTTTCAAACACAGCATCCACTACCCCAGAAGAGTCCTTCGACAAATCCTTTCTTATACAAAAAACTCCATCTATCTCATCACAAGGGTTTTTGCTGTTATAAACAACAGCTACATTCTTACCCTCTTTCAAAAGCCTCTTTGCCGCATAAAGTCCTATTCTTCTTGCTCCAGTAATTATAATAGCCATAACAATATAATATATACGTTGAGTGAGAAATTCATTTTTTAAACATCATATTGATTTCAAAAAGCCAAAATACGGTCAGAGTTATAATATTACCCACCACATTTTATAGTGTTTTTAAACTTGTACAGCTTTCTAATAAAAAAGAAGATAGTAATAAGCTGGTAATATTTTTATATCAATCCCGTCGATGCTTAGTTCATCTTTTTCATCAAGGGTAAGTATTATACCTTCTTTTGAACCCAAATATTTAGAAGCTTCCAATATACCCTCTATCTCCCTTTGTTTTGTCTTATACGAGCTTATTTCGTAAGTTATCTGTATTGGCTTGCAGTACTTATCATAGCAGGCTATTATATCGCACTCCTTTTTTTCTTTAAAAAAGAAAATGTTATAGTCTCTCGCCAAAAACTCTTTTACTACGGCATTTTCCAAAAGAGTACCCATATGTTCTTTAAAAGAGAAACTAAGAGCGTTTAAAAGCCCGTTATCTACTAAGTAAGCTTTTCTTTGGGACTCAGATTTTAAAATAGATTTATTGTATTTTTTCACAACAAAAAGAAAATATACATCCTGAAGCATTTCCAAATATTCATACAGACTGTCTTTGGCTATCTTATAACCCTGGGATTTAAGTTCGTTAAATATGTTGTTTACAGATAGCATTTTCCCAATATTCTCTAACAATCTTTTTATAAAATACTTTAATGCGGTGTGGTTTTTTATCTTGTATCTTTCCACCAAATCTCTATAAAACATTACCTCAAAGTAGTTTTGCAAAGTTTTTAATTTTAGGATCTTATCATCAAAAAATACAACCTCTGGAAAAGCCCCGTAGTAAAGATAATCTGAAAACTCTTTTCTTAAAATGGCTCTTTTTTCTATGTTGTAAAAATCAATCTCTTCAAAATAAAAGCCTCTAAACGTTAGAAACTCTTTAAAGGTTAAAGGAAACACCTCGTAAGTTAGTGTCCTACCTCTTAGGGCTGTAGCTATTTCTTTGGATAAAAGCTTTGAGTTTGAACCTGTGACATATATGTTTTTGGTGTATTTGTCGTAAACTCTTCTTACAAATTTTTCCCACCCTTCTACATTCTGAATTTCATCAAAAAATATATATACATCGTTTAAAGAGATGTTGGGATATAACTCTTTATAAGCCTCAAGAAGTAAACCTAGATCCTGGGGCGTGGCAGACTTGTCAGATGAGATATCAAGCCTTTCATCTTCAAAATTTACGTATAAAATCTTTTCTATAGGTACCCTACCAAGCAATCTTTTTATAGTTTGAAACATAATGTAAGTCTTACCGCTTCTTCTTGCCCCTATCAAAGACACTATCTTGCCGGTATTTAAAGGTAGCTCTATTGCTCTATTTAAAACCTTAGGGAAAGACCATTGATGGAACTCAGCGATGATTTGTTTGAACACATCTTTCCTTTTCATAAGGAAATTTTAACATAATCATTTCCTTTTCATAAGGAAACATTGTCATAACGTTAAAATTTATATCTATTATCATAGTATTTGGATTTTAATAATATTATCATTGTTAAGATGAGCGATTTTAAGATAAACAAAGAGCTTGATATCACCGGTGAGATTTGCCCTTTTACATTTGTGAAAAGTAAGCTGGTTTTAGAGACCATGGAAAAAGGAGAGGTATTAAGGGTAATAGTGGATTACGAACCATCGGCGGTTAGCGTACCAAAGAGTATGACAGATGAGGGTCAAGAGGTTCTTGCCACCAACAAGATAGACGATAAAAGATGGGAGATAATCGTTAGAAAAGCAAAATGAACATACTTATAGTAGTAACATCAAACCCCTTTTCAAAAGACTTTGACAGCGTATATAAACTATCAAAAGCCCTTGTGGATAAGGCTGATATTACTATATTTTTAAGTGGCAACGGTACTTACTGGCTTACCTACGATATGACAAAACAATTTTTAGATATGGGCATAAAGATAATATACTGTGCTCATTCAGCTCGCCAAAGAGGGATTGAAGAGTCAATAAAGTCTCAAAACTTTATATCAAGCTCTTCTTACGATATGTTTAGGAAAATATCAGAGTTTGACAAGGTCATAAACTTTAACTAATATGATAAGCTTTATACTTAAATCAGAACCTTTTTCTTGGAAAGCCCACGAAGGGTTGAGGCTTGCCGCTGCAAGCGGTATAACAAACGATACGAACGTAATATTCACCGGAGACGGTATATACACCATAACAAAATGGCGTCCAGAAGCCTTGGGGCTGGCCAGTTTTGAAAAGATGTTAGAACAAATGAGCATGTTGAACATAAACTTTTACGCAGAAAACTCTTGTATAGAGTCAAGGGGCTTAAAACCTTTCGAATTTATCATAGAACCCAAAATCATATCTTCCGAAGAGGTTAAAGAGATAATATCTAAGTCTAAGGCGGTGCTCATATGGTAGAAAATCCAAACACAATTTGGCTTGTAAGAAAGTTTGGAGATTTTAAAAGCAGCTTGCCTTCGGAAAACGATATTGTAGTACTTATCCAAGATGCGGTGTTAAGAGCACCAAACAAGAATTGGTATTTGTGCAAAGAAGATGTATCTGCAAGAGGTCTAAAAGTTCAAGAAGAGTTTTTGCTTAGTTGGGAAGACATATCAAAACTCATAATAAAAGCTAAAAACGTGGTGGTGTGGTAAATGTGGTATATATCAAAAATCTTTAGGTTCGAAGCTGGGCATAGAGTTTGGAAACAAAACTTATCTTGTTCAAGAGGTTCAAGCTTGGGTTCTGATTGCATAGAAAATAAGTGTGTAAACCTGCATGGTCACAGCTACGAAATAGAGGTTGTGCTTTCCTCAAACGTCCTTGATAATCAAGATATGGTTATGGATTTTCATCATCTTAAAAGCGCCCTAAACCCTCTTATAGACCAATTTGACCATAGTTTTATCATAGACAAAAACGACCCTCTGTTTGAGGCTTTTAACAAACTAAATAAAGAATATGGGTTAAAGCTTACGGTGGTAGATTTTTGCCCTACAGCAGAAGCCTTGGCAAAATATATATACGATTATGTAAAAGAGAAATTTGAAAAAGCTGGACTTCTAAATGAAGTGAACATATATAAAGTAGTTGTTTGGGAAACAAAAACCTCAAAAGCTGAATACATAGGAGAAGGACTATGAGCGTAAGACACAAAGTAAAAGAATTTATAGACAAAAAGTATGAAGAGCTTGAGAAAATAGGCAAAAACCCTATAAAGGTGTATGCGGTGTTTAGTCCAAAAGACAACTTAGAGGATTTTGACCCAGAGCTTGCAGAAGTTATAGAGTTTGAATTAGATAAAGAAAACGAAGAGTCAAAAAAGAAGTTTTTGGATAGACTTTTAAGAGAGGTGCTTGAATCAGAAGTTAAGAATATGGTTTGGTGTGGATTTGTGGTGGATACAAAAGATGAACTTATACCAATATTAGAACATATACCTCAAGATGAGATGGTAGAGTTTATAAGCTTAAAAAAAGAAGACTAGATGCCTTCTTTGATACTTTTAGCAGCTGGACTAGGGAAAAGAGCAGGCATAAAAAAGCAGTTTATAAAGTTTAGAGATATGCCACTATACAATTTCACTCTAAGAAAAGTGGCAGACCTTTTCAACGAA
Source organism: Hydrogenobaculum sp. (assembly GCA_002878215.1). GTDB lineage: Bacteria > Aquificota > Aquificia > Aquificales > Aquificaceae > Hydrogenobaculum. The sequence continues at coordinate 2,862 of PNJC01000092.1, read as the reverse complement.
ATAGTTATGACAGTCCCTCAAGATGTAGAAGCTTCCATTTTATACGATGCTCATAAATTTGGAGCAAAGTTTGTATATGGGGGCGCAGAAAGACAGGATTCTGTAAGGTTTGCCTTGGAAGTTGTAAAAGAGGACATAGTAGTAATACACGATAGCGCAAGACCATTCGCCAGCCGAGAGGTGTTTAAAAAGGTTATGGAGCTTGAAAACTACGATGGGAAGATAGCAGCTGCAAAAGCAAGGGATACTATAAAAAAACTAGAAAATGGTGTTTTAAAAACTATTCAAAGAGACAACGTATGGTTAGCTCAAACGCCACAATGTTTTAAAACAGATGTTATAAGGTATTGCCACGAAAAAGCAGTAGAAGATGGTGTAAAAGCCACTGACGATGCCTATCTTTTAGAGTATTATGGATACAGCGTGGGCATAGTAGAGTCCTCTTATTGGAATATAAAGCTTACATACCCAGAAGATATTCCATTTTTTGACAAGATATTACAAAGGTAAAGAACTCACAAAATATTTTATAAGAAAATCTTATTGACAGCATATAAAATTAATTTTATTATGTTATTGTAATATTCTTAAAAGGAGGAAGTCTATGGAACAAAAAGCACCTGATTTGGTGGTGATACTTTTAACTGGTCCAGAAAACCCAGCAAGGTTGCCATCCGCATTTTTCTTAGCTTCAACAGCCGCCGCAGAAGACATGAACGTAGTTATGTATTTTACGGGTCCTTCCACACAGCTTCTTAAAAAAGGTGTAGCTGAAAACACCTACCCAATGGAAGGCGGACAGCCAATATCTTACTTTATCAACTTAGCCCGTCAAAACGGTGTGCAAATGATAGCTTGCAAACAATCCCTTGATTTAAACGGTATGAAAGAAGAAGATTTGGCCTACGACTTCCCACTACTAACGCCAACCGCAGCACTACCAAGCCTTGGAATGGCTGGCAAAGTAGTGACCTGGTAAAAAACTAGGGGGCTCTAAGAGATCGGAAGAGCGGTTCAGTAGGGGGCTCTAAGCCCCCTTAAACAACATTGAACAACAGAAAACACCTAAGATTTTATACACATATAGAAACTCCTTACGGTGTTATAAAAAATATATCCTACGAAGGAGCTCTCATACAATTATCAAGTCAAGATACTCTAAAAACTATATTAGAAAATAACAACTTTTCCATAAAGATAATAGAAGAAGAGGTCAAAGCAAAGGTAGTCTTAGACAATTTAAATCAAAACAACAACTGTGTAGGGCTTTTATTTGAAAAACCTATATCAAAAGATACATTACAAAAAGCAATAAAACTATACAAAAAGCCAGAGCGCGTAAGAAAAGAGCCAAAGCTTAAGATAGAAACAGATGTCTTGGAAGCTTTTGAAGCTCACGATTTTATAAAGGGAGTAATGCCTATTATAATGGAGCTTACCGATGAAAACACCAACATAGATAAGATATACGCTCTTATAAAAAATATGCCGACATTAGAAGAAGATATATTAAAGATTGCAAACAACGCTTATTCAAACAAAGGAATAGATATAAAAGATATAAAATCCGCTATCATAAGGCTTGGACTATCGAGGATAAGAGATTTTACATTAAAAGCTATATCAAAAGAAGCCATCACAGAGTACAAAGACGAGTTAAAAGAACTAACAGAAATAGAGCAAATACTCATAATTCAAACAGCCATTTTTGACAACATATGCCAAATCGCTTGCACTCAAAAGAGTAGATTTTACGACCTTCTTATGCTATCTATGATAGACGGGCTTCTTATTGTTATAGATTTCCTAAACAAAAACAAATACAACGATATTAAAACCCAAATACTAAACTTAATAAAAACACCATCAAAATTATACTCTTATATATCAAGAGTGTTTGAAAAAGATATGTTTGGAAAAGATATGATAAAATTAAACAAAGAATATTTTGAAAAGGTGTTTTACGGTTTTGATGATTTTATCAAAAGTATAATTATAGGATACTCCTCTTATGCACCTTACTACAAATACAGCACCAGCAAAAAACTACAAATATCAAAACAAGCCATAAACCTCTCTTTTACAATATATCTTTCTATACTTGGTGTAAAGTTTATACTTCAAAACGATGAAAAGGCTGGGTTTGTAATGCTAAATAGGTTAAACAGATTTGGTATAGATAGCATAAAGTTTTCAGGCTTTTTGAAAAATGCTATAAACGACGCAAACCTGACAATAAGAGATTTAGGAATTTCAAAAGAAATAAGTACTTCTATACAAAAAATAAACTACACTCCAACTATAGAAGGAGAAAACGCAAAAGAGAAGGAAAAATCAGAAATACCAAAAGCACTTCAAGATTTTTACACAATATTCACACAAACGCTTGTAAAACTAAAAAGGGTCTGTGTAAGATACGAAGATAAAGCCTATACTATGTTTAAAATAGAAAACGTTATAAATTTTATTAAAGAAACCCAAAAAGGCATATTAGGGGTTATAGACTTAAATACTTTTGAAATCCCGTCTTACGAAGACATAAGCTTTTTAGATATCTTAATATTAAAAGATATAGATAGCATAGAAGATATAGGCAAGTTAAAGGCTATATTGGATAGTTTTGAGGGATATATAATAATGACCTTAAGAAACGACATAGATATAGAAAGCGTAAACTATGGGCTTTTTAACACCATTGTAGAATTTACGATAGATTTTCCATCTTACATGGAAGACGAGGAGCTTTATAATAATCTTATTAAAAGCGTAAAAAACTTGTTAAAAAAAGATTTTGGTCTAAATCAGGAAATAACCCCAGAAAATCTACGATACGATTTTAAATCAATCATAAGAAAGACAATA
>PNJC01000143.1 GCA_002878215.1 Hydrogenobaculum sp. | reverse complement strand
GATATTACCTACGCTCATTGTTCACCCCCTTTAGCTTTTGAATAACCAAGCTCTATGAAAGATATGATAGGTAGCGCTATAAAGAATAAGAAAAGTAAAGCGGTAAAGAATAAACCGACTTTAGCTACTTGAGGCGTAGCCTGAAGTGTACCTATGATAGTAAGACCAGCACCAGCAAATATAAATACAATATACATTATAAAGAATAAAGGTCTTCTTCTAGCGCTTCTTATAGGAGAAAAATCTAACCAAGGTAAAAGAAGTAGAAGGGCTAAAACTAAATTGAATGTAACAAAACCTATAAACTTATTGGGTATTGACCTAAAGATAGCGTAATAGCCCTTTAGGTACCACTCCGGTGATATTTCTGCTGGAGTTTGTAGAGGGTTAGCTGGCTCCCAGTTTGTGGCTGGTAAAAATTCTTTCATGTAGAAGAATACGAAGAAGAAAAATAGAGCAAGGTAAAACATTGCTATAGCGCCTTCTTTTAAAGTGACATAAGGATGGAAAGGTACACCTTCTTTCTTCTTGTCGTAGGGTTTGCCATCTGGATTTGATATACCAGCAGCTCTAACCAAAAATAGGTGTATGCTAACTACACCAAGAAGTATTAAAGGTAGTATCAACACGTGAAGGGCAAAAAACCTACCTAAGGCTAAGTTTCCAAGGGTGTATCCACCTCTCATAAGAAGAGATATGGTTTCACCTATTACGCCCGGAATAGCACCTGGTATTTCAACAGTAACCTCTGTTGCCCAGTAAGATAACTGTCCCCATGGTAAAACGTAACCAGTAAGAGATGTAAGAAGCAATAAGAAGTATATTATGAATCCCATTACCCATACCAGTTCTCTAGGTTTCTTATAAGCGTTGTAGTAAATACCGGTAAACATGTGAAGATAAACAACCGCTAAGAAAAAGTTCGCTCCAGCAGCGTGGATGCTCCTAAATAGCCATCCGTATGGTATAACTTTCCATATAAAAAGAGCGGCACTATCAAATGCAAGCGTATCGTAGGGTTTGTAGTACATCAAAAGTATCATTCCAGATACTATTTGCACTGTAAAAGCAATTATCGCCAATACACCAAAAGCGTAAGGAAAAGTCAGATTTTTGGGGACTTTGTAGTCCACCATCTGTTCTTGGAAGATCTGACCTAAATGGGTTCTCTCTTCAATATAATTTGCAAGCTTACCAAACATAAGTTAACCTCCTCTCTTATTATGCGTAAGGGTTCCAAAGCTTCTTAACAAAACCTGGGGTGCCTATCTCAAGCGTATTGCCGTTTAGAGCTTGTGGTGGTACGCCAAGGGGTAAAGGCGCAGGACCAGATATGTTGTCTCCCCAAGGGGTGAATATGCTACCATGGCACGGACAGTGGAACACTGGAATATTCGAAGGATTCACAGAAGAATCCCCGTCTGGTTTCCATAGAGGAATACACCCAAGGTGAGTACATTTCCCTATGATAGCGTAAACGTTGTGGTTGCCAAGTATATCCCTGTTGTGGTTTTTATACTTGTTGTTTCTTTCTGGACCATTCCAGTTAAAGGGTGTTGGCAACATCATAACAAACACTGGAAAACCCTTCCAGGATGTGACCCTTACATCCATTGGTTTCAACTGAGATACGTCGTAATCTACTTTTGACTGGAGTGCTGCCGCTGCACTTGGTCCTAAGCTTTTTAGAATAGGATAGGCAGCTCCAACAGCAGCCACTGCACCAAAAGCACCTACAACATATTGCATAAAATCGCGTCTTGATGCTTCCATAGCTACCTCCTTAAAGTTAACAGTATACCACAAAACATACCATTTTTAAATATAACTCATATTAGAACTTCCTTATATAAAGAATTTCTTATAATCATTAAAGCTAAAGTTATAACATCAATTACTTTTTTTTATAAATTTATTATGCTATGAAAGGTATATTGGAAAAGCTTTTAGGAAAGCAAAAAGAAGAAAACCCAAAAGCTAAGTCTCAGTCAATATATATAAAGGACATAGAAATTACACCTGGATACTTAGAGCAAGACAAGGATGCACGTATAGAAGAATACTGGGTGGAGACAATGGCCACCTCCGAAGATGGTTATTGGTTTTTAGCAGGTAGAAGACACGGACTTTTTAGCCTATACAAATACAACGGCGCTTTAGTAAGACTTCCGGCAAGACCACCTTCTCAAGCGGTAGTTAACATCGTATTTAGAGATAGGTTTCTCGCAATATCGAGCCCACCTTACGTTTCAGTGCATGAAATGGTAGACCTGTACAACCCAAAGTCTTGGAAAAGCATAAAACTTACCCAAGAGGGTTTAAGACCAGCCGGAGGTTTAGATATAGGCAACGGTCTTCTCATATACGGAGCTATATCAAATCAGGTGGTAATAGTAGAGCTTGATTTTGACAAAGGTGTCATAGAACCAAAAAATATAATAAGGCTTCAAGATTTTGATCAAATAAAATTTATAAAAATCCTAAGAAATAAAAACATCGTTATCTCTGGCCCAAGAAAAACGGTTGTTATAGACATAAGTGGAAGCGTTTTACAAGAATTAAACATTCCCTCTTCTTGTGCTACTTTTAAAGATGATATCTTGTACTTAGCAGGCAAAGATTTGATAGGCTACAACATAGATACAAAAACAGAGGTTTTTAGATATCCACTCTCTTGCAATCCAAGCGATATAGATGTGTATGAACATATAGCGCTTATAGCCGATAAGGAAGAAAACAAACTAACATTTTTTGATACGAAACTCGGCCAAGAGATGGGAATATTAGAAGATGGCGGATACTCCGTAGTAAAAGTATCCCCAGACGGTTCTATATATACCTCTTTCGTAGATAAAGAAAACAAACTTTACTATCTTAAAAAGTTTGATACAAACTTACTTGACCTATACTATCCAAAAGAACGCCAAGAAGCTATAAGAAAAAATGCCCAAAGGCTTTACAGGGACTTTAAAAAAAGGTTAAACAACAACGAAACAGAAGACATCCCTGAGTTAAAAGAGCTTAAGACTTTGATGTCTTATCCTTTTAAAGATATAAGAGAACTTATAGAAAAAGCCGAAGAAGAGCTTTACCAAAAAATCATAGAGTTAAAGTTTGAGGCTTTTAAAAGCCAAATATCAAATATAAACGCAAAAATTTACGAAGAACTTCAAGAGTTTGGCAGAAATTTAGACGAAAGATACCAAGAGGCTTTTGAAAAACTTCAAAAAGAAGCTTTAGAATCTCTTAAAAACCTTATAGAAAAACATATTAAAGAAGTAGAGCAGGCAATATCAACAAACTCTATAGCAAGTCAAATAGAAGCGGAGTCTTTGGAAGAGGTAAAAAAAGCAAGAGAGGTTTTCTTAAGTTTACCAAGAGATATACAATCGGAGGCTTTTGATAGGTTAAACAAGCTAATACAGAGGTTTATAATAAGCAGAAGGTTAGAAAAGTACAAGATTGAAATAGACAAAAATACGATAAACATAGCGGATGTAAAGGTAGAGATACCTCAAAATGTAAGAAAAAAGTTAAAGTGGCAATTAAAGTTAGAAGAAAAACTCGTTATAGAACAAAAACTTTATTCCAAGGTATCTTTTGTAAGAGAAGACGGCATCACTAGAGAACCAAAAAGATACAACAACTACCTTACCATAGATGAGATGAGGCATAAACCAAAATGGATAGCAAGATATCTATCGAAATTAAATGGACTGTTTGGTTATCAGGATAGCATGAGCTTAAATCCTACTGTGAGCTTTGAAGATACGCCTTGGTTTGTGCAAAATTTAGCAATGCTATCAAAAGCCCTAAACGAGCAACTAAGATACAACGAAGGAATAGTAATCATAGAGGGAGATGCTGGCGTTGGTAAAAACTTTCTTATAGAAGTTTACAGCGCCCTTACCAAAAGACCACTTTTTATCATACCTTGCCATTCAAAAATGGAGAAAGAAGATATAACCTTTGTATACGAATATGACCCTAAAGTAGGCACCAAAAGGACAAAATCAAACCTTATAAAAGCTTTGGAAACTCCAAACGCTATAATATTTTTTGATGAGATAAACACGCTTCCTACGTCCCTTGTAAAAGTCTTTAACCCTCTTTTTGACTATAGAAGATACATGTATCTTTCTTACGATAGCATAGTAAAAGCCGAAAAAAATGTGCTCTTTGTGGGTGCTATGAACCCTCAAAATTATTTGGGAGTATCAGAACTTCCCCAAGACATAAAATCAAGGGCGGATATTCTTTACATAGATTACCCACCTTTTGAAGACGAGAAAGGTTTTTACTATCCAGACGAAGCCCTTATACTAAAAGATTATGTAACGGGATTTGAAGGTCTTACAAAAGAAGATTTTATATACCTATGGTACGACAAAATAAACGGTATAAACCATGACAAAGCAATAAACGTATCTGAAATCACCATAAGAAATCTTTACAAAATTTTTGAGCTTTTAAAAATAGCATCCTCCATTAGAAGAGCCTACAGAGATTACCAATCCGGGCAATCTGAAGAAGCCATAGATTTTGTCTTTTCTATGAGAGATACCATAAGATGCGCCAGAAAGCTAAACGAAAGCGACAACGTAAAAGAGGTGGTAAAATCCACTATATTGCCGAAAGTTTCAAATCTCTTTGAGAGAAAAAGCGTAGAAACGCTGATAGATGATGCTTAACAAAACATCATTGACAATTTTAAAAGTCGGTTTAGCTTATTTACGATGCTAAGCAAAGCTTACACGTTGGAAAAGAATAAAGCAGGCAACATATCAATAGAAGATGCCATAAAAAGGATAGATATAGTAAAAGAAATATCTTCTTATATAGAACTAAAAAGAAGCGGTAGCAACTATTTGGGAAAATGTCCTTTTCACGATGACTCAACGCCTTCTTTATCGGTATCAGAACAAAAGCAAATTTGGAAGTGCTTTGGGTGTGGTAAAGGTGGAGATGTAGTAAAATTTGTATCTTTATACGAAAATATAACCTATATGGAAGCCCTTTCAAAGTTAGCCATCAAATACAACCTACCCATAAACATAAAAAATGAAGAAAAAAACAACAAGATTTACGAAGTGATGAGTTTAGTATCTGACTTTTACCACGAAGAACTGACAAAAAGCCCAAAGGCCATGCAATACCTTCAAAAAAGAGAGATAAACCCAAAAACGGTAGAAGCCTACGGGATAGGTTATTCACCAAATCATTACAAAGTCGTAGAATTTTTGCAAAATACATCAGAGTATTATCTTGAGCTTTATAAAAGCACACAAAACCTGCACCAATCTTCAAAGAGCATAAGAGATATATTTGAAGGAAGGCTTGTAATACCTATAAGAAACACATCTTCAAACGTTGTGGGATTCGGCGGTAGGATTTTATACGAAGATAAATCTGCCATAAAGTATTTGAACTCACCAGACTCTTCTATATTTAAAAAATCACAGCTTCTATTTGGCATAGATATAGCCCTTCCCTACATAAAAGAAAAGGAAGAGGTGATATTGGTAGAAGGTTATTTTGACGTTATAAGACTTTATCAAATAGGCGTAAGAAACGTGGTAGCCCCACTTGGGACAGCCTTTACCCAGGAGCACGCAAAGATCTTATCAAAATATGCCAAGACCTCGTATATAATGTTTGACAACGACAACGCAGGAAAAAACGCAAGCTTAAGAGCCGCCAAACATCTAATAGCCAAAGGTATAAAGGTTTTTTACGTAGAGATAAAAGATGCTAAAGACCCAGACGAATTTGGTATGAAGTTTGGAAAAGACGGCGTTTTGGAGCTTTTAAAAGTATCAAAAAATATAATAGATTTAAATATAGAGTCAAAAAATATAGACATAGCCTTAGAGTTGGCTTCTTACCTTAAAGAGCCAGAAGACATATTCCAATACACTCAAAAGCTTCTAGGGATAGGATTGCCAAAACATGTAATAGATCAATACGTTGGTAAAAAAAGTTTTGTAGAAAACAAAGATCAAACAGATAGCTCTTGCGAAAAGATACCTATGAAAGATAGGATACTGTTAAAAGCCTTAAAAGAGTGCAATATAGACATAAACCCTTTGGATATAGAATGGCTTGATAAAAACTCCATAATAATAGCAGAAAAGATAAAGTATCAACAAGAACTAAGCGATGAAGAGTTAAAATTGCTTGAATCCGTTAACCTTCCAAAAGATGCCCTTGAAAAATACCTATCAAAGACTATCAAAGAGCAAAGCGTCGTTACCAAAGACGAACTTATGAACATTAAGAATACCCTTAGTAGAAAATCTTATGTAAAAAAGTATCATTTTTCTCATGGTAAAATTTAAATTTTGTTTATATGTTAAATAGCTTAGTGTTGAAGGAGGTTGTATGGGAAAAGCCAAAGGCAAAGACCAACTTTTAGAAATCGGCAAAGAAAAAGGCTACGTAACCTACGACGACATAAACGAGTATGTCAGTGAGGACTTGGTAGAATCGGACGAGTTGGAGTCTTTGTTTGATATCTTGTCCGAAAAAGGTATACAGATTTTAGAAGACGAGACAGAAGCCGCTATACACCACGAAGCTGATGAGGAAATTCTAGAAGAAGACGACGAGATGATAGTATCTGCCAGCATAGTAGAGGCAGATCTGAAAAACAACGATTCCGTAAGATACTATCTAAAAGAGATGGGCAAGATAGCTCTTCTTGGAAGAGCAGATGAAATAGAACATGCAAAATACATAGAGATGGGCAGAAAGCAACTAAGAAGAGGATTACTAAGAACATCTTTCTTGGTGGATATGGTGCTAAGGTATTGGGCAAAAGTCTGCGATGGAAAGATGAGATCTCAAGAGATACTTGATATGCAGGAAGAACATACAGACTACGATGAGTACGAAGAAGCAGAACACGTGGATTCTGTGTTTATAGAAAAAGGTATAGAGCTTGCCAAAAAATATAAAACAGTAATAGAAAAAAGGACGTTATTTTTAACCTACAAAGACAAAAAAACAAAAGCAGAGTACTTAAAGGCTCATGCAGAGATGAATAAAACGTTAAAAAGTATAAACATTAAGTTTTCAAGATACGAAAAAATAGCCGATGAGTTTATAAAGCTATGCAAAGATTACAAGAGCAAATTAAACTCTTTATCGATACAAAAAAGAAGGTTTGAAGCTATACATCCAAATGTTGAAGAGCTGTTGTCTTACTATGATAGAAACAAAGAGCTTTTAAACAAAATAGAAAAACATATGCCTTTTCATACTTTTGAGATAAGCAGGTCAAACTACTTAGCTCTTCAAAGGGAAATAGAGGACATAGAAAGACGTTTGGGAGTCTTACCAGAAGAGCTTAACAAAATTATAAACATTATAGAGCAAGGAAGAAAACGCGTAAAAGAGTCAAAAGATATAATGGTAAAATCAAACCTAAGACTCGTAGTGTCTATAGCTAAAAAGTACATAAACAGAGGTCTTCATTTCTTAGATCTTATACAAGAAGGCAACATGGGACTTATGAAAGCTGTTGATAAATACGACTACAAAAAAGGTTTTAAATTCTCTACATATGCCACATGGTGGATAAAGCAAGCTATCACAAGAGCTATAGCAGATCAAGCAAAAACTATACGCATACCAGTACATATGATAGAAACTATCAACAAAATTTCTAAAGTATCCAAAAAACTATTCCAAGAGTATGGCAGAGAACCATCTCCCGAAGAAATAGCGAAAGCTATAAACATGTCCCCAGAGAAAGTAAGGAAAATACTGAAGTCTATTCAAGAGCCTATATCCCTTGAAACACCTATAGGAGATGACGAAGATACACACCTTAAAGATTTCATAGAAGACTCAAGCATATCAAACCCAGAGGAAGCTACGGCCAGAAGACTTCTAAGAGAACAGATAGAAAAGATTATCAATACACTTTCAGATAAAGAAAGAGAAGTAATTATGTATAGGTTTGGTCTGGTAGACGGCATAGAGCACACGTTGGAGCAAGTAGGAGCTATGTTTAACCTTACAAGAGAACGAATAAGACAAATAGAATCAAAAGCTATAAGAAAGATAAGACACCCAAGCAGAGCAAAGTATTTAAAAGATTTTGAAATAATATGATGTTTAAAACAGCAATACTGCTTGGTATTTTATCAGGCATATTTTTAGCTGTAGGTTATATGATAGGAGGCCAGACTGGCCTTCTTTTCGCACTTATTTTTTCGGCTTTTACAAACTTTATAAGCTATTATTATTCAGATTCCATAATACTTTCTATGTATGGAGCAAAAGAACTAACCCCTCAAGAAGCACCCACTCTTTTTAACATAGTAAAGAAGTTAACCCAAAGGGCAAATTTACCAATGCCAAGGTTATACATAATAGATATGGATCAACCAAACGCCTTTGCTACCGGAAGAGATGAACATCATAGCGCTGTGGTAGTCACTACAGGACTTTTAAGACTTTTAAACGAAGATGAAATAATGGGCGTTTTAGCTCACGAGCTTTCTCACATAAAAAATAGAGACATACTTATAGCAACAATAGCAGCCACTATAGCTGGTGCTATAAGCGCCCTCGTAAATATTTTTCAATTTAGCCTTATATTTGG
>PNJC01000016.1 GCA_002878215.1 Hydrogenobaculum sp. | reverse complement strand
TTAGCTGTAAAGCTGCCGCTTGCACAGCGCCAAACGCTCCTGGTGGTGGTTTTGCTGCACTAGCTGCTGTTTTTGCTGGAAACGGTGGCATATCTTCTGTCGGTAAAGGCGTAACCAATATGCTTACCACAGCTCTTCAAGCCACAAACTGCTTTCATGTTATAGATTTAAAAGCTTATAAAAAGATGCAAGCTTTACTTGCGGCTACCGGACAAAAGGTAAAACCACCTAAGATAGATTATATGATAACTGGAGATGTAACATCTATAAGCTTAAGCACATCAGGTGGCGCTTTAGGAGCCGGTCTTATACCAGTATTGGGACTTATATCTGAAAGAAAACAAGAAGCCCAAATGGGTATAGATATAAACGTGTTAAACCCTGCTACTGCAGAGACCGTGCTTGCCAAAACTTTCCAAGCGGATAGCTCTAAAACATCATGGGGTATAGGTGGTGCTGGTGGTGCTGGTATGGCTGGTGCTGCTGGTGGCTGGAGCATCTCTCATAATCTATCTTTGGATAACGTGGCAAGAAGCGTTGTTGTACAAGCTACCACTTACATAACCAAAGAACTAGCAGGTAAATACATAACTTACACTCCACCACCTCCTGGAAAGAAATCCGACAACAATTCTTCTGGAGCAACTACCGAGGGAGCAAGTGCCGGGGCAAATGCAAACTGATTAGTTTCATAGTTTTTAATGATAAGAATTAGATATTATCTTTATGGATGACAAAAGAGTATATATATTTGATACGACGTTGAGAGATGGGGAGCAAGCTCCCGGCTTCTCTATGACTATAGAAGAGAAGCTACAAATGGCCCATCAATTGGCAAAGCTTGGAGTGGATATTATAGAAGCTGGCTTTGCCATAGCTTCTAAAGGGGATTTTGAGGCTATAAGACTTATCGCTTCAGAGGTAAAAGGACCTACCATATGCTCTTTGGCAAGAGCCAACGAAACAGATATAGAAAGAGCTGCTGAAAGTCTGAAACCAGCCGAGAGAAAACGCATACACACCTTTATAGCTACATCCGATATACACATGCAATACAAACTTAAAAAAACCAAGGAAGAAGTGTTAGAACTTGCTAAAAAAGCGGTAAGATTTGCAAGAAACTTCACAGACGACGTAGAGTTTTCCTGTGAAGACGCCACCAGAAGCTCAAAAGACTTTCTTTACAAAATCATAGAAGAGGCTATAAAAGAAGGTGCTACCACTATAAACATACCAGACACCGTTGGATATGCTACTCCTTTGGAGTTTTATGAGCTTATATCGTCAATAAAAGAAAACGTTCCAAACATAGACAAAGCTATAATAAGCGTACATTGTCACAACGATTTGGGGATGGCTACCGCAAACTCACTGATGGCTCTAAAAGCTGGAGCAAGACAGGTAGAATGTACTATAAACGCTATAGGTGAAAGGGCTGGAAACGCCGGTTTAGAAGAAGTGGCGATGGCTTTGGTAGTAAGGAGAGAATACTTTGACAACATGTATACCAACATAAACACCAAAGAGATATACAAAACCAGTAGACTCCTTTGTAGGATTACCAGTAGCTTCGTCCAACCAAACAAAGCGGTGGTAGGAGACAACGCCTTTGCGCACGAGTCTGGTATACATCAACACGGTGTTTTATCAAACCCAATGACTTACGAGATTATGAAACCAGAAGACGTCGGCTTTCCATCGAATAGGGTGGTGCTTGGTAAACACTCCGGAAGACACGCTTTAAAATCTCGTTTAAAAGATCTTGGGGTAGAACTACCAGAAGAAGAGTTTGAAAAGCTTTTTGAAGAGTTTAAAGCCCTTTCTGATAAGAAAAAATACATATACGATGAAGATATAGAAGCTCTCATTTACAAAGATGTATTGAAACACGACAACAAGCCTATAAAACTCTTAAGTTTTCAAGTCCAAACTGGAGACAACATACTTCCCACTGCCACAGTTAGTTTAGAGATAAATGGCGAGAAAAAAGTACTTACATCTACCGGTGATGGGCCTGTGGACGCCGTTATAAAAGCCATAGAAAAAGCTTTACCTCAAGAACCCAAGTTTTTAGATTATTCTATAAAAGCCCTCACACCAAACGCCGATGCCCAAGCAGAAGCTAGAGTTTTGATAGAACTAAACGATATAAAGTCATCAGGTACAGCTACAGATACAGATATAGTAAAAGCTAGCGCCAATGCATTTTTAGATGCTGTAAACAAAGCGCTTTTCAAAAAACAAGTAAAAGAAAAGGCTATAGAAGGAGTTTAGGGTTTATACGATTTTAAAAGCTCGAAAATTTGAGGTGCTATATCAAAAGCATCAACACCAGTCCATATTTTAAAGCTTTCTAAACCTTGATAAACAAGCATGGGTAGGCCGTTTATACCAACGGCTCCTTTTTCTTTTGCTTTTTTTATAAGAAGCGTATCTTTGTATATCACATCAAAAACTATATGGTTATTAGTTATCTTGTCGTAATCAAAAAGAGGTTTGTCGTCATCTTTTAAACCAACAGACGTAGTGTTTACTATTATATCTACATATTGCAAAACATCTTCTATCGTCTCTACAACCTCTACATTGAAAATCTCTTTTAATTTAATGGCTTTTTCTATAGTTCTATTGTATAAATAAACTTTTGCCCCAGAGTTTGTAAGAGCGTATATTATAGCTTTAGAAGTCCCACCTGCTCCAAGAACCAAAGCCTTTTTGCCGCTTAAAGAAGTTTTTTCTTCCAAAGCCATTCTAAAACCTATGTAATCTGTATTGTAGGCTTTTATAATGTTGTCCTCAAATTTTAAGGTATTGCAAGAGCCTATTTTTTTGACTTCTTCTGATATCACATCTACAAACTCCAGCACGCTCTCTTTATGGGGTATCGTAATATTTAAGCCCTTTATAGACAAAGCTTTTGCACCTTTTACAGCATCCTTCAAATCTTCTGGTTTTACTTCAAAAGGTACATATATAGCGTTTATATTTTTTTTGTTAAAAGCAAAAGACTGAAAAACAGGCGATAAACTATGTTTAACCGGATACCCAAAGATGCCGTAGCAAAGCGTTTGACCATTTGGTAACTTTATCATCTTAGCTTTAGAGTGGCTATTGTAAATATTGCAAGAAGTATAGATATTATCCAGATTCTTACCACTATTTTGGGTTCTGGAGTACCGTTTAACTCAAAATGATGATGAATGGGTGCCATTTTGAAAACTCTTTTTCCTTTGGTGATTTTGAACACACTAACTTGAATTATTACACTGAGGGCCTCTACCACAAAAACACCACCAGCTATTACAAGAGATAACTCTTGCTTTGACATAATGGCAAGCATACCAAGAGCAGCCCCAAGCCCAAGAGAACCCACATCTCCCATAAACATTTGAGCTGGAAAAGAATTAAACCAAAGAAAACCAAGACCAGATCCCACTACAGCCATACCAAATATAGTAAGCTCACCAGCGTTTTCAACATAGTGAATTTCAAGATACTTAGCCAGTATGCTGTTGCCAGCAACGTAAGAGATAATGCCAAGGGCAAAAGCCGTAGTCATGGCCGGGACTATAGCAAGACCGTCAAGTCCGTCTGTAAGATTTACGGCGTTTGAAGTGGCTATTAGTACAAGCATGATAAAAACTATGTAAAAATATCCTAAATCTAGTTTTAGGCTTTTAAAAAAAGGAAAGTATATATGAGTATCTATATGCATAACAAAGTAAAGCAACAAAGCGCTTATCAGACTCACAACAATCTGCCCAAACATCTTGGCTTTTGCAGATATACCTTTTTTATTTTTTAACTTTACAAAATCATCTATAAAGCCAACGGTGGCAAAACCAAAAACCGTAAAAGCCATTATCCAAGTTTGCACTATATCAAGCCTCATTAGTAAAATTGAGGCTATTTCAAGGCTTAGTATTATTATAAGTCCCCCCATTGAAGGCACAAACTTTTTCTTAGAATGGGCTTCCGGGGTATCTTCCCTTACATAACCACCGTACAATCTATTGAGAGCGGTTACTTTTCTCATAAAAATAGGAGATAGCATTAGCGTAATAAGAAAGCTCAAAATAACAGCCATCAAGGCTCTAAAAGTTATATATCTTAATACGTTGAATAAAAATATATGGTTTTTAAGGATTAAACCAAGCCAATATAACATCTAGCACCTGTTTCTACTAAGGAGTCTGTCAAGAATGATAGCAGCGGCATTTCTAACGGACAGATGGTTCCAATCTGAAGCCCCATAAACTGGTTCCAATATTAAATCAAAGGTTTCCATCAAAGATTTTGGTATACCGTAACCAGTACCGAAGAGTATGAGATAGTCGTTTTCGCCAGATTTTATAGCTTCTGAAAGTTCTTTGTAAGATATGGTATTTGGGTAAGTCCTAGCATCGGTACCCACCGTTATAGGTTTTTTACCCTTCTTAGACAAAATATCTTCTATGATCTCTTCATAGTTGTAAACTAGTTTTACCAAAGCTACGCTTTCATATCTTGTAAATTGCTTATCCTTGTTCTCTTCTGAAGTCCAATACTCTATCTGTCTTTGGATAACCTCTCTTTGGGCATCTACCGGATGGGCTATATAATAAGTCTCTACGCCGTAGGTTTTTGCAGGTCTTGCTATATCATGCAAATCTAGGGTAGTAAAAGATGTAATAATTCTGTTGCCGTATCTATCTGTAGCAGGCCAATGCAAAACCGCTATAAAAACGCTCATTTAAACCTGTATTCCTCTTTGTTTAAAAGCCTAAAAATATTATCTTTATGTTTGTACAGTATAAGAAAAGCTATAACGCTGGCACCAATTTTTTGTGGCACGCTAAAATCTCCTTGTAAAAACAAAAAGTACCCCACCAAAACAGAAATTATAGAAGCCAAAGATACGTATCTAAAAAGATAAAACACAACAGCCCAAACTAAGAACATCTTCAAAGCAAGCAAAAAAGATATGCCAAACACTACACCAAAGGCTGTAGCTACACCTTTACCACCTTTAAAATCCGCTCTGTAAGAGTATATATGTCCAATCACAGGAGATACCATCACAACCCCAAACCATAAAGAATCTGGGTTTATGTAAAATCTATCAAGAATTGCTATCAAAAATCCTTTAAAAGCATCTAAGAAAAACACCAAAGCCCCGTACTTTTTACCAAGAGTCCTGGTAACGTTTGTAGCACCAGCGCTTTTGCTCCCAACAGAAGTAATATCTATACCTTTGTAAGAGGCTATTATTTTTGCAAACAAAATAGAACCTAAAAGATAACCAAATATACTTAAAAGAACACCCATTAAAAATCCCATATCAAAAGCCGCTCTCTTCTTTCGGTGTAAAATTGTTTCCTATAGAATACATCCAGTTAAAATATTTTTCATAAATATCTGCTAATTTTTGGCTTTTTATAATAAGAAGATTTTCATAGTTTAGCTTTTCGGCGGATGCAGTCCAGTTGTAAGAACCAGTGATTACTTCTTTACCGTCAATCACCGCAAATTTATTGTGCATGAGACCTTTTACAAACCTTGTTTCTTCTACGGGTAGCGTTTTAATAGGAATACCAGCCTTGTAAAAAAATCTTGACCTAGAAAACCTCGTGTTGGCTTCATGCACATCCATTACAAGTCTAACCTTTACACCTCTTTTATAAGCGTCTATGACGGCTTGACCTATGGGTCTTGATGTAAAGGCATACATCGCTATATCTATAAAAGAATGCGCATTTTCAATCTCTTTTATTATAGCATCTGAGGCTCCACCGTTTGGAGAAAAATATACAGAAACTTGAGCGTTGTTTATATTTATAGTTTTAGCACCAGATGGTTTGGAAGAACAAGAGTATATCGACAAGCAAAAAGTAGCGACAAGAAACAACAAAAATATTTTTTTAATCATAGGTATTTAAAGGCTTTTCGCCCTATATCTTTTCTGTAAACTGCATCTTTGAAATCTATAAGGGATATTGCATCGTAAACGTCTTCTAAAGCTTTTTTCAAATCTTTTGATTTGGCGCACACTGTTAGCGCTCTGCCACCCATAGAGTAGATCTCATCGTTTATAAGCTTTGTATTAGCTTGAAATACAACAACCCCTTTTTCTTGGGCTTTTTCTAAATTTCTTATAGGTGTTGGCTCGCAGTTTCCATATGGATAGTTTTTACAAGCCATCACAACTCCCACCGCAAACTCTTCAGATATACCATCTTTTAACGTTTCTGGATTGTGAATTATATCTATTAGATCTTTTTCAAGCCTCATCATGAGCACTTGGGCTTCAGGGTCTCCCAATCTTACGTTAAATTCCAAAACATAAGGCTTACCATCGGATATCATAAGTCCTATATACAAAAACCCCGTATAGTTAAATTCTTCTTGTTCCAAGCCTTTCATCAGAGGTTTTACGATGCTTTCTTTTATTTTTAAATCCATTTCGCTGTTTATTATAGGGGCTGGTGAGTATGCACCCATGCCACCGGTGTTTGGTCCTTCGTCGTTGTCTTTTAACCTTTTGTGGTCTTGAGATGTGGGCATTACGCCAAACTTACCATCTTTTATAGCTATTATGTAAGAAGCTTCCTCACCTCTTAGAAACTCTTCTATCACTACTTTTTTCCCAGATTCCCCCAGTTTATTTTTTACCATAAAATCTTCTAAAACCTGGCTAGCCTCTTGCCTTGAATTTACTATAACTACACCTTTACCAGAGGCAAGTCCATCGGCTTTTATAACAGCAGGATAGCCTATATCTTCTATAAAATTTAATGCTTTTTTAGGGTCTGTAAAGCTACCATAGTTAGCGGTGGGTATTTCATATTTTGACATAAAAGCTTTCGCAAAATCTTTTGAACTTTCAAGCATAGCAGCCCTTTTGGAGGGTCCAAACACAAAAGCCTTGCCTTCCAGTAAATCCTTTATGCCTTTTACAAGGTATATCTCTTGACCTGGTATAACCACATCTATCCTATTTTCTATTATGAATTTTGCTATATCTTCTATATTGCTGGCATTAAGTTCTATATTCTTGGCTATCTTAGAAGTACCAGCGTTTCCAGGAAAAACAAATATTTCTTTTATGCGTGGGTCTTGTCGTAATTTCCAAACTATAGCGTGCTCTCTAGCCCCAGAACCAAGTACTGCCGCTCTCATCTTTTTTTCTTGTAGTACAAAAGATTGCCATCGTCATCAAATTTTGCTATACCGTTGCTCCCTTTTACAGTGTAAAGACAACCCTTTCTCGTATGAGATACCTTTATATCTTTTATATCACCAACATAAGAACTGGCATCTGCAGTAATAGAATTAACATCGCAGTTTGACATGGGCTCATACTTTCTGTGCCATGCCAAAGCCAAAGAAGTTATCCCTAAAAACAATACAAATATTCTTTTAAAAGCTTTTAACATAACGATATTATTTTATCATAAAAGTCTAAAAGAAGTCTCAAAACAAAAAGTCTAATAAATATTATGGGACGTCGTGAATTACTATCGGTTTTCCAGCGTATTTGTTTAATATATTTATCCCTACTTGCACACCAGAACCAGCCGCACAGCTAAACATAGAGCTAAAACCTGCCAAAAGCCCTGCTACATAAAGATTTTCTACAACGTTGGCATTTTTATCAAGAGCCTCGTAGCTTTTGCTTGTTTTTATCATCACCCTTCCAGGTTTAGGAGAAAGAGGGTTTTCCACAACATCTAACTCTATACCTTCTATATCAAAAGCCTTAAAACCAGAGGCTAAGACTACCACATCAGCTTCAAAAGTGTTACCAGAAGCAGTTTGCACTACAAAGCCGTTATTTTTTAAAATCTTTTGGACGGTATCTTCCAATATTTCTACACAAGAATACTCTTTTGCTTGGTTTTTTATATCTTCCAAAAGCTCTTTACCTAAAGTACCTCTTTTTACACCGGGGACGTTGTTTAATTTTGCGCTTTTAAGATCAGAATTCCCATTATCTATAACAAGCACTTTTTTACCCTTGGCAAATTCCATATCATGTTCTACCGCAGAGCCTATTGTAATAGCACAAGAAAGTCCAGCAGGTCCACCACCAACGATTACTATATCGTATCTCATGCATTAGATTTTAAAATAATAAATCCGTTAGTTTCAAGAGCTTTTATCATAGGCAATAAACTTTTTTACAACATATTCTTTATGATATTGCTTTTTGTAGCAGCATCTCTTTCAAAAATATCGGAATTACAAGCAAGCGTCAAAAATAGCAACCAAAAGGCATTTATGGATAGTAGGAAGACCAGCTATAGACTTAGTTAAAAGCATAAATCCTAAATGCGGTGCGGCAAAACCAAAAATAGCTTTAAAGTTGCTAAAGCTTCTTTTTAAACAACAAGAACACAGCTATTAAAAGCATAAAAATAACAGCAAAGGTATAATGATATATTATGAAGCATCTACCAATAGGCATACAAACCTTTGAGAAAATAAGAAACGGCAACTACTATTATGTAGATAAAACTATGTTTGTTAAAAAATTAGAAGAGGGCGGGTACTATTTCCTATCTCGTCCAAGGAGGTTTGGCAAATCTCTTTTTCTTGATACCTTGAAAGAAGCGTTTTCTGGCAACAAGGAGCT
>PNJC01000133.1 GCA_002878215.1 Hydrogenobaculum sp. | reverse complement strand
AGAACAGTAGGTGCTGGTGTTGTCACAAAGATTATAGAGTGAGGAAGTTAGTATGGAGCAAGATAAAATACGTATAAAGCTTAAATCTTACGATTATAGACTTTTGGATCAATCTGTCAAGCAAATAGTGGAAACAGTTAAACGAACAGGAAGCTCCGTGAAGGGGCCGATTCCTTTGCCTACTTCTAGAAGGCGCTGGGCGGTCTTGCGCTCACCTCATAAGTTTGATCAATCTAGAGAGCATTTTGAGATTAGAGAGTTTAAAAGAATGCTGGATATAGTAAAGATTACACCACAAACTATAGAATCTCTTATGGAGATAAGTCTTCCAGCTGGTGTTGACATTGAAGTTAAGATGAGAGGTTGAGGATATGATAGGTCTTATAGGTAAGAAACTTGGAATGATGAGAGTTTTTTTAAATGATGGTACTGCTATTCCAGTAACAGCTATTAAAGTAGAACCTAACTATGTGGTTTATATTAAAAGCTCCGAAACAGACGGTTATAATGCTGTGCAAGTAGGTAGTATTCCTTTAAAGCAAAGTAGATTTAAAAAACCTATGGTTGGTCATTTTAAGAAATCCAATTTAACACCTTTAAAATATTTAAAAGAATTTAGAGTAGATGATATTTCTGGTTTTACATTAGGTCAGGAGTTAGGTGTTGATATTTTCTCACCTGGTGAGTTGGTGGATGTAGTTGGGAGATCAAAAGGTAGGGGTTTTACAGGCACCATGAAAAGATGGGATTTTGGTGGTTTTCCAAAGTCTCACGGTCACAGATATCATAGGGCTGTAGGTTCTGTGGGAAATCGTACTGATCCTGGTAGAGTTTGGAAGAGCAAGAGAATGGCCGGAAGGCATGGTAACGAAACTATAAGGGTACAAGCCCTTTTGGTTGTGGATGTTTTAAAGGACAAGGGAATTATTCTTGTGAAGGGTTCTGTGCCTGGCCATAAAGATGGAATTGTATATATTGAAAAGAGTCATATCGCCTTTAGAAAGAAAGCTCAAAGGAAACAGGAGCGTTTGTCGTTTATATCATCAAATCTTTTAAGGCAGGAAGTGTGATATGTTGGTAAATGGTGTAGAACTAAGAGACGATGTTTTTAACGTAGAACCTAAGAAGCATATTTTATGGGATGTGGTTAGATGGCAGCTTGCTAAAAGAAGGCAAGGTACTCATTCCACAAAAACCAGATCCGAGGTAAACTGTAGTAAAAAGAAGATAATGCCTCAAAAAGGTACTGGTAATGCTAGACACGGTGCTCGCTCAGCGAATATATTTGTTGGTGGCGGTGTTGTGCATGGGCCTAAGCCTAGAGATTATGAGTACAAGCTATCTAAAAAATATAGAAAAATAGCTCTTGCTATGGCTCTTAGCACAAAAGCTAAGAATAATTCTATTTATGTATTGGAATCTTTGTTATCTTCTTTAGAAAAGCCCAAGACTAAGATGGCTTTTGAGCTTTTAAAAGAAAAAGGTCTATCTGATAAAAAAGTCTTGGTAGTAACAAAAGATCAAAACGATGTTGTTTCTAAGAGCTTTAAAAATATACCAAACACGAAAGTTTTACCTGTTGTAGGCCTTAATGTTTACGATATTCTTTGGGCTGATGCTTTGTTGATAGAGCAAGGAGCCTTGGAAAAAATTTATGAGAGGGTAAGTTTATGAGAGCACCTGAAGAAGTTATTATACGCCCTATAATCACTGAAAAGACAAATAGATTGATGGAAGATTTAAACAAATATGTATTTGAAGTTCATAAGGATGCCAATAAACATGAAATAAAGCATGCCGTGGAAAAGCTGTTTGGAGTAAAAGTGAAAGCTGTTAACACTCTTTATGCAAGACCAAGGGTAAAAAGGACGATAACAAGAAGAGGCAGAGTCTATGGTGCCACAAGAGGTTATAAAAAAGCTATCATTACCCTTGATAAGAATTCAAAAATAGATCTTATGAGTTTGTGAGGTTATATATATGGGTGTAAGAAAGTTAAAACCTGTGACAAATGGGCAAAGACACGCTATACTTTATGATTATTCTGAGCTTACCAGAAGAGAACCGGAAAAAAGCCTTACTTATTATTACAAAAGGGCTTTAGGTAGGAGTAGACAGCAAGGTAAAATTACTTCCAGGTGGAAAGGTGCTGGTAACAAGATAAGGTATCGTTTGATAGATTTTAAAAGAGATAAGAGTCTTATACCAGCAAAAGTTTATTCCATAGAGTATGACCCATTTAGAAGCGCTCGTATAGCTTTGCTTCATTATAAAGACGGTGAGAAAAGGTACATAATATGGCCTGACAAACTTAGCGTAGGGGATACGGTAGTTTCTATAAGCTATGAAGATGCTATTAAAGGGAAGGAGCTTCCAGATATAAAGCCTGGTAATGCTATGCCTTTGCGCTTTATCCCAGTTGGTACTTTTATCCATAACATAGAGTTAAATCCCGGTAGAGGTGCAAAGCTTGTAAGAGCTGCTGGTTTATCAGCTCAAGTGATAGGTAAAATAGAAGGCTATGCTCAAGTGCGTTTGCCTTCTGGTGAGGTAAGACTTGTAAATGATAAATGTATGGCTACTATAGGTGTTGTAGGTTTGGCTGAGCACGAGCTTGTTAAACTTGGAAAGGCTGGTAGAGCTAGATGGTTAGGTATGAGGCCAAACGTTCGTGGTACAGCTATGAATCCAGTAGATCACCCACACGGTGGTGGTGAGGGTAAAACCAAAGGTAAGCACCCAGAATCTCCTTGGGGTTGGAAAACTAAAGGGTATAAAACCAAGAGAGGAAAGAGATATTCTGATAGATTCATAATATCCAAGAGGAACGCTGGAGGTAAGGTATAATGGGCTTTAGAGGTGCTTGGAATAAAAGAAACAAATTGATAGAGGATTTAGATACATTTTTGAAACTTTATAAAAAAGCTCAAAAAGCTTACAAAAAGGTTAGAAAAGTTGAGTTTTCTAACAACGATGAGCTTATAGAAAACGCCAAGAAGAGATATCAAGAAATTTGGGATGAATTTAGGGCTTTTGTAAACAAAAAAGCTTGGGTGGATCCAAAGCTATGGGCGACAATAAGAAAAATGAATCAAACCGGTGATAGAAAAGTGGTTAAGACGTATTCTAGAGATAGCCAAGTAATTTCCGAGTTTGTTAACCATACCATAGCTGTCCATAACGGTAAGACTTTTGTGCCCATATATATAACCCCCGAAATGGTGGGTCATAAGTTGGGAGAATTTGCTCCTACTAGGACTTTTAGATCGCACCCAGATAAATCTGCTAAAGTGGTAAAGAAGAAGTGAGGTATAGATTATGAGTATGGAAGTGGTAAGTAAGGCTGTTCATAAAAACGCTAGGATTTCTCCCCTTAAAGCTTCCCAAGTTTTGAGGCTTTTAAGAGGAAAACCAGTAGAATATGCTATGTACCAGCTTAGTTTTATGAACAAGAAAGCTGCTGTTATAATAAAAAATGTTTTAAAGAGTGCTATAGCAAACGCTGAGCAAAAGGGTATTGATCCTACGAAATTGGTGATATTAGAAGCGAAAGCTGATAAGGGTATAATGTTTAGAAAGTGGATGCCAAGAGCTCATGGTAGGGCCACTATGATGAGAAAAAATACATCTCATATTACTATCGCTTTAGGAGAGTTGCAAGAAGCTACTGAGGAGGCTAAGTAATGGGTCAAAAAACTCATCCGATAGGTTTTAGAATAGGGGTTACAAAGGATTGGTTAAGCAAGTGGTGTACTTCTAAAAAAGAATATCCAAATACCTTACATGAAGATATTGTTATTAGGAAATATATTAAAGAAAGATATAAATCAGCTGGTATATCGAGAGTAACTATCGAAAGATCAGGAGAGAAGATAAGGGTAAGGATTTTATCCTCTAAACCAGGTATAATAATTGGTAGAAAGGGTGCTGAAGTTGACCAATTAAAAAACGATTTGGAAAGAATCGTTAAAAATAAAGACATAAGCTTAAGCGTAGACGAAGTTAGAGTACCGCAGCTCGATGCTCAACTTGTGGCCGAGGATATAGCCCTTCAAATTGAAAGGCGTGTATCTCATAGAAGAGCCATGAAAAGGGCTATAGACAATGCTATTAAAAGCGGTGCAAAAGGTATAAAAGTTCAAGTAAAGGGCAGAATAGGTGGTGCTGATTTGGCTAGAGCTGAATGGTTCTTGGTAGGTAGGATGCCTTTGCAAACACTAAGAGCTGATATAGATTACGGCTATGCTACTGCTTATACTAAATACGGTATTTTAGGTATAAAAGTGTGGATTTACAAAGGCGATATACTAAAAGGTGGAAAAGAAGAGATAATGAAAAAGATAGAAGAAGACCTTGTAAGCCAAGCAAAGGAGGTATAAGGAAATGTCTTTTTTACAACCTAGTAGACAAAAGTATAGAAAAACTCAAAGAGGCACTTTAAAAGGCAAATCTTTTAGAGGAAATCAGGTAGCTTTTGGAGAATATGGTATTCAAGCGTTGGAAAGCCACTGGATTACTCAAAGGCAGATAGAAGCTTCTCGTATAGCTTTGGTGAGAAATCTAAGAAAAGGTACAAAGGTATGGATTAGAATCTTTCCAGATAAGCCATATACTAAGAAACCTGCAGAAGTTAGAGGTGGTGGTGGTAAAGGTGATCCAGAAGGTTATGTAGCTGTTGTAAAGCCTGGTAGAATAATGTTTGAGTTTTCAGATGTACCTCAAGATATGGCCGAAGAAGCCTTTAGGAAAGTATCTGCTAAGTTGCCTATAAAGGTAAGGCTTGTTAAGGCAGGAGGTATAAGCGTATGAAGGCTAAAGATCTTCGTCAGTTAAGTATACAAGAGCTCGAGGCTAAACTCAAAGAGCTGAAGACAGAGTTGTTTAAACTCCGTATTACAAAAAAGATTGAAGGTCTTAAAGAGCCTTCTAAAATAAGAGATACCAAGAGAGATATAGCAAGGATTTTGACGGTGATAAACGAAAAGAAGAGAGGCCAAGCAGTATGAAAGAGAAAAAGTGGCATCAGAAGAGAAAAGAGTTTAAAGGCATTGTTGTTAGCAACAAGATGGACAAATCTGTAGTTGTAAAAGTAAATAGAGAAATGCCAGATCCATTGTACGGCAAAAGAGTTATAAAATCTACCAAATTCCATGCTCACGATCCAGAGAATGCTTGCTCTATTGGCGATGTTGTGCTTATTAGAGAGACTAGACCGATATCCAAAACAAAAAGATGGGTAGTAGTTAAAATTTTATCTAAAAATTCTTCTTTGCAGTCTTAGATAAATTATGCTATAATATTCGTTTTAGAATGCTTTATTCAGGAGAGAGCTTATGATACAGAGGCAGAGTTATTTGAATGTAGCTGATAATTCTGGAGCAAAAAAGGTGCAGATAATAGGTATACCTTATGCTCTAAGGCAGTATGTTAGCGTTGGAGATGTAGTAACGGTAACTGTTAAAGAAGCAACCCCAAATGGTGCAGCTAAAAAAGGTAAAGTTTATAGGGCTGTGGTAGTGAGAGTTGCTAAAGAGCTAAAAAGAAGCGACGGTTCTTATATAAAATTTGATGATAACGCTGTCATACTGCTAAACCAGTATGGTGAATCCCTTGGTACTCGTATATTAGGACCTATAGCAAGAGAAGTCAGAAATAGAGGTTTTACCAAGATTGCTTCCTTGGCTGCGGAGGTTGTATAATGGCTTTTAAGATAAAACGAGGCGATAAAGTAAAAGTATTAGCTGGCAAAGACAGAGGTAAGGTAAGCACTGTTGAATTTTTAGATAGTAAAAGTGGTAAAGTAATTGTTAAAAACATCAACGTAGCTAAAAAGCACGTTAAGGCTATAGAAGGAAGAAGAGAAGGCGGTATATACGAGATAGAGCTTCCTATGCCTATATCTAAGGTGATGCTTGTATGCCCAAAATGTGAAAAACCTACGAGAGTAGGCTTTAGAATAGAAGAGAAAGACGGCGTGGTTAGAAAATATAGATATTGTAAAAAGTGTAATGAAAATATAGATCTCGTTTATGAGAAAAATAAGGTGAAGAGGTAAGACTTATGTCTACAGATGTAAAGCAAAAACAAAGATTGCAAGAGCGATTTGAAAAAGTTGTTGTACCTAGATTGATGGAAAGGTTTAATTACGAAAGCCCAATGGAAGTTCCAAGGATAATAAAGATAGTGGTAAATATGGGTGTAGGAGAAGCCATAAGCGATATAAAAAATTTGGATAGAGCTATGGAAGATTTAAAGCTAATAACAGGTCAACATCCTTCTATTAGAAAAGCTAAAAAATCAGAGGCTTCTTTTAAACTAAGAAAAGGACTTCCAATAGGTTTAAAAGTTACTTTACGAAAGGACAGGATGTGGAACTTTTTGGATAAGCTGATATCCGTAGCGTTACCACGTGTGAAGGATTTTAAAGGCCTAAACCCTAGATCTTTCGATGGTAGAGGAAACTATGCTTTTGGTCTATCAGAGCAGATAGTGTTTCCGGAGATAGATTACGAAAAAGTAGATGCCATAAGAGGTATGGATATTCTTATCAATACAAGCGCAAAAACTGACGAAGAAGCCTTGTATTTGTTAGCTTTGCTTGGATTGCCGATAAGAGCTTATTAAGGAGGATATATGCCTAGAAAAGCAAAAGTTGTAAAGGATTTGAAGCATTTTCCTAAGTACGCCACTAGACAAAAAAATAGATGCCCAATATGTGGAAGACCTAGAGGATTTTTAAGGAGATTTAACATGTGTAGGCTGTGTTTTAGAGAGATGGCTTTAAGCGGTGAAATTACCGGAGTAAGAAAATCCAGTTGGTGAGGTGGTAATATATGGATGTTATTGCTGATATGTTTGCTAGAATTAGAAACGGTATTCAAAGAAAAAGAGATTTTGTGGATGTGCCCCACTCTAAATTAAAACAACGTATTTTAGAGCTTTTAAAACAAGAAGGTTATATACAAAATTATGAAATTTTAGAGGATGATGCCCATAAAAAGGGTAATCAACCTACTATAAGAGTTTACTTAAAATACCTTGATCAAAGAAAAACGCGCTCTGCAATAGAAAATATAGAAAAAGTATCTACTCCAGGTAGAAGAGTTTATACACCTATCAAAAAGATGCCTCACGTGAGAAGGGGTCTTGGCTTAGCTATAGTGTCTTGTGATAGCGGCATAATATCGGATGCTCAAGCCAGAAAGCTTAAAAAAGGTGGCGAAATCATAGGATACGTTTATTAAAAGGAGAATGCCATGTCTAGAATAGGTAAAAAACCGATAGCTATACCTAGCAATGTTAAAGTTTCTTTAGATGGTAACATTTTAACCATAGAAGGTCCTAAGGGCAAGTTGTCAATGCCTGTTCACGAAATTGTGAACGTAAAGATAGCTGACAATCAAATAACGGTATCAAAAAACGAAGAATCACCTTTTGCTCAAGCTATGCATGGTACTACTGCGGCTCTTATAAAAAACATGATAGAAGGTGTTTCTAAGGGATACTCGGTAACGTTAGAGGTGGTTGGTCTTGGTTATAAAGCTGCTATGAAAGGTCAAGAACTTGAGTTAAATTTAGGGTATTCGCATCCAATATACTACAAACCGCCTGCTGGTATTAAGCTTGAGGTTAAAGAAAATAAGATTACTGTATCTGGTATAGATAAGCAGTTAGTTGGTCAAGTGGCTGCTGAAATTATAAAGTTTAGGAAACCCGATCCTTATAAAGGAAAGGGTATAAGATACGAAGGTCAAGTGCTTAAACTAAAACCAGGAAAATCTGCAGGTAAAGGTAAGAAATAAGGAGTTAGGGTATGAAGCTTACAAGAGAAGAAAAGCGTATTAAAAGGCATAGAAGGATAAGAAAGAAAATAAGCGGTACAGCTTTAAGGCCGAGGTTGTGTATTTATAGAAGCTTAAACGCTTTTTACGCTTCTTTGGTAGATGATACTACCGGCAACACCATTCTTACGGTATCATCTTTGAGCAAAGAATATGTGGATGCCACCGGTAAAAGAGGTGGCAAGTCTATAGAAGCTGTTCAAAAAGTAGCTGAAATCTTGGTTCAAAAAGCTAAAGAAAAGGGTATAGAAAAAGCGGTTTTTGATAGATCTGGCTACCTTTATCATGGTAAAGTCAAGGCTTTTGCAGAAAAATGTAGAGAACTAGGGCTTATAAATTAGGAGGTTAACGTGGGCGCTAAGGATTTAAACCAAAGGATAGACGCTAAAAGGATAGAGCAAGGTATAACTACTCTTGACGATATTCAGTTTGAAGAGAGGCTTTTGGAGGCTGCCAGAACAACCCGTGTTACAAAAGGTGGTAAGCGTTTTTCTTTTAGTGCTTTGGTGGTAATAGGTGATAAAAGAGGTTACGTAGGGTTTGGGCTTGGTAAAGCTAGAGAGGTTCCTCTGTCTATAGCAAAAGCCATAGAGGATGCAAAAAAGAAAACTATAAGAGTTCCTATAGTAAATGGTACTATACCTCATGACGTTGTTGGAGAGTACGGTGCTGCTCGTATTATAGCTTTCCCGGCTAGAAGAGGTACCGGTGTTATAGCTGGTGGTGCTGCTAAGCCTATATTTGAATTGGCTGGCTACACGGATGTGCTTACAAAGGTAGTGGGAAGCTCAAACCATCACAACGTAGTCAGAGCTGTGTTTGATGCGCTTTTAAAATTAAGAGATATAGATACAATAGCTAAAGTAAAAGGTACAACTGTAGATGACCTGAGAGAAAGATACAACATATACGCGAGGTGATTTATGAAGCTTAAAATAGTTTTGAAAAGAGGATTGGCTGGTAAAGATAAGGCAAAAAAAGAGGCTGTTAGAAGCTTAGGCCTAAAGAAAGTTGGTGAAACGGTTGTGCTAGAGAAAAATCCTATGGTATGTGGAAATCTTGAAAAGGTAAAACACCTTGTATGTGTGGAGGAGCTGTCATGAATTTGCACGAGTTAAAACCAAACGAAGGTGCTGTAAAAGATAAAAAACGTATAGGCAGAGGCTTAGGTTCTGGTAAAGGCAAAACGGCAGGCAGAGGATATAAAGGCCAAAAATCTAGATCTGGTGATAATAGATTGGCTCCTTACTTTGAGGGTGGTCAGACACCGCTTCATATGAGAGTACCAAAGGTAGGTTTTAGGAGTCCTTTTAAGAAAGAATATTCTGTCATAAACTTATCAATGCTGGAAAAACATTTCAACGATGGTGATGAGATTACTAAGGAAACCCTTCTTGCTAAAAGCTTAATAAAAAAGGGTAAGCCTGTAAAAATTTTAGGTATGGGTGAAGTGACTAAAAAGTTTAAGGTAAAAGTGGATGCTATATCTTCCTCCGCCAAGCAGAAAATAGAAGCTGCTGGTGGTAGTGTGGAGATTTTAGAGGCAGCAGGTGAATAATTTTTTAAAAGAGATATTTGAATTAGAAACCTTAAGGAAAAGAGTAGTATTTACCTTAATAGTATTTGCTATATACAGACTTGGTAGTCATATACCGATTCCTGGTGTAGACCCAGTAGCTCTAACGGATTTTATGAGCAATTTAAAGGGGTCTTTGTTTTCTCTGTACGATATATTTTCTGGTGGTAACCTTTCGAGGATGACGTTGTTTGCTCTTGGTGTAATGCCTTATATATCAGCTTCTATCGTTATGCAGCTTTTGTCAAGCGCAATACCAGAACTTCAAAAATTGGCAAAAG
Source organism: Hydrogenobaculum sp. (assembly GCA_002878215.1). Taxonomy (GTDB): domain Bacteria; phylum Aquificota; class Aquificia; order Aquificales; family Aquificaceae; genus Hydrogenobaculum. The sequence goes on along the minus strand of PNJC01000133.1, from coordinate 27,726 downwards.
AAGAGGGCGATTACGGAAGGCAGAAAATAAACGAATACACAAAATATATAACTGTGTTTGTTGCCGGTTTTCAGTCGCTAGGCATAGCTACTTGGTTAGAACATCAAACATCTCCTCACGGATACCCTGTTGTTCCTCATGGTGGAATACTTTTCATAGTTGTTGCTGTGCTTGGAATGGTAGCCAGTACTATGATATTAGTTTGGCTTGGTGATATGATAACGGAAAAAGGCATAGGCAACGGTATGTCTATGCTTATATTTGCCGGCATAGTTGCTAATTTCCCAGAGGCTACCATAAGGTTTGTGTCAATGCTTAGGCATGGCGATATTAGCCCTTTTGCTTTTGTGGGGGCTATACTTATAGTAATTGCTGTAATAGCTGCTATTGTAATATTTCAAGAAGCAGAGAGAAGAATACCTATTCAATACCCAAGAAGGCAAGTGGGAAGACAAGAATTTGTTGGTGGAGCTACATATTTACCTATTAAGCTAAATCCAGCGGGTGTTATACCTATTATATTTGCCCAATCCCTTTTAATAGTTCCTTCTACGGTGCTAGGATTTATCAAAAATCCTATAGCTCAGGCTATACACGATGCTTTTAACCCTCTTTCTCTACCTTACAATTTTGCTTATGTGGTGTTAATAATATTTTTTACATATTTTTATACAGCTGTTTTAATTAACCCTTACGATGTGGCTGAGAACTTAAAAAAAGCAAATGGCTTTATACCCGGTGTAAGACCAGGTCAACAAACTGTAAAGTTTTTTGAAAGTGTTATAAACAGGTTAGTTATCATAGGGGCTGCTTTCTTATCTATAGTGGCTATTGTGCCTTTATTTTTGACCGTTTGGTTAAAAGTACCTTTTTACTTTGGTGGTACTACCGCTCTTATAGTGGTTGGAGTAGCTTTAGATACGTTAAATCAAATAGATGCTCAAATAGTAACTAAAAAGTATAAAGCTTATACGAGGAAAAAGTAATGATTTTGGTATTGTTAGGTCCTCCTGGTTCTGGTAAGGGTACACAAGGAGCTCTTCTGAAGAGTAAGCTTGGCTTTGAGCACATATCTACCGGTGATATGTTAAGAGCTGAAGTTGCTAAGAAATCTCACCTTGGTTTAAAGGCTGAGGAGTATATGAAGCAGGGACTTTTGGTACCGGACGATTTGATCATAGCTATGATAAAAAACATTTTAAGTCAAGCTCCTCATAAAAATTATGTTTTTGATGGGTTTCCAAGAAATGTTAATCAAGCCGAGGCTTTTGAAACAATGCTAAACACTATGGGGCTACAAGTGGATAAGGTATTTTACTTTGATTTAGACGATGATGTTATAATAAAGCGTCTTTCTGGCAGAAGAGTGTGTCCAAAGTGTGGTGCCACTTACAATATTTATTATCAAAAGCCAAAGAATGATACTTTATGCGATAACGATAATACGCCTTTAATTCAAAGAGACGATGATAAAGAAGAGGTTATAGCAAATAGATTGAGAGTTTACAAAGAACAAACTTTTCCTCTTATAGAGTATTACAAATCTAAAGGTAAGCTTTTTGTAGTATCTGCCAACGGTACTCAAGAAGAGGTATTTGAAAAACTAAAAAGTATGTTATGATAGAGCTTTATTCAAAATCTGAGATAGAAAAGATAAAAAAAGCTTGTCAAATAGTTAGCGATGTGCTAAAATATATAGCTTCTATGGTAAAACCAGGAGTTATAACTTACGATTTAGAGATGGCGGCTAGAGAAAAGACTAAAGAACTTGGTGGTATACCGGCTTTTTTGAACTATCAACCGCCGTTTTCTAAGAAAAGATACCCAGCCGCTTTGTGTGTTTCTATAAACGATGAGGTAGTGCACGGTATTCCATCAAAAACAAAAAAAATAAAGGATGGAGATCTTGTAAGTCTTGATTTTGGTGCGATATACGATGGTTATGCAGGCGATGCGGCTATGACAATAGGAGTTGGTAATATTTCTTCAGAAAATCAGAAACTTATCGAGGCTACCAAAAAGGCGTTGTATGAGGCTATTGCTCAATGTAAACCAGGCAAATACCTTTACGATATAGCTAAAAGCATAGAAACTGTGGCAAAAGAGTATGGTTTTGGTATAGTGTGTGAATACGGTGGTCATGGAATAGGTAGAAATAGCCATGAGGAACCTTTTGTAGCCAATTGTACAGAGGTTATTACTTCTAAAATGAATGCGCAGTTAAAACCTGGTATGGTTATAGCTATAGAGCCTATGTTTACCACTGGTAATGGTGCTGTTTATAAATCAAACGATGGATGGACTATAAAAGCAAAGGGCAAATACGCTTGTCATTTTGAGCATACGGTAGCTGTACTTGAAGATGGTCCTGTAGTGTTAACGGAGTGGTAATATGGCAAAGAAGAACAAGAATCAAGAACCAGAAAAAGAAAAGGGTATTGTATTTGAAGGTGTTATAGAAGAGGCTCTTCCAAATGCTATGTTTAGGGTTAAATTGGACAATGGGCATACTATTATAGCCCACGTGTCTGGTAAGATGAGGATTCATTTTATAAAGCTCTTACCAGGTGATAGGGTTAAGGTGGAAATGACACCTTACGATCTTACAAAAGGTAGAATTATTTATAGAGTTTAGGAGGCTTTTATGAAGGTAAGACCATCTGTAAAACCGATATGTCCAAAGTGTAAGATTATAAGAAGGAAAAAACGTGTTATGGTGATTTGTGAAAATCCTAAGCATAAGCAAAGGCAAGGTTAAGTTGGAGGTTTTATATGGCTAGAATAGCAGGTGTTGATTTACCAGATCACAAGAAACTGGAAGTGGCGTTAACATACATTTATGGTATAGGTTGGTCTAAGGCTAAAGAGGTTTGTGAGCAAACTGGCATACCATCTACGAAGAAACTTGGTGAGCTTACGCCAGAAGAGTTGAATCAATTAAGAAGGTATATAGAGCAAAACATAAAGGTTGAAGGTGATTTAAGAAGAGAAGTGCAGTTAAATATAAAAAAGTTGGTAGATATAGGTACCTATAGAGGCCTTAGACATGTGAGAGGGCTACCGGTAAGAGGCCAGCAAACAAAGACAAACGCTAGAACTAGAAAAGGAAGAAGAAAAGGTACCGTTGCCAACAAGAAGAAGGTATCAAAGTAAGGAGGTTTTATAATGGCTAAGAAAAGGACCAAAGAAACAAAGAAAGAAAAGCGTAATGTAAGCAGTGGAATAGTACATATTTATAGCACATTTAACAATACTATAGTAACTGTAACTGACTCTCTTGGAAACACTTTAGCTTGGGAATCTGGTGGTACCACTGGTTTTAAAGGCACCAGAAAGGGTACTCCTTATGCTGCTCAAGTAGCCGCTCAGAAGGCTATAAAGAAGGCTGTAAACGAATACGGTTTACAGGAGGCAGAGGTTTGGGTAAAAGGTCCAGGTGCTGGTAGAGAGTCTGCCATAAGATCTATCCAAGCCGCCGGTGTTAAAATAAAAGCCATAAGGGATGTTACCCCTATACCTCACAACGGTTGTAGACCAACTTCTAGAAGGAGAGTGTGACATATGGGAAGAAAGATACAAGCTTGGTCTAAAGTAGACAGAAGATTTGGCGTTGTTGTTTCAGGGAAGTTAAGCGGCAACAAGATTTTAACCAGAAGAAATTTCCCGCCAGGTCAACACGGTAGAACCAAAGGTCGTAGGGCTAAATCTACAGAGTTTGGGCTTAGGTTAAATGAAAAACAAAAACTTAAAATGTTGTACGGTGGTTTAAGAGAGTCTCAATTTAGAAAGTACTTTGATAAAGCTTCAAAAGCAAAAGGTAATACAGCTTCTGTAATGATAGAGCTTTTGGAAAGACGCTTAGATAACGTAGTTTATAGGTTGGGCATAGCTTGTACCAGAAGGCAAGCTCGTCAGTTTGTAACACACGGCCATATAATGGTAAACGGTAAGAAAGTTGACGTGCCTTCTTATCAGGTAAACGTTGGAGATATAATAGAAGTGTATTCCAAAGATATACCTCAGATAAGGCAAAATCTTGAAAATCTCGACCCAAGAAGCGTACCTCATTGGCTTGAGATAGATAAGGATAATTTTAGAGGTAAGGTTGTGGATAAGCCTAAGGATGTTGTTTTGGAAGTGCCTATAAACATGCAGTACATCATTGAGTATTATTCAAGGGTGTAAGGGGAAAGATATGAAAGAGTTTATTTTTCCGATGAAAATATATTGGGAAGAAAAAGATAAAAACTATGGTAGATTTGTTGTAGAACCCTTAGAAAGGGGCTATGGCACTACGATAGGTAACGCTCTTAGAAGGGTTTTGCTTTCTTCTATATACGGTAGTGCTATCACGGCTATAAAGATAGAAGGTGTTCAACACGAGTTTTCTACTATTGAAGGTGTCCAAGAAGATGTGTTACAGCTTATAGCAAATCTTAAAAATGTTAGATTTGACTTGAAAGACTCTGATTTAGAGATTTTGTATTTAGAAAGAAATACGCCGGGTGTTGTTTTGGCTTCTGATATCAAAACTCCTCCAAATGTTACCATCATAAACAAAGATGCTTACATTGCTACAATAAACTCTACCAATATAACCCTTAAAATGGAAATACGCATAGAAAGAGGAAAGGGTTATGTTATGTCTGATGAGATGGAGCAAATAGGAGAAGCTGGATGGATAGTGCTTGATGCTGATTTTTCTCCTGTAAAAGTTGCAGCTTTTAGAGTAGAGGCTACTAGAGTAGGTGATAGAACAGATTATGATAAGCTTACTTTTGAGCTTCTCACCAACGGTGTTGTGCCTCCAGACACTGCTGTCCAACAAGCTGTAGAGCTTATAGTAAAACACATGAACATGCTTACGAATATATCCTATGAAGTGCCTACTTTACCAGAACCTATGCCCCCAGATGAGTTGATGGAAAAACTTACATTTTCTATAGAGGAGCTTGATATTTCTCAAAGAGCTTTAAACTCACTAAAAAGAATAGGGGTAACAACCATAGGTGAACTTGTGCAGCTTACAGAGGATGAGCTTAAAAGCTCTAAAAACATAGGTAGAAAAGCTTTGACTGAGATAAAAGAGGCTCTTAAAAACATGGGTTTTTCTTTAGGTATGAATATAGGAGAACAAAGAGGTTCAGAGGTGTGATGATATGAGACATAAAGTTAAGAAAAAGCATTTTAGCAGGACTGCTGAACAAAGAACCGCCTTGATGAGGTCTTTGGCAAGGTCTCTTATATTATTTGAAAAGATAGAGAGCTCTGAAGCCAAGCTAAAGGCTTTGAGACCGTTTGTGGAAAGGCTTATAACACTTGCCAAGAAAGGTGACTTGGCTTCTAGAAGAAGGGCTTTGTCGCTTCTTCCAGATAAAGAGGCTGTAAGAAAACTATTCACAGAGTTGGCTCCTAGGTTTGAAGGTAGGAACGGTGGGTATACAAGGATTGTCAAACTACCAAACAGGAAGCCAGGAGATAGCACAGAGTTGGCTATAATAGAGTTTGTTGAATGATAGTTAGGCTTATAGACGCCTTTATTGAGGTTTATATTATTTTGATAATTGTATATTCCTTGGGCTCTTGGTTTCCACAATTTACCGAGAATAGTTTTTTTGATTTTTTAGCAAAGATAATAGAGCCACCTCTTGAGGTTATAAGAAGGGTTGTGCCACCTGTAGCTGGGCTTGATTTGTCTCCAGCGGTGCTTATATTTATATTGGTGGTGTTGCAGCATATTTTGAGATAGTGTTACATTATGGTATAATATAGACTATGTTGGAACTTTTAACGGAAAAGATTAGTGGAAGTTTAGAGAAGCTAAAAGGTGCTAAAAAGTTAAATGAAAAGTTAGTTAACGATACTCTTAGAGATATTAGAGCTGCTTTATTGGAAGCTGATGTAGATTATGATGTAGCGAAGGATTTTATTAAAAGGTTAAGAGAACGTATCTTTTCTGAAGAGATAAAAACTCACTTGTCCCCTACTGATATGATTATAATGAGCGTTTATGATGAGCTTGTCAAAACGCTAGGGGGAAATGCTTCTCCTTTAGAAGAGGGAGTCGTAATGTTTGTTGGTCTTCAGGGGACTGGTAAAACCACGACAATAGGTAAGTTAGCAAACCTCATGAAGAAAAACGGTAGAAGTGTTATGACGGTATCCACAGACGTAAGAAGACCAGCAGCCATGCTTCAATTAAAGCGTGTATCTGAGTTAGCAGGCGTAGAATACCTAGAATTTAGTCCAGACAAGAACCCTGTTGATATAGCAAAAGAGGCTTTTGAGGCTTTTAAAAGCAAAAAATACGATTATTTATTTTTAGATACAGCTGGTAGACTTCATATAGATAACGAACTGATGGAAGAGTTAAGAGCCATAAAAGAAGCTGTAAAACCTTCTGAGGTTATATACGTAGCTGATAGCATGCAAGGACAAGAAGCCCTCTCTGTAGCTAAAACTTTTAATGAAGTCGTAGGGCTTACGGGAGCTATTCTTACCAAAATGGATGGTGATACCAGAGGTGGCGTAGCGCTTTCTATAAAGGATGCCATAGGTATTCCAATAAAGTATATAGGCGTTGGTGAAAAGCTGGAGGATATAGACCAATTTTATCCAGATAGGATTGCCCAAAGGATATTAGGTCTTGGCGATTTGCAGAGTCTTATAGAAAAAGCTGAACAAGTCATTAGTGAAGACGAAGCTCAAGCTATAACCTATAAAATGATGAGAGGAGAGTTTGATTTAAACGATTTAAAGAAAAATATAAGTTTTATGATGAATATGGGTCCTCTTGACAAAGTACTTTCAATGTTGCCAGGGGTTGGTTCTCAGCTGAAAAATATAAAAGTTGATCAAAAGATATTCAAGCGTATTATAGCAATGATAGATTCTATGACTCCTGAGGAAAGAGCAAATCCAAACATTATAAACTTAAGCCGTAAACAAAGGATAGCTAAAGGTAGCGGTACTACCGTTTCCGACGTTAACAAGCTTTTAAAACAATATCAGGATATGAAAAAGATGATTAGAAAGCTGAAGAATCAGAAATCACCGTTTGGTGGTTTAGGGCTTCCGTTTTAACTATGAAGAATATTTCAAATATAAATATCGCCAGAGTGGTAGGCGATTACAAATATCCACTCTATTTGGTTTTTAAAAGCCAAATAAAAGGGTACTGAGCTTTGGTAAAGATAAGACTAGCTAGATTTGGTAGAACACATCATCCTATATATAGGATAGTGGCGATGGATTCAAAGTCTCCGAGAGAGGGGCATTATTTGGATATTTTAGGCACCTACGATCCAAAATCTGGCAACGTAATAAATTTAAACAAAGAAGCCATAGACCAATGGATTAAAAAGGGTGCTCAGCTTTCTGATAGAGTGAAAGCTATTTTAAAACAAGCTAACGCTAACGTTAATGCAAATTCTTAATAGGAGGTAACGTATGAGCCAAGCTAAAGATCTTGTGGAAATCTTCGCAAAAAGCCTAGTAGAGGACGTATCAAAGGTAAACGTGGTTGAAGTCGAGGGAGAGCAAACCGTTGTTATAGAGCTAAGGGTTGGCCCTCAAGATATAGGTAAGGTTATAGGTAAACAAGGGCGCATAGCCAAAGCCCTGAGAACGCTTGTATCGGCTATGGGTAGAAAAAGCGGCAAAAAATATATGTTGGAGATTATAGAGTAATAATTTTATAAGGCTATCCGCCCACTGTGTGGGCGGTGTTTGTTGATAATAAAAAATAAATGTTGCTTATTCTATAAAACTTACTATATTTATATTAAAAGATTTATAAGGAGAAACAAAATGTCATTATTCTCAAAACTTAGTTTAGAACTACAAAAAGCTTTGGAGGATGCTGGATATAAAGAACCAACACCCATTCAAAGAGATGCTATTCCTTTAGCGTTGGAAGGCTACGATATTTTGGGACAAGCTGCTACCGGGACAGGGAAGACAGGGGCTTTTGCCATACCAATAGTAGAAAAGCTTCAAAAGGGAAAACCAGGCGTTAAAGCTCTTGTGCTGACACCTACTAGAGAGCTGGCTATACAGGTAAAAGAGCAGATATATATGCTTACCAAGTATAAAAGGCTTTTTTCTTACGTATTTTACGGTGGGACTTCTGTAAAACAGAATTTAGATATTTTGCAAAATAAAAATGTGGATATCTTAATAGGAACTCCTGGACGTATAAAAGACCTCATCGATAGAAAAGCTTTAAATTTGTCAAACGTAGAATATCTCGTTTTGGACGAATTTGATCAAATGCTTGATATGGGCTTTATAGAGGATATAGAATACATAATAAGCTTTTTGCCAAAAGAAAGAACCACTTATATGTTTTCAGCCACTGTACCAAACCGTATTGAGATTTTAGCAAAAAGATTCTTAAAGAGCGATTTCAAATTTGTGAAAGTGCCATCGGTAGAGTTAAAGCCAAACATAGAAGAGAAGATGATAAAACTGTCTTCACCCGGAGAAAAGATACACGAGCTTATGCATATAATAGATACCCATCCTATGGAAAAAATGCTTATTTTTGTAAAAACTAAAAAAGATGCAAAAGATTTATTTTTCTTGCTTACGAAAAAGGGCATAAGAGTTCAGGCTCTTCATGGAGATCTTACGCAAAGACAAAGGGAAAAAGCCCTGAGTGCATTTAAATCTGGTGCTGTTAGTATATTGATAGCTACCGATGTTGCCGCCAGAGGCCTTGATATAAAAGACGTAGGAATCGTAATAAACTACAACATACCTGAAGATCCAGAGCTTTACATACATAGGATAGGAAGGACTGGTAGAATAGGTAAAAGCGGTAAAGCATTCTCTTTAATATGTCCAGAAGATTCCAAGGCGTTGTGGCGCATAAAGAAACTGAGATCAAAAATATCGGTGTAATTTTATTTTATTTTTATGTTTATACTGTAAAATATATTCATGACTATTTTACTTTACGTGTTCGCTTTTGCGATTTTTGTAAGCGCTGTGTTGTTTGTGGCGTTTGTTTTGATAAAAGCTGAAAAATAAAAACTATGGGGTGCTTATGTTAAGTACACCCCAGCTATCTTTGTCGCTGTTTAACATATAACCTTGTTTTATGGCTTTATCTACGTAATCTTTGGCTTTTATTATGGAAGCTTTTACGTCGTTTCCAATAGCTAAATAAGACGCTATAGAAGAAGCGTAGACGCATCCTGTGCCATGGGTAGTTTTTGTTTGTATAAAATCTTTTTTTATTTCAAAACTTTCTTCCATGCTTTTGTAAAAATCAACGCCTGGTTCATCTTCTCTATGTCCACCTTTTATAACTACGTGCTTTACTCCCATATCGAGAAAGATGTTGGCCGCTCGCTCTATATCTTTTTTAGTTTTTATGTCAATACCCGTTAGAAAAGAGGCCTCTTTTATGTTTGGTGTTATGATGGTGGCTTTTGATACTATTAAATCTTTGTAAAGTTCTATACTTTTAAAAAGAGGTGTGTCGTTTTTGGAAAAAAGAGGCGTATCTAATACCACGTGTTCTGGTTTTAACGTGTCTATAGCTTTTGATATAAGCCTTATGGCGCTGTCATCTCCTACTACGCCTATTTTTACAACTTTAGGCTTTACATCAAGTATATCTATATGTTTTTTAATGATATCTGGTTCTAAAAATATTACTTCTTTTACACCTTTGGTATTTTGAATTACAAAAGAAGTGGTTATGCAAACTGGATGAGCTCCTATGCAAGTTATTGTCCTAGCATCTGCTATAACCCCTGCTCCAGAGGTTTGATCATACCCTGCAAACACAAGTACTACGCTTTTCATAGCTCTATTTCATATCCTATGTATACTTCCCTTACTTTTTCGTTTTTTAGCAAATCTTTTGGAGTCCCTTCCGCCAATACACTTCCGTGGTTTATTATATAACCTCTATCTATCAACCTTAAAAGCTCAAAAACGTTGTGATCGGTAATGAGTATACCGATATTTTTTTCTTTTAAATCTAAAAGCATTTTTTTTATATCTGAGATAGCCACCGGATCTACTCCAGCAAACGGTTCATCAAGCATTATGTAGGATGGTTTTATCAAAAGGCATCTTGCTACCTCTAATTTTCTTTTCATACCACCAGATAATTCACCTGCTTTTTTATCTTTGTGTTCTAAAAGCCCAAAGCTTTGAAGAAGTTCTTCTGATATATCTTGTGCATCTTTTTTGTTTTTATATATAAAATCTGCAAACATGAGGATGTTGTCCCAGGCCGTTATCTCTTCAAACAAAGAATGCTCTTGAGGCAAGAAAGAAAGACCAAACCTGGCTCTTTTGTAAGGTGGATAATGGGTTACTTCTTGACCGTCTATTTTTATAGTTCCCTTATCAACTTTTATAAAGCCAGAAATTGCGTTAAATATCGTGGTTTTACCGGCACCGTTTGGACCCATAAGCCCTATTATTTCACCTGGATGTATTTGTAACGATACGTTGGATATTATAGGGTTGTTTTTAATGCTTTTAGAAATATTTAATACTTCTATCATAAAAATCTATGAAAGCAATTTGTCAAAAGTCTTTATTTCTTGGATGTTGTTTAATGCTGCAAAATCTTTGGCGGATTCCAAGGATGAAAACGCATATATATCGTCGTTTATGTTGACGTAAAAAGCTTTTTTACCATCTATCCACTGCTTTGTTTGGAAGTCTTTTGTGTAAATAGATTTTATGTTTTTGTCTTTTATATTTAGCTTTCTGTAAGATATATAAAAATCCATATCTTTAATAAATTTTAACATATCTTTAAAGGAGTCAAAATACATATATCTACCATCCAAGTAAATTTCTGTTATGGTGTTTGGGTGTGAATATACGAAAGCCCCGCAAACGGGACACCTGTCTGATGTCCTTACTTCAGAAGGCTCTTTGTATGCGTTTTTTATATTGTAATATGTGTAAATGCCAAAAAAAGACATCAGTATCACGGGACCTACGACAACCCAAGTGACTTCAAACCATCTTACGTTTAACCTTGTAAGCGTTAGCCTATAAAAGCCGTAAAGTATAAGTCCAATCTGTGCGAGCATTAGAAACCATAGCGGATTTACCTTTCTCATATCATATTAAATATAAAAAATTTTTGAATTTTTCAAGCTTTTACGATATCTATGCTATAATTATTTTATGTTAGGTATATACAATTACCCGAAAGTTATAAATACGGTGGAGGACAAACCTTTAGAAATTTGCATGCCGAAAAACTACTCTTTTAGTAGGGATTTCACAATAGTACCGGTTGGCATGTCTGAGTTGGTTTATTTAGCAGCCCTTTATCCCATTGTGTTTGCTCATCACGAAGGGGTTTTTGCGGCTTTCGCTGTTTTGGGAGGCGATGTAAACCACTATCTTACAAAAGACGGTAAATGGAAGATAGACCATAAGCCAAAAGTGCTTGATTTTTATCCTTTTGGTGCTATAAGAGATAGGGCTACCAACAACGTAGTGGTATTTTACGATAAGATGCCAGAAGAATCCACCGAATGCGAAGAAATAGAGTTTGTAAATGTTCTTGGAGAGGCCACAGAACATCTTCAAAAAATATCTCAAATGGCTCTTGGTTTTTATCAGGATTTTGAAATAGCGGCAAACCTTATAAAAGAGATGCACGATCTTAAAATCTTAAGACAAACAGATTTAGAGTTAAAAATAGATGACGATGAAAAGTTTCTTATAGAAGGTGCAGTGATGCCAGACCCAGGTGTGCTTCTTGGTATATCTCCGGAGAAGCTGTACGATCTTACAAGAAGAGGTGTTACACCTGTAATATACAACGTAGCATCTTCTCTTATGAATGTGGAATTTATAAGATATTTAAAGAGGATGGGTTAATATGGAGATAATAAGAGTAAAAAGAACCTTTAAACAGCCTTACGCTGGCGGAGCAGATTTTCATACATTCATGGAAAAAAGTAGATATGTGATAGCCCGTGACTTGATGGCACAACTTCCAAGAGATAACTATGAACAAACAAAAGTGCCAGAACTCCCTAAAGAATACTACGGTGAAGATTTAAACGGAAAAAGTTTACTGATATTAAACTTGTTCGCCCTTGGTGACTCTTTGATGTTTACACCGATATTAAAACATCTTAAAAAGAAGTATCCTAAAAGCTATATAATAATGGAAACAAGACAAGGGTATAATCTATTGGAAGGCAACCCTTATGTAGATGAATTTATATATACTCCAGTTCCTTACACAAGGTTTAAAGAAGTAGATTATTATACGGACTGCTACGAATACGTTGGCTCTTACTTTTACAACTATATGAATTTGGTAGATTTTTGGGCTGCCAAGCTAAGACAGTTCGATATAACAGATAAAGACCCGGTTGTAGTGCCAAAGCAAGAAGCAATAGATTATATGAAGCCAATAATACAAAAAATAAGGGACGAAAACCCCGGTAAAAAAATAATAATGGCGCACATGGTAGCTTCCTCTATACATAGAAGCTTACCTCCTTACCTTGTATCAAAAATAATAGACAAAATGAAGGATGAGTATGTTTTTATTACCGCTCATCCAAAATGGGAAGCTCCCGCTGTAGATATATCAAAAGAACTTTATATGATGGATGTGGAAAACCTATCCCCTTACATGGAAAAACCTCAGTATCTTGTAGCGGCAATTCAAGAAGTAGACGGAGTTATCTCCGCTGATACGGTTGTACCCCATATAGCAGCGGCTCTTAAAAAACCTTGCGTAGTAATATCTGGTGGTGTAGCCCCAGAAGCCCAACACTTCCCTAAGATGAGCTATACCACATCGCAACCAGTCTATGCTAAATATCTTGGCAATACATGTTCTGCCCCTTGTATTATGCACGCTGTAGCGGGACCTTGTCAGGAAGCCCAAATAAAACAGAAATTTTACAGCCCTTGTTTTGATAACATAGATGTAGATGAAGTTATTTTCAAGTTTAAAACGATAGTGCATTATATAGAAAATCCGGACAAAGATATACCCACTGAGTGTCCAATCTGTAAAGAAACAAACGTATATTTTGAAGAGGTTGAAAAGTCTTGGGGATATAGGCTATGGGAGTGTAGCGTTTGTGGTTCTATATTCTCTTTACCAAGAAAAGCTAAAAAAACATTGGACGATATACTAAACAAAGAGCAGCTAAAACCTTTTTACGATACTAAAGATATAGAAGATATTGACAATATTGACAACAAAGAAAAACTTGGCATTACCAACATATTTACCATATACACCTATCCCACTATAAGAGCTTTGCTTGATGTAGAGCCCAAACTGAAAGGCAAAAAGATGCTTGATGTTGGTTTTAACGCTGGTAAGCTTCTTGCTGTGGCTAGTGAACTTCTTGGTATAGAAGCATACGGTGTGGAGAGAAGTGAAGCTCAAACAGAAAAGGTTAGAAAGGCTCTTAAAAATATAAGCGTAGATAGTGCTAAGAGTTTGGATCATCAATATCTTAAAAGCCTAAAAGATAGATGGGGAACTTTTGGTATTGTGATTTTAGAAAATGTGATAGGAAACTTGGAATACCCGTATGAGTTTTTTGAGGCTGTTAAAGATTTGATAGAAGAAGATGGAGTAGCTATATTTACATTTTCTAACAAAGACAGACCTTATGTGAAAGTTAGAAAAGGCTTAGACTGGTCTGTGGAAGATGGAGATTACGAATTTACCTTAAATAGAGTGAGTGCAAGGGGGTTAGAGATAGCTCTTAGGAAAGCTGGATTTGGCTATACACATGCTAACGCTACGCCGCTTTTCCCGGGTGATATAGTGCAAATAATGGGTCCCCCTCCGGTACTGACTCTAAACACCGGAAACAACCAGCAGATGAACATAAACCCAGCTGGTATGGAAACATATATTTATAACTATATGAAACCAATATTAAACTCTTTTTCTTTACACGGTCAATTTGGCATAGTACTAGCCTCTAAAAAGCCCATAAACAACTACTGGTTTAAAAGATTAGATGTTCTTTGGGAACTTATCCAGACCAACGTTATGAGAAGAGAATATATAGTAAACACATATTTGGAGAAATGAAGCTTAAGCTTAGCATTAGAAGACAAGATAGGTTTGAAACTTTCGAAGTGCCCTACAAAGAAGGTATGACACTTTTAGACGCTTTAAAGTACATAAAAGAGTATATAGATCCTTCTTTGGCTTTTAGACAGTTTTGCGGGGCTGGTATATGTGGTACTTGTGCTGTAAATGTGAATGGTTTTCCTAAGCTTATCTGCAAAGAGCAGGCGTTGTCCTATGCTTTAGAGGAAAGTCCAACGGTTTTAGAACCTTTAAACAACGCTGAAATTGTGAAAGATTTGGTTATAGATACTTCAAATATGTCTCATCGAATAAAAGCTTATAAAGCTTGGATAACACCTGTTGAAAATAATTTAAAAATAAATCAGGAGCTTAGCAAAAAAATAGAAGAAGCTTCGGATTGTATATTGTGTTATGCTTGTCAGAGCTTTTGTCCAGAAGTTACAGATAAAGATTATGCCGGTCCTTTGTTCTTTGCCAAACTCTATAGGCTTTTTGTAGACCCTAGAGACCGTGAGCACGATATCAGACTTTTGGAGGCAAAAGACACTTTGATATTGCATTGTCTTTCTTGCAACAAGTGTAACAACGCATGTCCTAAAGAGGTAAAACCTGCCACTTTGATAAGGGAGCTTTTGGATAGTTGAGCCAAGTTATATATCCAGGGACTTTTGACCCACCTCACTTAGGACACCTTGATATAGTAAAAAGGACCTCTTGTATCTTTGATAAAGTATTTATAGCAATAGCGAGAAACCCTCACAAAAATCCAATGTTTGAAGCCAACCTTAGGAAGCATCTTTTTGATAAGATGCTAAAAGCCGAAAATTTAAAAAATGTCTATGTGGAGATCTTTGATACCACGTTGGTTGAGTATGCCAAATCAAAAAATATAAAGCTTGTGGTAAGAGGTGTGAGGCTTTTTACGGATTTTGAATACGAGCTTCAAATATCGATGAGTAATTATATACTGGGGGGTCTTGAAACGCTTTTTATGATGCCAAGCCAAGAATACATACATATAAGCTCCACCATAGTTAGGGATTTAATAAGGTATAAATCCTCTTTGAAAGGTTTTGTACACCCTATTATAGAGAAAGATGTTCTTTTATCTTAAAATATAAAATTTTTATAAAAATCTTGTTTTATCGTTATTTCTAAATAAATATATTGACTTTTTCTTTGTTTAGTGTCATTATATTATTAGAGCTTGATTTAGTTAGTATTAACTTGGAGGTTTGTTATGAACGTTACAAGGCGTGGTTTTTTGAAGGGAATGGCTGCTACTGGTGTTGCTACGCTGGTGGGTAAAAAGTTGCTAACCCCAGAACAGGCAAAGGCAATACAAACTAAAAACATTAAATACGCTTACAAACCAAATATATGTAATTTTTGCGCAAACATCTGCGGTATAAAAGTAAGGGTAGCTTATGTAGATGGCAAACCAAATAGGCTTATGAAAATAGAAGGCAATATTCATCATCCTTACAACAGAGGTGTTGCATGCGCTAGAGGTCAAAGCGGTATATCTTACATATACGATAAAGACCGCATTAAAAAACCTCTCATAAGGATTGAAGGCTCTAAAAGAGGCGAATGGAAGTTTAAAGAGGCAACGTGGGAAGAAGCTTTTGATTACATGATGAACAAGCTAAAAAATATAAAACCTTATGAAATGGCTTTAATGGGAGGATGGCAAGGATGCGCTTTCTACGGTACATATCTTTTACCTTTTGTGTTAGCTGCTCAAATACCGACGCTTTATGGTTCTCCTATACAGCATTGTGTTGGTTCAGAGCATTTGGGTCTTCATACGGTGTTTGGAAACTACAACACCCACGATGAGGTGGTATGCGATTACGATAGAGCAAAGTATATATTGGCAGTTAGAAGCAACGGTTCTTTGGCTGGTATATCAACAGGAAGAGCCCATAGGTTTGGGGCTGGTATTAAAAACGGCGCAAAGGTTGTGGTATTAGACCCAAGAGCATCAGAACTTGCCGCTAAAGCGGATGAATGGATTCCTATAAGACCTGGCACAGACAACGCTTTTGCTTTGGCTATGCTTCATGTAATATTAAGAGAGCAAAAAGACGGTAAGCCTTTGTACGATGAAGAAATCCTTAGATATTTTACAAACGCTCCGTTTTTGGCTTACAAAGATGAGAAGGGAAATTTACAACTTTTGTCTGATGTAGATAAAGACGGTGCTGTAGAAGCTTGGTATGTTTACGATGAAATATCTGGTTCTGTTCAAAAAGTATTTGGCTTTTACAATACAAACAAAATATCTAAGGATGGTAAAAACCTAAAACCAGCACTTTTTACAAACAATCTCAATGTAAACGGCAAAAGCGTAAAAACCGTATTTGAGTATCTTATAGACTATACAAAAGACTATACACCGGAGTGGGCTTCCAAAATAACCGATGTACCAGCCTCCACCATAAAAAGAGTCGCCGTAGAGTTTGCCACTATGAAACCAGCCATCATAGAACCGGGAATTTACGACTCTAGGTATGAAAATACCATTCAACTAAGAAAAACGTTGGCTATTATACAAGCTATAACGAGTGGATACGATAAGCCAGGTACTTGGATAACGGGTGGAAGCTACAAGATGCTTATAAAAGATTTTTTTGATTTTACAAAGAAAAACGGCAACAAAATCACCATACCCATCAAAGGCTATCCAGACGTAGACATACCAGGAATGCTTAGGGTTTTGGACGTTGGTTTTAAATACTTTTTTAATCCAAAAGCTTGGACACATGGATACCCGTCTATCCAATGGGCCTACTTACAAACAGAACTTTCAAAAGGGAAAGAAGCTACCGTGTTTCCTTATATTACAGACAACGGCTTTTATGAATCTACCAAGAAAGAGGTTTTTTGGAACGGTCAACCATATCAGATAAAAGCCCTTTTTATATATGCTCTAAATCTTATAAGAGGTGATGTGGAAACCCAAAGATGGAAAGAGTTTTTAACAAATCTTGATTTGGTGGTAGGCTTTGATACCATGCCTTCAGATACCATGCTATATGCGGACGTTATTTTCCCAGACATACCATATATACTAAAGAAAGATATTATTTTTGATATAAACACATCTCACGATTATACTTTTGGTACAAGGGAAGCTGCCATGGAAAAAGACGGTGATGAAATGCACGCTTTGGATTTTATGTACATGC
Source organism: Hydrogenobaculum sp. (assembly GCA_002878215.1). GTDB lineage: Bacteria > Aquificota > Aquificia > Aquificales > Aquificaceae > Hydrogenobaculum. Next base: position 10,458 of record PNJC01000133.1, on the reverse strand, counting down.
TATCAAAAGCTCTGAATGCACCTTGGCTTGACAAAATGGCAGAAATTTATCAGTATTGGAAATGGGACAAAAAAGAACTCAATCAAAAATGTGAAGAGTCTTGGAACAAATACCATACAATAGTACCAGCCATAAGAGAACTTCAACTTAGAATGGTAGCTGATGAGCTAAAAGAGTATAAAGGAGTGACAAAATCCGTAAAAGAGCTTGATGAGGAAATATCAAGAAACGGTGTAATAAATGTAATGGATAGAGAAGAGCTTATGGCTAAATACTCCGTCCCGTGGCATCAACCTGTACCTACTCCAAGCGGGCGTATGGAAATTTATTCAAACATATTTGCCACCTTACAAAATATGTTTGGCTATAAACCAAACTACGACCCACTCATCGCTTACATACCACCCAAATGGAAAGGTGATATAGCGCCAGAAGACGTGAAGCTTGAAGAAAACGAATTTTTTATAACTCACGGTAAAATACCGCTACAATCTCATACTTGTGCTGCTACAGTGGATAATCCTATTTTAGTAAGCATAGGAAAGTGGAGAGAAGGTGTTTATTACGGTATATGGATTAATGAGCAAAAAGCAAAGTCCCTTGGTATAAAAGAAGCTGATGAAATTGTTGTTGTAAATGCTATGTATCCAAACTTAAAAGTAAAAGGTAAGGCGCATCTTACAAAGCTAATAAGACCAGATACGATATTTATACCAGCGTCTTTTGGGGCTTCTTCTAAAAAGCTCACATACGGTGGTGGCTTAGGAACTCCATTAAGCGATTTGATACCTTATAGACCAGAGCCTGTCATAGGTGGATATAGAGCAAACGAGTTTACTGTAAAAGTAGTTAAGGCTTAAACATTTTAGGAGGCTTTTATGGAAAAAGTTATACCAAAATGGGTGTTCGTGGTGGATTTAAACTCTTGCGTAGGATGCAACGCTTGTATGGCCGCTTGCGCCCAAGAAAATCAAACTCCCTATTGGTCAGAAAAGTGGAGAACAAAGGTAGAGCAAATAGAGATAGGTGAGTTTCCAGAGGCAAAACGCGTATTTTTTCCACATCTTTGTATGCAATGTCAGAACACTCCTTGTTATTACGCTTGTCCAACTGGAGCTACTTACAAAACTGAAGAAGGTATTGTGCTTGTAAATCACGAAAGATGTATAGGCTGTGAGGCTTGTGTAATAGCTTGTCCTTACGGAGCGAGATATCCCTATGAGTCTGACGATGTAGACGAATGTGAAAAACTTTACGGCGAAGAGGCAAGGCATACCACACCTCATATAGATAAATGTACTTGGTGCTACCATAGACTTAAGGAAGGTTTAGAACCAGCGTGTGTAGAGACTTGTCCTACCAACTGCCGTATGTTCGGAGATTTAAATGTAGATTCTTACGTATCAAGGCTTGTATTAGAAGGTAAGGCTATACCGCTAAGTCCTCAGCTTGGTACAGAGCCCAAGGTATTTTATGTAACCTCAAAAGAAACACCTGTAGGTGTTGTATCTCATCATCTTGATGAACCACCTTATAAACAAACTATTTGAAAAGGAGGTAAATATGGACGGACTTACAATGTACTTTGGTAATTATCAGCACTTTGTGCATCAGACGTCTTGGGGATGGATGATAGCTGTTTATCTTTTTTTAGGTGGATTGGGTGGCTCAATGGGAGCGTTATCCTCTTATTTTTATCTTATAAGAAAAGAAAAACATCCCTTGCTTTTTGGTCTATCCACACTCCTTGGTATTGGGCTTGTAAATTTTGGTGGTATATTCTTGCTTATACACATGCTTAAACCTTGGTTTGCATTTTTTGTATGGACTCACCCTACTAGTTGGATATTTTGGGGTGCATCGTTTATTATGATATATACTATTGCTGGTGCTGTATGGGGCCTTTCTTTGATATCTTCTTCTATAAACTTTCCTTTTTCTCAAAAGCTCAAAACCTTAAACCCTTCTTTGGTAGATAAACTTGGATACATAAGTGGAATTATGGGGCTTTTAACCGCTGTTTACACTGGGCTATTGTTATCTACGGCACCGGCTATAACACTCTGGTCAAATCCAGGATTGCCTGTACTTTTTATGGTATCCGCTCTTTCCACTGCCACAGCTTATTTTATGCTGGTATCACCTTCTAATATCGCTCACGAAAACGAAAAACTCGACATAGCCTTACTTGCTTTGGAGATAATTATAATCTCAGCTTTCTTTAACTATCTTTTTATATCAAGCGCCGCTGGTAAATATATAATTTCTAAAATGTTTTCTTCTATTGGATTTATGGGATTTTTCGTAGTACTTGGACTTTTAGTACCGTTTTTCTTGGAGATATACGCTATCAAAAAGCATTCTAAATCTCTTGTGGTATTGGCTTCTATATTGGTACTAATGGGTGGGTTTTTGTTAAGGTTTTATATCTTAAAGTTTGGATATTACACATACCCATGGTAAATTTTGTTGGGCTTTTAGAACTAAAATTTCCTATTAGTTTTGACGAAAAAAAGTGTATCAATGTGATAAAATCAAAAAAAGAGTGTGATGCTTGCGAAAAGATATGTCCAGCAAACGCTATTGATTTAGAAAGCCCTTCCGTAGAAGCCTCTAAATGCACCCTCTGTGGTGCATGTTCTTTAGTATGCCCTACCGAGGCTATCAAGATAAACATAAACTATGTTGATTCTATAAAAAGCTTAGAAAAAGAAGAAATTTCCGTAGGTTGTGCAAAATCAAACAAAGCCGAGGTTGTGCTACCTTGCCTTTTAGCTCTTAGTGAAAAAGATTTGTTAAACATATCTTCTTCAAAAAAGCTTTATATAGATATAAGCGCTTGTGAAAATTGTGTTTACAGCTTTTCAAAAGATATAAAAAACTTTATATCAAAAACTATATATTTATCAAAGATATTTAAACTTAAGTATATTCCTTCTTTTGTAAATGAAGACTACAAACCAAAGTTTAGATATACTCATTTTAAAAATCAAGAAAAGCAAAATTTTAAACCATTAAACATAAAAGATTTATGCTCTAACACAATTCCTTTTGAAGGTAAATTTGGATACATAGAGGTTTCAAAAGACTGCAACCTATGCGGTGCGTGTGTTTCTATATGTCCTCAAAAAGCTATAAAGTTAGAAGGGGGTTTAAAATTTTCTCACGGGCTTTGTATAGCTTGTGGTTTATGTGAATACGCTTGTGCTATAAGCCATCCTTTAAAACCTCTCACTCTTAGAAAAGCCGTTATACCGTCGAAATATAGTTATGAATATGAATATATCTCAAAATCCGATAAAAGAACCTGTGAGAATTGCGGAAAAACTTTTTATACCAAGGAAGAAAACCAAAATTTATGCCTGTTTTGCCAAAAAGAGCAAAATCTACAAAATATGATATTAGATTTTTTAAAATAAAAAACTAGTTGACATTTATCAAGATTTTCATTTAAAATATTATCATGAAATTTAAAACGAAAGTAAACATAAGAATATTGCTTGCTCTTTTTTTCCTTTGGATAGTGAGCACTGTAGCCATACTTTATCTCGCTAGAGCTTTAGCTGTCAAAAGCGCTAAACAAACCGCTTACATAGCTGCCAAAACGGTAAGAATAGGGCTCAATTCAGATATGCTAAACGGAACCATGGCTACCAGAGAATTTATACTAAAAGAAGTAAAATACATAAAAGGTATTCAAGATGTTTATGTTATAAGAGGGGAAGCTGTAGACAAACAGTTCGGACCAGGCTTTAAAAACGAAAATCCAAGAGATGCTATAGACTACAAAGTTTTGAAAACTGGTAAACCCATATACGTGTTTGATGAAAATTTAAAAAACGCTTCTTTTAGAATCACTATACCTTATATAGCTAGATCCTACAAAGGCATAAATTGTTTACAGTGCCATCAGGTTAAAGAAGGGACAGTTTTAGGAGCTTTGACGCTAAAGCTTGATCTAAACAAATTTAGAAACCTAGGTATATTTATGTCAATTGGTATATCTATGTTTTATTTGGTTGTAATAATTGTAGTATTTTTTGTGATGAGTAGATTTTTCTCAAAATATACATCTATTTTTTCCAAGATGGAAACTTCTATATCCGAGCTATCCAACGGCGATTTTTCAGATTCTTCTGGAGCTTTTAGCGCTTTGAAAGATGTAAACCTTAAAGATGAAATAGGAAACATCGTATCTTCTTATAGAAACTTAGCAAATGTATTAAAAACTATTTTTGCGGAGCTTTTTGATTTGGCAAAATCTTTATCTCAAGGTGATTTAAGGTATAGAATATCGTCAAACTTTTCTGGTGAATTTGAAAATATCAAAGGCAATCTAAACAGCGCTTTAGACGAGCTTTCTAAAAGCTTAAAAACTTCTGTAGATAGCTTCAACAAAATATCTGAGCATATAGACTCTTTTGAAGGAGATATAAAAGACATTACAGAGAATATATCGTTGCAAAACGAAGAAATTAACGCTATATCCTCTATGATAGAAGAGTTTTCCGCTACTTTAAAGGATATATCAAATAGCACAGAAAAGCTTGACAACTCTACAAAATCTATGAACGACTCTATAGCTTCTAGTAAGGAGAAGATGGAAGCTTTAAGCCAAGCTTCTTCAAAGATTATGCATTCTGGTAAAAGGATATCAGAATTTATAGAAAAAATAATAGATATATCAGAACAAACAAACCTACTAGCCTTAAACGCTGCTATAGAAGCTGCCCGCGCTGGTGAGCAAGGAAGAGGGTTTGCGGTGGTAGCCGATGAAGTGAGAAAATTAGCAAACAACACCCAAGAAGCCGCTTCCGAAATAAGCGGTATGGTAAACGAAGTTATAAAAGCTATAGAAGACACTGTAAAAGCTACTCAAGAATCCACAGAGGAGTTTAAAACGATAATAAGTAGCTTTGAAACGATGTCTTTTCTTATAAGTCAAATAGCAAAAGCCATAGAACAGCAAAATGCAGCTCTAAACACCATAGTAAACGCTGTGTTTAATATAAAGGATTCTTCAGAAAAGAATACTTCAAAGATTTTAAATATAAAGAGCAAGTCAGAGGTTGTAAAAAGCATTGTGGACAGCTCAAAGCAATTTATCAACAGGTTTAAACTATGACGGATGCTTTTAACTCTTCTTGGGACAGCGATAAAATAAACGAAGGTCAATGGGAAGAAACAGCGCAGGGTATAGATGAGTATATAGAGGTAGGAAACTCCCTTTGGGCTCTCATAGACATTAAAGATGTGAGTATACCAGATGGTATAGCTTTTCTTGATGGTATAGTAAGACTTGATAGTGAAATTTTTTACAAAGAAAACAAGGCTAGACTTAGGTTATTTAGTTTGGCAAGCGGTATATGTGAGATGAGACCCAATATCTATAATGATTTCGAGGCTTTTAAAAGCATAAAAACAAAGAAAATAGCAATACCAGACAAAGAGATACCAAAAAATCAAATAGTTGTAAAAGATGCAAAATACGATTTAGTCGCTAAAGACCAAGATCATCTTGTTTTATTAAAACAGCTAGAGCATGAAAGTTTGATGGATTATACAAAAAATACAAGCGCTGAGATTATAATATGGGACGGCTCTTTGCCTATTACATTTTCAGGTTTGGACAACAAGCTGGTTTTTGGCTTTATTAAATCTCATAGGAAATATTTTGTAAGTCCCAAAAATCTTGAGCTTTTATATGAAATAAGAGCTTTTCAAAGAACACCTATAATACACTACACAAGCCAAGACCAAAAAAACTTTTACTACACTTGGTATACCACGCTAAACAACGATATAACTGGGCTTGTTAGAATTGAAACGTTGGCAAACATGGATATAGAAAAAACTTCTTCTTTGGCCAACGCCATTTGTGTTATTTTAAGAAAGTTCGCCTCTAGTCCGTTGTATGAGCAAAGGGCTCCGCAAAATTTAGCACCTATAAGCGCTTTGGAGAGTTATCTTAGAGCTTATCTTGGATATTACTTTTTTGACGCTCCTATGTTTGCTTGATGTTTGTAAACTTCCCACAAACATATGGCTCCAGCTGCACTTACGTTAAGAGATGTTACTTTGCCTTTCATGGGTATAGATACTCTTACATCTGAATGCTCTAGCACATTTTTTGATACGCCTTCTCCTTCAGAGCCAAGCACTATACACATAGGATATGCAAAATCTACTTCTTTTATATCTTTTCCGCCTTTTTCAAGGGCGTAAACCCAGCCACCCATCTCTTTAAAAGTCTTTATAGCCTTGCTTATACTTGGAGTTTTAGAGATTTTAAGATGAAATATGGCACCTGAAGAAGATTTTACCACCGTAGGATTTATTGGAGCGCTTCTATCTTTTGGTATTAAAAGCCCTATACCCCCAAATACTTCGACAGTCCTTGCTATAGAACCTACGTTTTGCGGGTCTGTGATGTGATCAAGCACCACGAAAAAGCCTTTTTCTTTTATGGTTTTTCTGAAAAGCTCTTCTTCTGGCACATAGGTGATAGGGCTTAGTATGGCTACGACGCCTTGGGTCTTTTTTGTATTTGCAAGCTCTTCTAACTTTTGCCTTGGTGCAATCTGGACTTTTATACCCCTTTCTTTGGCAAGCTCTAAAAGCTCTTTTGGTGCTTTTGAATCATGAGCTACCAGTATTTTCTCCATCGATTGGCCAGATAAAAGCGCTTCTATGACGGGATTTCTCCCCCATATTACGTAGTTTTGCATAACATCTCCTTTACAATGTTTATGTCTTCTTCTACATCTATCCCATGATAAAAGTTTTTTGTGTAAACCATCTTTATTGGTATGCTGTTTTCCAAAAGTCTCAGCTGCTCTAAACCTTCTATCTGCTCCAGCGTACTTTGGGGTAATTTTACAAATGTTTCTAATATATTTTTTCTAAAAGCGTAAATACCTATATGTTTTAGCGGGTAAATAGATGATATATCGTTTCTTTTGTAAGGTATTAAAGACCTAGAGAAATAAAGGGCGTTTGAATCCTTGTCAAGCACAAGTTTTACGTTTGCCGGAGAATCTTTTTCAAGTTTTGTGTATAAGCTTGCTACATAGGAGTTTTGTAAGCTTTTAACAAGGTTTTCTATATCCTCTTTGTATGAAAAAATCTCATCTCCTTGATGGTTTATAATAAAATCTACATTAAAATCTTTTGAAGCTTCATAAACCCTATCGCTTCCAGAGGCTAAATCTTCTTTTGTTTTTACGAAATCTATATGGAGGTCTTTTACTACGCTGTAAACCTCTTCGCTGTCTGACGTAAGAAGTATGTCAAATCCTGTTTTTTTGAGATTTTCAACCACCCATCTTACAATGGGCTTACCACATACTTCTATCAAAGGTTTGTGCTTTAGTCTTGTAGATTTTAAACGGGCTGGTACTACTATAAGCGTTTTCATGATTTTAGAGAAAATACTATGACAATGGCTATCAAGACAAGCGTTGCTATGAAAAGCCCAATGTTTAACATGGTAAGTCTTTTCTTTTCTTCTTCTAAAGATTTTATATATTGGTCTTTTGATTCTATCATAGCTTTTACGTCTTCTACTATCTTTAGTATGTTGTCAAGCTCTTGCCTTATCTCTTTGTTTCTTTTTTCTAAAAGCTCATATTCAGTTTTGCATTTGACAAGTTCTCTGTCTAAAGTCTCTATAGTTTTATCCTTTTCTTCTATAGCTTTTTTTTGCTCTTCCAGCGTTTGTCTTAGCTGTACAAGTTCAGCGTTAATATCCATAGTTTTTCTCCAGATATTTAAATACTACCAAAAAACAAATAGCCCTTGCTACAGTTTCAACACTCATAAATACCCAAGGTACAAATGGATTGAAGATATATTTTAACATAACAACTATAGGCATTATTCTAAAAATCCAAAACGATACTATGTTTATAATCATAGGTATGTAAGTTTTACCTAAGCCTTTTATAGCCCCAGATAAAACAAAGCTATAAGATAAAAATACCTGCGTTAAGCCTACCATGATAAGATATATTTCGGCGTAATGTATTATGTTTTTATCGCTTGTAAATATCATAGCCATATATTTTGATAAAGCAATCACTATAAGACCAACTATACCCATTGCCAAAGCACTAAAGTTTGCAATTACCTTTGCTCCTCTAAAAGCCCCTTTTATGTTGCCAGCGCCAAAATTTTGTCCAGTCAATACGCTTGCAGATATGCTAAGAGCGTATCCTATCATAAAAGATATGCTTTCTAACCTAAGACCTATTTGATAAGCTGCTAAAATAGTATTGCCAAACCTTGCCACAAAACCCACGAAAAGATTAAAAGACAAACTTGTAAGACCCCTATCTATTGTTACCGGTATGCCAAGTTTTAACATTTCCAAGATAGTTTTTAGGCTTTTAAAAGAAAGTTTACCAAAGGGTTTTTTAGCAAAAAGTACATAAGCGTAAATTAAAAATCCAACCACTTCTGATATTACAATACCAAAAGCTGCCCCTTCTATGCCAAAAGCCTTGAAACCGAGCTTACCATTTATAAGCACGTAAGAGCTCACTATGTTGGTTATATTCATCACCACCGATACTTTAAAGGGAAATTTAGTCTGACCCATACCGCTGTATGTAGCGTAAAATACCTCTGTAGCAAATTGTATAAAGGCCGCCAAAAAGATGGGTTTTAGATATATTTTTGCTATATTTGCTATGTCTTTTTTAGCTCCAAACAAAAGCATGAGCTCTGGTATTAGTTTTGTACCAAACATGGCAATAGGTATAGATAACAAAAGCGATAAAACCATACCGCTTAAAAACACATCAAAAAACGGCTTGCCGGCTCCAACCCGATGAGATACCATAATAGACGTTCCGTTGTAAGTAAGAGCCATCAAAGAGTAAACAAACCACATCATTGATATTGAATAACCAACCCCAGCTATGGCGCTTTTGCCAAGATGTGATACCAAAAGAAGCGATACAAGCGTTTCAACGGTATAAAGCAAATTTGAAATAATAACCGGTGTAGCAACGTTAAGGACGGCTTTTAATATATCTTTTTTAGTCTTAGACTCATCGACAATAAGGTTTGCTTCCAAGGTTTTAATAGTATAGCACAATATATAATTTAAGCTTGTTTCTCTTAAAAGCTAAAAAACTTAAGGAAACTCTTTTAAATCTTGGTTTATAAAACTTATGGCGCTGTTTTCAAAATAGCCGTTTGAAATTAAAACAAGCTTACCTTTTGAATTCATGCTAACGGCGTAGTATTTTGGCACAAACTCTATCATGGTTTTATTGTTTGTCCCGGGTGTTATAAACATATCCATAGTGAGCGTCCAAGCAGCTAAGCCTCCTAAAGAAGGTGCATTTACTACAAATTTAGATACTTCTTTTGGTGTTTGGTTTTCATAAAACTGCGCTGTGTTTGTAGTGATATCACACCTTATAAAGCCCTCTTTATAGCTTTGTTTTAGGATATGGTAGTTGTTTAAAGAGCAAAACTTTATAAGCTCTTGAAATACTCTACGATAAGGGGCTTTTATAATGGCGATTTCTCTTTTTACCTGAACAGGTGCTTGCTCTTTGTTTGTGGAGGCTGTTTTTGTGCTGTTTATAGCGTTTGGGTTTATAGATGTGGGTTTTATGGTTTGTTTGTAAGCTTGTTCGTTGTGATAAGCTTTTGCTGGAGCTCCCATGATGTATTTGGATTGTGAATGAGGGTAAAGCAATCCACTTGATTCTAACCCTTGCATATCTGTACCAGCACACGAGCTTATCAAAAATCCTAAGGCTATTGTAGATGATAAGGCTAATATTTTTTCATAACAAACCTACTTCATATATTATAAACTATGACATACTAATTATAATGTGATATGTAAATATTCACATATATATTTTCTAAAATCTTCATCATTTTTTCATGATTTTGGTATAAAATAATTTATATCTAGTAAAGGAGGTTAAGCCTATGAAAGGTCTTTTAAGACGTAAAATGATGATGCTGGCTTTGGCTGGTGTAGCGTTTGCTCAGGTAAGCGCAATGGCGATAAGCCCGCAAGCGTTGGCTCAAGAAAAGGGATGTTTTGCGTGCCATGCCATTGACCACAAAGTAGTGGGACCAGCTTTTAAAGATGTGGCAGCCAAGTATCACCACAACCTAAAATACGTTCCATACCTTGCAAAAATGATTAAAAACGGAAATTCTGGTAAATGGGGATCAGTACCGATGCCGCCTCAAAACGTCACCCAAGCCCAAGCTGAAGAGCTCGCTAGATTCATCCTATCTTTGAAATAACAACCAAAAATTTATACGTATCCCCCTTTTTGGGGTTTTGTAACAATATCAATATATGTTCATAAATTTATAAAAAAGAGGAAATATCTTCTAGCAATAACCAAAGATATATAATATAACTGTGAAGGTTTTACCCATAGGCATACAGAGTTTTTTGAAAATAAGAAGTGATGATTA
>PNJC01000024.1 GCA_002878215.1 Hydrogenobaculum sp. | reverse complement strand
AAAAATTAACGTTAATTTTCTCATAAAAATATTATAACATGGTTATATCTCTATACCGTATTCTTTTATCTTGCGCCAAAGCGTTGTCCTGTGCATATTAAGAATCTTTGCGGCTTCAGCTTTGTTCCCATTTGTTTGTTTTAAGGTTTTTACTATCAAATCTTTTTCTGTTAAGTTTTCTAAAAATACATCAAAATTAGAAGCTAGAAACTCAGGAAGATCAGGAGCGTCTATGTAATCACTCTTGGTCATTATAACGGCGTGTTCTATGATATTCTCTAGCTCTCTTACATTGCCAGGATAGTCGTATTTTAAAAGCAGCTTAATGGCTTCCGATCTTATCGATTTTACACTTTTTTTATGAATTTCGGAAAATTTTTCTAAAAATCCTCTTACAAGCGTTGGAATATCTTCCTTTCTATCCCTTAGTGGCGGCAAGGTTATATTGACAACGTTTAACCTATAGTAAAGGTCTTCTCTAAAAAGCCTATTTTTAATAAGTTGCCTCATATCTTTATTTGTAGCAGCTATTATTCTAACATCTACCTTTAAAGTTTTATTGTCTCCCAACCTTTCTATCTCTTTTTCCTGAATTAAATTTAATATCTTAGCTTGTATAGACAACGGCATATCACCAATTTCGTCTAAGAAAAGGGTCCCTTCGTTTGCTAGTTCCACTTTACCTACTTTGTCTTTTATAGCACCAGTGAAAGCTCCTTTGACATAACCAAATAACTCTGATTCTAAAAGGTTTTCTGGTATTGCAGCGCAATTTATTTTAACAAAAGGCTTATTTCTTCTGGGAGACAAAAAGTGGATATACTTTGCCAGAAGTGTTTTACCTGTTCCAGTTTCCCCCTCTATCAACACGTTTACATTGTGTTCTGCAACATATTTTGCGATATCAATAGCCTTTGATAATTTCGGGCTTTTTGTATGAAATTCATTTTCAGAAAAACCGTAAAACATGTTTTGTTCTGGCAGTATGTAAAAAGATATTATGTAACCCTCATCTCTAAAAGCAGACAACATCAAAGATGCTTTTAACTTCCCACAATAAGTTTGAATATATATGTCGTTTCTTTTGTCTAAAGCTGGCATTTGTTCTAAATCAATTCCAAGAATTTCTTTAACATGGTGTCCTATGGCATCTTTCGTGTCAAGGTTACATAATAGTTTCTTAGCGCTATCGTTTAAGTTTATAACCTTGCCTTCTTTATCTACAACTATTATACCTTCTACGATGGAGTTAAATATTTTTTCAGTAAACTCTTTTTGTTTGTGAACATCTTCCATGTAGTGTATAACTCTGCTTACGTCTCTGAAAATTTCTATTACACCGTAAAATTCAGTTTCCATAAAAATAGGGTTCATAGAAAAGCAAACCCTTTTATTAGACAATTTGACATCATATATGTTTATATTTCTATTTTCTTCTTTGGCTATTTCCAATGGGCAATTTTCACATATGTTGTAAAGCCCATAGCAACTTTTGTTTAGAGCAATATCTGGAAAAAAGTTTTTAGCACTTTTGTTAAAGTAGACAATTTTCTTGTCTTTAGATACTATTATTACACCATCTGATATGTTTTCAAATAGATTAAAGTTCAAGAACATATAAACATATTATAACTCAAAGATTGATGGTATTTCACTCATCATTGTTATGCTTTTCTCAAAAGCGCTCATATATTTCATAGCAGTTATCATAGATCCCTTAAATTTTAATTTTTTAGTCAGAAGAGCTGCTTTCGGGCTTAAGTCGTTGATGGCAAGACGCTTCCATATATCGATACTACTCCACATTTCAAAGTCATATTTATCACCCTTAGCCTCATCAACATTTTTAGCAGCACCTTTTTCTACCAAAAGCATAACACCCGGCTCATAGCCTTCAACTTTATACTTTATAGAAGCCGTGAATCCATTGAGCTCATTTATAAGATCTTGTTTTTTGTTCCAAAGCTCTTTATAAGCTTCCATCCACTCTAAAGACAAAAATTTATACATAAATCACCTCTAAATATTTATTGCCCTCCCCTCTACCCAGACAATATTTTTTAACTTAATAGAGCTTTAAATACTTCATTAAATGACACTTCGTCATTTTTTACAAAAACGCCAACGTTTCCAGCAACGCAAACTGAATATTTTGGTCCACTAAGGGCAAACCCTTTAAATGGCGCCCACTCTTGACCAGACATTGCTGTAAAGCCTTCTGTTTGCATCTCCGCCATCGCTTTGTTGGCAGCACACATTTTTGCCGCCATTGCTGCTTCTTCTTCTGATATTTCTCCTTTGAAAGCCAAAAGCTTCCCATCATTTGAAAACTCGCCTGCCGCGAAAACACCTTTTATAGATAAAAACTTTTGTAAATCTGCCATGGTTAAAACCTCCTTTAAACATTTTCTGATAATACTTCAAAGGCTTTGTCGAAATCAGCTTTTGATAGCTCTACAAAAACCCCAGCATTCCCCATTACACAGGCTGCATACTTGCCACCTGCAACTGCAAACCCGATCACTGGAAAGAATCCGTCTTTACCCGCATAAACTGTCCAACCTTTGGCTTGCATGTTACCTATCGCTTTGTTGGCAGCACACATAAGGGCTGCTATCTCTGCGGACTTTTCATCCAAACTACCGATGTAATTTAAAAGCCTGCCGTCATCGGAAAACTCACCGGCAGCAACTGCGCCTGGTACTTGCATAAGATGATGAAGCTTACTAAGTTTTGCCATATGGCACCTCCTTAGAGATTTGTAAAAAGATAAGCAATTATGATGCCATATTTATATGTGTTGATAAACAAGGCTTTAAAGAGAATAGAGCTATTGCATGCAACAACTATGTTGCAACTAATTTATTTCTCTGTTTATACCTTTTATATATATTTGTTCCAATATCCTTTTTACAATAGGAGCGGCTGTGAGGTTTCCTTCAATACCATGCTCCACTATAACACCCACCACATACTTAGGATCTCTATACGGTGCAAAACCCACAAACCAAGCATCTGGTTGATATTTCCACGGGCTGTTTGGCCCTACATGTTTTCCAAAGACTACTTGAGCTGTACCAGTTTTGCCTGCTATATCTACAATGGTAGAAAGTGCATTTGTACCGGTACCCTTTAAAACCACCTCCCTTAAGCCTTTTTTAACTATAGAATAGTCTTCTAATGGCGCCTTTACATATCTATATACTTTTCTGCTGTTTTTAAATATAACTTTGCCGTCCGCCGTTTTTATTTCTTTTAAAAGGGTAGGTTGATATATTACGCCGTTGTTTGCTATTCCCTCCATCATGGTTACTTGCTGAAGAAGAGTTACTAGCACATATCCTTGGCCTATACTCATATTAACCGTATCACCTTCATACCAAGGTTGATGAAATTTCCGTAATTTCCAGCTTTTAGTAGGCAAAAAGCCGGGCGAGTTGTATAGTTCAAAGGGTATGCTAGAACCATAACCAAAATCTTTTTCTATGTCGTATATCTTCCTCTGCCCAAGTTTCATACCGATCTGGTAAAAAAACGTATCACAAGAATTCTGAATAGCTTGGTCTATTGTCTGATACCCTGTGTCGTATCTAAGCCAGTTGTAAAAAATATGGTTGCCAACCTTAATGTACCCAGAGCAATCAAGGGTGGAAGATGGAGTTATAACACCGTATTTTAATGCAGCTATAGCAATAGGAACTTTAAAGACAGAACCAGGTGGGTATATGGCCTCAGTGGCTCTATTTAAAAAGGGTCTCAAGGGGTCATTTATAATCTTATTCCAGTCTTTATATACATCGTTTGGGTTGTATTCAGGAAAACTATCCAGCGCCAATATCTCGCCGTTGTTAGCGTTCATAACTATAACTGCACCCACTTTCTGGCCAGAGCTTAAAAACACCTTATGCACTATGTCTTGAATTTGTGAGTTTATAGTAAGCACCACCGTATCACCCTGCGCGGGTAATTTTTTATCAATAGTGTAAAGCTCTTTTCCTAAAGCATTTACCATTATTTTTTTATAACCAAGTTCACCTATAAGATATTTGTTGAATCGCTTTTCAATACCAGCCTTACCTACAAGACTTTGAGGACCTATATTATATTCTTTCAAATCTTTTTGAGACGGCAAGCCTACATAGCCTAAGATGTGAGCGTATTCATCTCCATAAGGATATACCCTTTTTGGCACTATACCCACAAAAATACCAGGAAATTTATAAGAATTTGCATAAAACGTTTCTAGCTGTTGGGTGCTTAAATTGTCCATAATTTTTATAGGTGTTATAGAATTTTTATTTACCTTTATAGTATTAGTTATATCTATACCAAACATGTTTTTAAATATTTTTATCTCTTTTGATAAATCTTTATTTTCGGATATTTCTTGAGGATCTATGTAAAGATCGTAGGTGGGAACGTCATAGGCAAGCTTTACACCATCCGAGCTTTCTATAGCGCCTCTTGGAGGGTAAAGTATCTGGAGTCTGGTATAGTTTTGCTTAGACTCTTCATAATACTTACTTCCTTTTATTACCTGTAAATAAAATAATCTAGCACCTATTGCAATATAAGCTATCAATATTAAAAGCGCAAAAACAATGTAATTTTTTCTCATACATTTTTATAAAACCTGTCTAACACAAAAAATATTATACAATCTATAAAAATTGACATGAAAAACCCTAAAAATCCAAAATCAACATGACCATACTTTATATAAATAATACCAACGTTTGTTAGCTTTACAAGCAGATCAAAAATAAAAAACATGGGCACTTTTAAAAAATTGGTTTCTAAAGTATAGCTAAGCAAAAGTCTTATTATTATACTATAAAGCGTATAGCTGAAAGTAAAAACTCCCAACGTGTTTACGCTGAGGTCCATTAAAATACCCATTAAAAATGACCAAAGCGGAATATACTTATTTTCTAAATTTAAAAATATCAAAGGTAAAAATGCTTCTGGAAATGGATACACGCCGTTTCCTTCTAAAAAAAAGAATTCCAGTATAAAAAGTACAAAAAACCAAACAGCAAAACGTTTACCATTCATCTATTTAATACCACCACAAAATCATATATATTGGGATTGGCCATAGGTCTTAGTTTAACGTTTAAAAAAAATAAATTTTTCGATCTATTAACCTCTAAAACTTTGCCCACCAATAAATACGGTATATCTTGGTTTTTTAAGCTTCTAAAATAAATTAAATCTCCTACCCTTATATCGTCGCTAGAAGTAGCGTTTATTATGCTACCATCAGGGTAACCACCTTTATAAATATAAGTATCACCAGTCCTATAATCATAAACTATCGTATTAAACATTTTGTTATAAACCGTCATAACATAAGCCACATCTTTATAGACTTTATAAACTACACCGACAAAATATCCGTTGGATGATACTATATCTCCTTCTTTTATTTTGCCGTTGTTTTGTATTTCCAAGAAGCTTTTCTTTCCAGACGTATCATAACCAACAACTCTTGAAATGTACACATTTGGGTTTGATTGTTTGTTTATGAAAGCCAAACTATTTGATATATAATAGAGCTGTCTAGCTTCATTTTGACATTTCTGAAGCTCATAGCTAAAGGTTTTATAATAATTTAGCTTTTTCCTTAGGATAGCGTTTTCTTTTCTAACATCAACCAAATCAAAATACAATCTAAACATATTGCTAATAAAAGCGTAAGAAGAAAGTCTATAGTTAGTTATATAATTAAAAGGATTGTAGCTTACCAAATAAGCCGTACTTGGAAAAAAAATAAAAATGAAAGACAAAAAAAGCAAAAAAATATATAAAAAACCAAGCCTCATGTAAAGGATACTTTCTTCAATAGATCTATATCGTCCACGACTTTACCAACACCTCTTGCCACAGCTCTTAATGGATCTTCACAGTAGTATGTTTTTATACCAAGGTCTTGAGTTAATTTATGATGCAAATTTTTAAGCAAAGACCCTCCACCCGTTAGCACAATACCTCTTTCCACTATATCGGCAGCCAATTCCGGTGGCGTTTTTTCTAAAGTAGTTCTAACGGCACTCACTATGGCATTTAACGTATCTTCCAAAGCTTCGTATATTTGCGTAGAATCAACAACTATAGACCTTGGAAGCCCCGTTGCATCTCTTCCTCTTACCTCCATCTCCCTCTTCTCCGTTGGTATTACGGCAGAACCAAGATCTAACTTTATTTTTTCGGCGGTTTGCTCGCCTATAAGCATACTAAACTTTCTTTTTATATATTCGATGATAGCTTCGTTCATCTCGTCGCCAGCTATCTTAAGAGAATGAGATATAACGATACCCGACAAAGATATAACGGCTACATCTGTAGTCCCTCCACCTATGTCAACCACCATATTACCTATGGGCTCAGAAATTGGTAAATCTGCCCCTATAGCAGCCGCCATTGGCTCTGCTATGAGATACACTTCCCTTGCTCCAGCTGACTTTGCAGCATCTATAACCGCTCTTTCTTCTACTGGTGTTACACCTGAAGGCACACCTACTACAACTCTTGGCTTAGGTTTTAATATACCTTTACCTAAGGTTTTCTTGATAAAATGAGATATCATAACCTGGGTGATTTCAAAGTCTGTAATAACACCATCTTTTAGAGGTCTTACAGCTTTTATATAATCAGGAGTTTTACCAAGCATCTCCTTGGCTTCTGTTCCCACTGCCAAAACTTTATGCTTTCTTGAGTCTATAGCTACTATAGAAGGTTCTTCCAATACAATGCCTCGTCCTGGAATGAATACCAAACTGTTAGCCGTACCTAAATCAATGCCTATTGCACTATTCATGAATCCAAACATACTAATATTTTAACCTATTTTACATGTAATTTTTTACTAAGCTCGTAAAGGTTATCTGCTAAATATATATAGTGCTGATGGTTTTCTAAATTTTGTATCAAATCCTCTGGTAAGAACTCATACCCATGATAAGCACCCAACAAAGCCCCTGTAATAAAACCTATAGCGTCTGTATCACCGCCAAACTCCCAATAAGAGTTTACAGCGTTAACAAAAGCATCAAACGGATACTCGATGCCTTCTGTTAAAAAGTAATACAAAGACAACCCTAAACTCTCCAACACAAAATTACCATTACCTATGCTTACAATAGCTTTTTCTTTGGAATATCCTTCCTCTAGAGCATCTATCAACGTATCTAACATTTTTTCTGTATAAAAGCTTTTGACATAAGATTTTAACTCCTTTAAAAGTTCTATTCTATTTTCTAAAGTCTCTAAAGATTCATCGTTTTTTATAGATTTTACCAAAAAGCGATTAAACAAAATAGCGCCGTCCAAAGCTTCATCACTTCTATGAGTAAGCATTGTAACTAACTTAGCCGCTTCTTCCGATACGGTTTCGTTTTCAAAGTGAAGCATGGAAGTGGCTATAACCCTCAGTATACCTTCTATCGAAGAGAATTTAAAACCTTCCGTTACGTTGTTTGATAAATTGTATATGGCTTTTAGTATGAATGGATCCGGGTACCTATGAGCTGATTCATCAAAAGCCCAAACTCTAAGCTTATCAAAATAGTTATAGATATCAAGCTTGTTAGATTCCAATATAGATTCTATTAAAAGCCTTGATACAGTGGTTTCATCTGAAGGTTCGTTTGGTCTTTGAAAAAATGCCGGAGAGCTAGGATGCGGTTCCACAAAGCTTGTTATAGGTAAATCCCTGTAAAACTCTTCCACTTGGTAAATATCCAAATCTTCAAAAGATTTTCCTATAGCGTCTCCTATTGCAGATCCAAGAACAATGCCCCTAAACTTTTCCTTCATAAAAGCCCTTTCGTAGAAGGGATACCTTTGCCTTGTTTTGCTACAGCTTGCCTTACACTAAAAGCCAAAGACTTTATACTACACTCTGCTATATGATGAAGTATGTGTCCATCGAGAATTTTTATGTGTACGGTGGCTTTTGACTCCAAGGCAAACCCTTTTATAAACTCCCATATTAGTTCAAAGTCAAACTCCGTAATCTTACCTCTTAAATCTTTTCTATCGTAGTAAAAAAGTCCTCTACCTGAAAAATCAAGAGAGCATAGCACTAAAGCCTCATCCATAGGCAAAATTGCAAAACCATACCTATTTATACCAGATTTGTCTCCCAAGGCTTTAGACACAGCTTGCCCTAGCACTATGCCTACATCTTCCACAAGATGATGGTAAGATACATCTACATCGCCTTCGGCTTTTAACTTTATGTCTATAAAACTATGCTTTGAAAAACTCTCCATCATGTGATTTAAAAAACCTACAGGGGTTTCTATTTGATAAACACCAGAGCCGTCTAAGTCAATCTCCATATCTATAGCCGTTTCTTTTGTTTGTCTAAAAATATGTGCACTTCTCATATGTACTCTTCCTTTATGTAATCTTTTAAAACCTTTGGTACCCTAATCCTATTATCTTTCGTTTGATAATTTTCCATAATAGCCACCAACGTCCTACCAACTGCCAGGGAAGAACCATTTAAAGTGTGAACAAACCTATTTTTACCAGTTTTATCTTTAAACCTTATATTTGCTCTCCTTGCTTGAAAATCTTCACAGTTAGAGCAGGAGGATATTTCTCTATACTTATTTTGAGATGGTATCCACACTTCTATATCGTAAGTCTTAGAAGCTGAAAAACCTATATCACCAGAGCAAAGAGCCACCACTCTATAAGGGAGCTCTAAAAGTTGTAAAATCTCCTCTGCATTTGACAAAAGCTTTTCTAGTTCTTCGTAAGAATTATCCGGATGAACTATTTTTACAAGCTCCACTTTATCAAATTGGTGTTGTCTAATTAGCCCTTTCACATCTTTTCCATGAGAACCGGCTTCTCTCCTATAGCAAGGGGTATAAGCTGTAAGGTTAATGGGTAAATCATCTTCTTTTAATATGGTATCTTTAAATACATTCACAAGAGAGACTTCGGCAGTAGGTATGAGGTAAAGATCATCATCTTTTACATAGTAAAGCTCTTCTTGAAATTTTGGAAGCTGTCCAGTGCCTACCAACGTTTGAGGCTTTACAAGATGAGGTACTATCATCTCCTGATAGCCGTTTTTTGTATTTACATCAAGCATAAAGTTTATAAGAGCCCTTTCTAGCTTTGCTAAAGGACCTTTCAATATACTAAACCTACTGCCAGATATAGCGGCAGCTTGATCAAAATCTATAAAACCTCTCAAAACGCCAAGGTCAGCGTGGTCTTTGATTTCGAAATCAAACTTTGGTATCTCACCCCATCTTTTAATCTCTAAGTTGTCGTTTTCATCCTTACCGTAAGGTACGCTTTCGTGCAATAGATTTGGCACTCTAAGAAGAAGATCTTCCATGTATTTTTCTATGCGGGCTAGCTCTTCCTCTAATGTTGATATTTCCTCCTTAATTAACCTTATTTCTTCTTCAAGAGCTTCGGTGTTTAACCCTTGCTTTTTTAAACTACCTATCTCCTTGCTTTTAGTGTTTCTAAGAGCCCTCAAATCCTCAATCCTCTTTATCTTATGCCTTCTTTCTTCGTCTAACTTTAGTATATCGTCTATTCTGTCTTTCAAAAAAATATCTCTTTTGGCTAGGTTTTCCTTTACAAACTCTGGATTTTTCCTTATAAGCTCTATGCTAATCATAACAACACCACCCTATATATCTTGTCGTCTTTCAAATCAATCACTTTTTCCTCAGGCACACCTATACCAGCAGGCACTTTTATATGTTGCAGCAGGCTTTTAATGTCAAACTTTATATGAGAACCGTTTAAAGTGGATATCAACACATCAAAATTATCATCATCGTTATAAAACACTATATCGCAAGCGTTTAAAAGCTTTTGTTTTAATACGTTTATACCTTGAGATGTTCTAGATTTTTTGGGAATATCCTCTAGCTTTATCTTTTTAGCATAACCTTCTTCTGTTATTAAAAGCCCAAAAACCTTGTCGTCTAAAGCTTTTACTGAGATGGCCTCATCATTTTCATTCAGCTTTATACATTGAAGGGCTTTTGAACTAGACGTGGTTGCTCCTACGTCTTGGGTTTGGATTCTATTTATATAACCTTTTTTGGTTAAAATAAGTATTTCGCTCTCATCTTGAGAACCGCTTATATAAACCACCTCTTCACCTTCTGAGAGCTTCAATATTTGAAAGCCTTGGGTTTTGTATTCAAATTCTACCAGAGGTATTTTCTTTATAGAGCCTTTGTTTGTCAAGATAAGAAGCCTTGAGTTGTATTGCTCTCTCACAAAGGCACCTACAACGTACTCGTCGGTATCCTTCATATGAATGGAGCTTCCAGACAAAGCTTCTGACCCAGCAGTCCAATAAACTCTCCCTTTGTTTGATACTACGAAAAGACCCTCTGTAAATTTTAAGCTTGCCACATTAACAATAGGAGATTTCTCCTCTTCCAAAAGCTCTACAGGTTTTACAAATCCATTTCTTGTGACGAAAACATCCACATAGGTATCTTCTTTTATCATACCTTCAATGAAGGTTCTTCTTGGGTCTTTGAAACGCTCTGCTAGTTCTTTTGTCTCTTTTATAAAAATGTCTATCCTCTCTTGTTTGTTTTCCAATATATTTTTATAAGTTTTGATGTTTTCTATAAGCTCATCGTGTTCTTTTTGAAGCTTAGAAGTTTCTAAAGATGTAAGTCTTTGCAATCTTAAATCAAGTATTGCTTGAGCTTGCTTTTCGGTTAGATTCCAGCCATTCATAAGCTTTTCTTTGGCCTCTTGGGTATCTTGTGAAGCTCTAATGGTCTCTATAATCTTGTCTATATCTTTTATACAAACCAAAAGTCCCTCTACTATATGAAGTCTTTCTTCGGCTTTTCTTAAGAAAAACTCTGTTCTTCTATAGATTACATTCAACCTATGTTTGAAAAATTCTAGTAAAATATCTTTCAGATTTAAAAGCTTTGGCTCAAGTCCAACCAAAGCTACCATATTTATGGGAAAGTTTTTTCTAAGAGATGTATTTTTGTAAAGCTTCTTTAATACAGACTCTCCTTTTGCATCTCTCTTTAGCTCTATTACTATCCTTATGCCTTCTTTATCGGATTCATCTCTTAAATCTGAAATCTCTTTTAGCTTACCAGACCTTGCTAACTCTGCTATTTTTTTTATAAGCTCTGCTTTGTTTACCATGTAAGGGATTTCTGTTATTATTATTTGCTCTCTTCCGGAGCTTGTTTTTTCTACCCTTGCCTTTGCTTGAACAGTCACTTGTCCTCTTCCAGTTTTGTAAACCTCTGGTGATACTTCCCCTACTATTATACCGCCTGTGGGAAAATCTGGTCCTTTTATATATTGCATAAGCTCTTCCACAGTTATATCTTGGTTTTGAGCCAAAGCCACCAAAGCATCACAAACTTCTTTTAGATTGTGAGGAGGGATAGAAGTGGCAAGACCTACCGCTATACCTGTAGTACCGTTGCAAAGAAGGTTTGGCATCTTTGCTGGAAGAACTTGAGGTTCCATAACACTTTCATCAAAATTTGGTACAAAATCAACGGTATCATTTTCTATATCTTCCAATAGGCTAAGCGTTATCTTGGATAGCTTGGCCTCTGTATATCTCATTGCAGCAGGCGGGTCACCGTCTATAGAACCAAAATTCCCTTGTCCTATTACAAGAGGATACCTTAAATTAAAATCCTGAGCCATTCTCACAAGAGCATCGTATATAGCTTGATCTCCATGGGGATGATATCTTCCCATCGTATCCCCTACAATACGGGCACATTTTTTAAAGGGTTTGTCTGGGGTGAGGTCCATCTCATACATTGCATACAGTATTCTTCTTTGAACTGGTTTAAGACCGTCTCTAACGTCTGGTATAGCTCTACCTACTATAACAGACATCGCATAATCAAGGTAAGATTGTCTCGCCTCTTCTTCTATAGGGATTTCCAATATTTCCATAATAAAATTTTATCATACTAAAAGCGTTAAACCTAAACTTTGTGCTATAATGGAAGTGCTATGGAATTTGAGCCGGTTATAGGTTTGGAAGTGCATGTTCATATGGATACAAAAACAAAGATGTTTTGCTCTTGTAAGATAGAGTACGATGCTCCCCCCAATACAAACGTATGCCCAGTATGCATGGCATTGCCAGGAAGCCTTCCAGTTATCAACAAGAAAGCAGTAGAATATGGCATTAGAACATCTTTAGCGTTAAATTGCAATATAAATCTAACATCGATAATGGCAAGAAAACACTATTTTTACCCAGATTTACCAAAAGGTTATCAAATATCTCAATACGAAAAACCTTTAGCTGAGCACGGTTTTGTGCTTTTAGAACATAAAAAAGTAAGAATAAGAAGACTACATTTAGAAGAAGATGCCGGTAAAAACAACCACTACGAAGATAGCTCTTTGGTGGATCTCAATAGAGCCGGTACCCCTCTTATGGAAATAGTTACAGAACCAGATATAAACTCCACAGAAGAAGCCAAAGAGTTTTTAGAAAAACTAAGGGCTATAGTAAGATACGCTGGTGTTTCAAAAGCAGATATGGAAAAAGGCCAGTTAAGATGCGATGTGAATGTATCTCTAAGGCCGAAAGGTTCTCAAGAGCTTGGTACTAGAGTAGAAGTAAAAAACGTAAACTCTTTTAAATTTGTACAAAAAGCTATAGAGTACGAGATAGAGCGTCAAAAGGCTATACTCTTAGAAGGAAAATCCGTAGAACAAGAAACAAGGGGTTTTGATCCTCAAAGCGGTAAGACATTTGTAATGAGGACTAAAGAAGAGGCAGAAGATTACAGATATTTTAAAGACCCTGATTTGCTTCCTCTTATCATAAGTAAAGAGCTTTTAGAAAATATAAAAAACAATATGCCAGAGCTACCAGACGAGCGTATAGAAAGGTTGATGAAAGATTACGGTCTTAGTAGGTATGAAGCATCTGTGCTTACAAATCTAAAAGAGTTAGGAGACTTTTTCCAAGAAGCCACAAAATACACTAAAGAGTACAAAGCCCTTAGCAATTGGCTTTTAAACGATGTGCTTGGGTTTATGAATGAAAACCAGATGGAAGAAATACCAATAGCACCAGAGCATCTTGCAAAGCTTGTAGAACTCATCAAAAAAGATGTGATATCCACAAAAATAGCAAAAGAAGTTATAAAAGATATGCTAACAAGCAAAAAAGACCCAGATGTTATCATAGAAGAAAGGGGCTTAAAGCAGATATCAAACGAAGATGAGATAAAAGCTGTGGTAATAAGCGTATTAGAAAAATTCCCGCAAGAAAGAGAAAGGCTAAAAAACGGCGAAGAAAAACTAATAGGATTTTTGGTGGGAGAGGTTATGAAGCTTACCAAAGGTAAAGCTAACCCAAAACTTGTAAATAAGCTTATAAGAGAGTGTTTATGAGAATAGCCATAGGTTCAGACCACGCTGGTTTTGATTTAAAAGAAGCTTTAAAAGAACATATAATATCAAAAGGTCATGAGCTAATAGATTGCGGTACACATTCAAAAGAATCCACAGATTACCCTATATATGCCAAAGAAGTGGCTCTTCATATCAAAAACCAAAAAGCCGACAGAGGCATATTAATATGTGGAAGCGGTCTTGGAATGTCCATAAGCGCCAACAAGATAAAGGGTATAAGAGCTGCTCTTTGCCTAAACGAATATATGGCAAGGATGAGCGTAAGAGATAACAACGCAAACATTTTATGTTTAGGTGCTAGAGTAATAGGGATTGAGTTGGCAAAATCAATAGTGGACGCTTGGTTTGACGCACACTTTGAAGGTGGAAGGCACGAAAGAAGACTAAGAATTATAGCATCTTTTGAAGAAGAGTGTTTGTAAATGAAAAAAATCGTTATAACCGGTGGGGCTGGGTACATAGGCTCTCACATGCTAAAAGAAGCCCTAAAAAGAGGCTACGATGTCCTTGTGATAGATAATTTATCTACAGGTCATAGAGAATTTGTAAAAGGTGGTAAGTTTTTACAAGCTGATATACAAAGCAAAGAAACCTTAGAGGCGCTATTAGAGTTTAAACCAGATGCGATAATACATTTTGCAGCATACATAGCTGTTGAAGAATCTGTACAACAACCTATAAAGTATTATGAAAACAATTTTTGCAACAGTTTAAAGCTTTTAGAATACGCTGTAAAATCTGGAGTAAAAAACTTTATATTTTCATCAACAGCAGCTGTTTACGGTATAAAATCCGATAAACCTGTAAAAGAAACAGATTCAATAGAACCAATAAACCCTTACGGTCAATCTAAGGCAAACTTTGAAAAAGCCTTAGAAGATGTGTCAAAAGTAAGCGATTTAAAGTATGTGGCCATTAGGTATTTTAACGTAGCTGGAGCAGATCCAGAAGGAGAGCTTGGGCAAATTTCTAAAAAACCAACGCATCTTATTTTAAGAGCCTTAAAAGCCGCAAAAGGTGAGATAAAAGATTTTGGCATATACGGCACTGATTACAACACGAAAGATGGCACTTGCATAAGAGATTATATACATGTATCAGACTTAGTAGATGCTCATTTTGAGGCTATGAAATACCTTGAAGAAGGCGCTGATTCAGATATTTTTAACTGCGGCTACGGAAGAGGTTTAAGTGTAAAAGAGGTGGTTGATATAGTAAAAGATGTAACAGGTGTTGATTTTCCAGTATATAATTACGATAGAAGACCAGGAGACCCACCTGTTCTTATTGCAAATGTTGATAAGATAAAGAATAAACTTGGCTGGAAACCAAAATACGACGATCCTTACTTCATAGTAAAAACCGCTTGGGAATGGGAGAAAAAGCAGCGCTAATTTTAAGCTTTTCTTATATGGTCTAAGGTGTTTATTAAAAGACCTAAAACAATAAGAGAAGACCCAATTATTTCGTAAATATCCATACGCTCTTTTAGAATAATCATAGAAGAAATCATACCTATTACAGGTGTAGTAAGCATCGTAAGTCCCATAAAACCAGAAGGTAGTCTTTTTATTGCATAACTCCATATAACCCATGCTAAAGCGTTTGCCAAAACTGCATTGTAGAATATAGCAAACAAAAGAAAATAAGAAAACCTTATATAAAATCTCTCAAACATTAAAGCGCATATCAAAATACCTATACTTCCTATAAACATCTGCCATGCGTTTAACGAGATTATATCGGCATTTAAGTTGCGGTGTTTTTTCTGCCATATTACTGCAAAAGCCCAAGATATACCGCTTAAGATAGCGAGAGCATCGCCCAAAAATCCCTTGTTACCTATCATATCCCAAGGTTCTAACACAAGAAAAAGCCCCAGAAAAGCTACAACGTTGCTAATTATTTCCTTTCTATCCGGTATCTCTTTTAAAATCTTCCAAGAAAACAACACAAGCCAGAAAGGCATAGAATAAACTAATATTGCTGTTTTACCAGCTTTTGCAAATTTAAGGGCCAATATGGTAAGTCCTACAAAACCTGTAGTTTGTAAAAACCCCAGTATGCTCACATATTTAAAATGTGTTATTTTTAAGCTTTTCTTGTTAAAAGCCAAGATACCAAAAAGCAAAAAAGCACCAAATATAGTCCTAAAAAAGGCAAAATAAAGCTCTGGCATATACTGTATAGCCTGCTTCATCAAAACCCAGTTGTAACCCCATATAAAAGATAGCACTATCAACAAAATAAAAGCTTTTTTATCTATAGACCTATGCATAAGATTTTTATTTTAGCATATAATATTAGCTATCAATGAGAAGCATAGAAGAGATTAAAAAGCATTATAGTTGGAATGAAGAAGATGAGAGACACCTTAAAGAGATGAAGGATATAGCGATTAAACATAAGGATGATTTTGTAAACAAGCTTTATGAGTATTTTAATATATTTGAAGACAAGGACAGGTATTTAAAAGATGAAAAAATAAAAGAAAGGCACAAAGCCCACTTACAAGCTTGGTTTTTGGGGCTTTTTGAAGGAAACATTGACCATATTTATATTTCAAAAGCTCAGCGCATAGGTATGAGACACGTTCAGATAGGCTTACCACCTCATTATTTAAACTCTTCAATGAATTTTGTTAGAGAGTTTATAGAAACACTAGTCATAGAAAAAACAGCCGATGCAGACGAAAAGATAAAGATTTTAAAATCCATCGATAAAATCCTTGATATAAACCTTGATGTTATCACAGAGGCTTATAGAGAAGAAGAATTTAAAACATATTTAGGTACTTCCAAAATCCAAAAAATATTCATAGAAGCCATTCAAGGAGTTTCAAGGTCAATAGACCTTTTTATCGTTACCATAATGAGCTTTTTAGCTATAGTGGGTGGTGGATGGATACTGTACGAATTGGTAAATTTGGTGCTTGGTAGAGTGTCACCAGAGTCTACCGCCCTCGAGATACTTGGTTCTACGCTTATTTTGTATGCGATATCCGAGCTTTTAAACGAAGAAATAAAGCATTTAAAAGGGGCTTCTCTATCCCTTAAGGTGTTTGCAGGCATAGCTTTAGCTGCCATTATAAGAAAAATACTTATAATATCTTTATATCCAAAGAAAAGTATTGAGCTTTTAATACTTGGTATATTGATGCTTTTTATAGGTATAGTTTACTTTATAATAAACAAGGTGGAGAAAAAGTAATGATAGAGTTTATAAATGCCTTAGGAGAGGCTTTCTATATTTTTCTAACAGCGCTTTTGCACATCTTTAAAGACAGGCCAAAGTTAAGACACTTTGTAGATAGGGTAATTTACATAGGCGCTGATACTGTGCCGGTAGTGGTTATCACATCGCTATTTACGGGCGGGGTTTTGGCTTTGCAAACGTATTCTACCCTTCATGAGTTTAACTCAGAGTATCTAATTGGGGCTTTGGTAGCTCTTTCAATGGGTAGGGAGCTTGGACCAGTGCTTACATCCTTGATGGTGGTGGCAAGGGTTGGTTCTGCCATTACAGCTTCTATAGGTACTATGAAGGTTACCGAACAAATAGACGCCCTTGAAACGCTGGCTATAAACCCTTACGCATATATTACAAGCCCGATACTTTTTGCTTGCATGATTGATTTACCTCTTCTTACAATATTATCAGATATCTCTGGAATAATTGGCGGATACCTCGTAAGCACCTTAATATTCCATATAAACGGACATATGTATTGGGATAAAACAAAGGAAATTGTAGATTTTTACGATATATACGGGGGGTTGTATAAAGCTTTTGCATATGGTATAGTGATTGCCACAGTTAGCAACTATTTTGGTTTCAAGACGAGCGGTGGCAATCAGGGTGTTGGTAGGGCTACCACATCATCGGTTGTAATATCTTCTATGTTAATTCTTATACTTGATTACTTTTTAACTGCTATCATATATACATGAAGTATTTTAGAATTTTTTTAACGTTTTTGGCTTTTAGTATTATGGTATTCGCCGATGGCACCACGAGCAATGCACCAAACACTAACCCTACCGTATGGCACGGGCTATATATTTATTATTACAACCAAGCTAAAGAGCTATCAAAAAAAGAGCATAGGCCGGTGCTTTTATACTTTTACGGGAACGATTGTACGTATTGCGATCTTTTTGACCAATATGTGTTGCAAAAGCCCGATGTAGTGGATTTTATAAATAAGCATTTCATATTTTCTTCGGTAAATGTAGATGAATCTGGCGGAAATAAGTTTATTAGAAAGTTCAGATTGTTTGGTACTCCAGCTTTTGCTGTTGTATATCCAAATGGGCACTTTAAAGTTTATCAAGGTTATAAAACAAAAGAACAATTTTTATACATATTGAGCAAGCTTTACAAGTAAACATGAGAATTGCTGTTGGTATGAGTGGCGGCGTGGATTCAAGCGTAGCCGCATATTTGCTAAAAGAACAAGGTCACGATGTAATAGGCGTTACACTACGATTTTACAAAGAAGAATGCCCAGAAAACGCAAGGGTATGCTGCTCTCCAAAAGACGTGCAAGATGCAAGAATAGTATGCGATATACTTGGTATACCACACATTACGCTTGATTGGGAAAATCTATTTAAAGAAAGAGTGATAGATTATTTTATAAAAAGCTACAAAGCTGGGCTTACACCAAATCCTTGTGCTATATGCAATAAAGATGTAAAGACTGCGTTTTTGGGCTTCTATCTAAAACAAACTGCCGATATAGATTTTTTAGCCACGGGGCACTACGTGATAAAAGAAGGCAATAAAATAAAAAGGGCTAAAGAAAAAGACCAATCTTACTTCATGGCGCTTGTCCCTAAACAAAGCCTTGATTATCTTATGTTTCCAGTGGGCCTTATGACAAAGCAAGAAATTAGAGACATCGCAAAAAAAATAAACCTTCCAGTGGCTAACAAAGTAGAATCTCAAGATGTATGTTTTTTAAAAGGTATGGATTTAGAAGATTACCTATCTCAATTTATAGACATGACACAAGGAGATATAGTGCATATAGCTACTCAAAAAAAACTAGGTAAACACAAAGGCATACACAAATATACCATAGGCCAAAGGCATGGATTGGGGGTGTCTTATCATAAACCGCTTTATGTAGTAGAAAAAGATATTGAAAACAACATACTTTACGTAGGTGAAAAAGAATATCTTTTCAAAGACGCAATAACATTAAAGGATTACAATAGGCTGGAAAATTTTGAAAAAGACAATATGTACATACAAATCAGGTATAACTCAAAACCTATACCGATAAAGCATATAGAAGAAGATAAAGATGATGTAAGAGTACTTTTAAAAGAACCGGCAACGCAAGTAGCAAAAGGCCAAGTAGGAGCTATTTATTTTGGCGATACACTCTTAGGGGGTGGCATCATATCTTGAAAAAACTTGTTTTTTTGGCTTTTACTATGATACTAAGCTCTTGCTCTTACATAGTTATAGTACATGACCCCCTTAGCGCCAAAGAACACGTAGAACTTGGATACACTTACGAAAAGCAAAAAGATTATAAGGATGCTATATACCAGTATAAAATGGCTATAAAAAAAGATAAAAACTACGACATTGCATACTTTGACTTAGGCAATGCGCTTTTTAAAGAAAAAAAATACAAAGATGCCGTAAAATATTACGAAAAAGCCATAAAAATAAACCCTAAAAACACAGACGCTATGAACAATTTGGCTTATACTTACTATAAACTCGGGGATTTTAAAAAGGCAAAGTTTTATATATTAAAAGCTTTAAAACTTGAACCCAACAACAAAGCCTATCAAAATACCTTAAAAGAGATAGAAAGCAAGTTATAATATTTTTTATGATTGTTGGTATAGTAATAATAGATTTTTATATACCAGATGCTCTTTCTTTGAAAGAAAAAAGACACTATGTGAGGTCTATAAAAGATAAGCTCGTTAGCAACTTTAAAATATCTGTATCTGAAGTGGATTTCCACGATTCTTGGCAGCGCTCGAGAATAGGTGCTGCTGTAGTGGGGGTTGATAAAGAAGGGGTTAACCAAGCGCTAAGCTCTATTGTAAAATTTAGCGAAAAACAGTGGCCAGATATTATTTTTGATATAAGTTTAGAGTTTTTAAACATCTAATCTTCTTCGTCTTCTTTTTTGGGACCAAATAGCTCAGATATGTCTTTTCTCCAGAAAGGGACATTCTCTATCTTCTTTTTAAGCCTATTATATGCCTTCTCTTTTTCCTTTAATTTAAATTCTAAAGATATTTTATCGTACTCTAATTGCTTTATCTTCTCATACAAAGATAATATTTGCCTATTTAAATCTACAATAGTATCGTTTGATTCTTTTAGCTTATCTACTATTTCATTGTATTTGTCTACGGATACGTAGTGCAAACCTTTTATCTCTTTGGAATATAATTCTTCTACAGCTTTCTCTACTACCTCTGTGGCAGATATATCAAATTTTTCAGCTAAAGCTTCTATCTTCATAATAACTTTTGAACTAAGCCTATACGTTTTTGAAACTCTCACATTTTTATTATAGCATGTGTATTGAGCTTTTAAAACAAAATAAAGTATGGTATATTGGTATCTATGAAATTTTACGTAACAACACCCATATACTATGTAAACGATGTACCGCACATAGGACATGCTTATACTACTATAGCGGCAGATACTATAGCGCGCTATAAAAGACAAAGGGGTTTTAACGTATTTTTTCTGACGGGTACGGATGAACACGGGTTAAAACTTCAAAAAGCTGCTGAAGAAAAAGGTATAAGTCCAAAGGAGCTTTGCGATAAAAACTTCCAAAATTTTAAAAACCTATGGGAATTTTTGGATATATCTTACGATCACATTATAAGGACTACTGATGATTATCACAAGGCTTATGTGCAAGAGATTATAGCAAAAGTTTATGAAAAGGGTGATATATACAAAGGATACTACGAGGGATATTATTGTGTTGGGTGTGAAGAGTTTAAACCAGAATCCGAGATAAAAGATTTTGATTATCACTGTCCTATACACAAGAAAAAGTGTGATTTTATAAAGGAAGAAACTTATTTTTTTAGATTGTCAAAATATCAAGATAAACTTTTAAAGCTTTACGAAACAGATTTTATAAAACCAGACTACCGCAAAGAAGAGGTGGTATCTTTTGTAAAGCAAGGTTTAAAAGATTTATCTGTTACAAGACCAAAAGAACGAGTAAGCTGGGGCATAGAACTTCCTTTTGATAAAAACCATGTCATATATGTATGGTTTGATGCTTTGTTTAACTATATATCCGCTTTAAAGTTTAAAAACAAGATGGAGTTTTGGCCAGCGGATTTTCATATAGTAGGAAAAGATATTTTGAGATTTCACGCTGTTTATTGGCCGGCATTTTTGATGTCTCTTGATATGGAGCTTCCAAAACACGTCTATGCTCACGGATGGTGGACCGTAGAAGGTCAAAAGATGTCAAAATCTTTGGGAAACGTTATAAACCCATACGACGTGGTCAACGAATACGGCTTAGATGAAACAAGGTATTTCTTATTAAGAGAAGTAGCCTTTGGCCAAGACGGGGATTTTTCTAAAGAAGCTGTTAAAAGACGTATAAACGGAGAACTAGCCAACGGCATTGGAAATCTTGTGAGTAGGGTCTTTGCTATGTGCATAAAATACAATATTACTTCTAAAAGCCAAATAAAAGAAGATGAACATTATAAGACATTAGCAAATGAAGTTTTAGAGGCTTTTGATAAATATATGAACGAGCTTCAATTTCACAAAGCTTTAGAAGAGGTTATGAAGCTTGTAGATTATCTAAACAAATATGTGGATGAAAAAGCCCCTTGGGCCTTAGCCAAAAACAATGATCCTTCTTTAAAAGACGTGCTTCTTACACTTGTGGATGGTATTCTTGTCTCTTGTTGGATGTTAAATCCTTTTATGCCTCATAAAATGAAAGAAGTGTTTGACAGCGTTGGTGCAAATATAAACTCCATAAAGTCTCCAACGCCTTACAGCATAGATTTTGAAGGTATTAAAAGTAAGCTAAGTTTATTTCCAAAGATAGAGTAAAATAAAAAGCCAAATAAAGATTTTTAGGTTATATTATTAGTATGTTAACAGGAAGTATAACTGCCATAGTAACACCCTTTAAAAACGGTGAAGTAGATTACGGAGCTTTTGAGAGGCTTATAGAGTTTCAAATAGCCAATGGTACGGATGGCATATTGGTATGCGGCACTTCAGGTGAATCGCCTACTTTAAGCTACGAAGAACATGAAGCTGTTATAGAGTTTGCCGTTAAAAGCGCCAAAAAACGCATACACATAATGGCTGGGACTGGCGCAAACTCCACTGAAGAAGCTTTGAGATTTACGACCTTTGCAAAAGCAGTGGGTGCAGACAGTGCTCTTTTGGTAGTACCATACTACAACAAACCAACTCAAGAGGGACTTTATAGACATTTTAGCAAAATAGCAAAAGAAGTAGATATAGACATATACATCTACAACATTCCTTCTAGGACAGGTATAGAAATATCCGTGGATACTTTAGAAAGACTTGCAAAAGACCATCCAAATATAAAAGGCTCCAAGGAATCAACGCCAAACATGGATAGAATATCAGAGATTTTAAAAAGAATACCAAATTTTACGGTATTTTCTGGAGATGATTCTCTGACACTTCCTATGATGAGCTTGGGCGCTAAAGGGGTGGTATCTGTGATAAGCAACGTGATGCCAAAAGAGGTAAAAGAACTAACAACTCATGCTTTAAAAGGTGATTTTGAAAAAGCAAGGCAAATGCATTATCATCTTTTAGAAATATTTAAGATTATGTTTATAGAGACTAACCCCATCCCTGTAAAAACCGCCCTTTCTTTGATGGGTATGGTAAAAAAAGAGTTTAGGCTACCTCTTTGCGAAATGCTTCCTCAAAACGAAGAAAAGTTAAAAGAAGTCCTAAAAAAATACAGCCTTATATGAGTTTAGAGCTAAAAACCTTTGTGGCTTTTAGAATAATAGAAAAAAACTTAGAGCCTATCAAAAGACCAGATCTTGTAAACCCAGATGATCTTCTTTTCATCGATGACCAAAAAGAAAAGCTCATAAAAAATACCCACTGCTTTGTGAAAGGTTATATGGCAAACGATGCACTTTTGTGGGGAAGAAGAGGAAGCGGCAAATCTGCTTTGGTAAAATCGATGCTTTATAGATTTAAAGATGAAGGGCTAAGAATGATACAAGCTTACAAATCAAACCTTGAGGATTTGGCCTTCATATACGAATACATATATGATAAACCTTATAGGTTTATTTTGTTTTTTGATGATCTTGTTTTCAGTGAAAAAGATGAAAGATTTTCTTTGATGAAAGCGCTTTTGGAAGGAGATATAGAAGAGCGCCCCAATAACCTTATAGTGTATGCTACTTCAAACAAAAGAGATCTAACTATAGAAAAAGTGGAAGACGAAAAGTTTCCAGAGGATAGTCTAAACGACGCTTACGCTTTGGTAGATAGATTTGGCCTTAGGCTTGGTTTTTGGGGCTTTTCAAAAGAACAGTATATAAACATTGTAAAACATCATGTTAAAAGCCTAAACTTAGAATGGAACGAAGAATTTGAGCAAGAAGCGGATAGATTTGCCCTAAATGCTGGTGGTTATTCGGGTAGAAGCGCAAAACAATTTGTAAAATATCTAACGGTAAATTTATGCTATAATAAAAGCCATGGCTGAAAAAATTGATATAAACCGCATTCAAAGGGATATGTTTATTGAGTACAAGGGTGAGCCCTACAGAGTTGTGGATTACGACCACGTAAAACCCGGAAAAGGTCAAGCTTTTGTTAGAGTAAAAGCCAAAAACATGAACACTGGCAACGCCATTGAAATCACCTACAAATCCTCTGACAGCATAGAGCTTGCCGATTTTGAACAAGTGTTTGCAGAGTTTTCTTACAAGGATGCAGACGAATACCACTTCCTTACTCAAAACACCCATGAAATGATAAGCATAAACGCAGAGGACATAAAGGAAGAGGCTAAGTTTCTGAAAGAGGGCATGACCGTAGTGGTGTTTATCTACAAAAATAAACCAATAGGCATAGAGCTTCCAAAGGCTGTAGAATTAGAGGTTATAGAAACAGACCCTGGCTTCAAAGGAGATACAGCGGCTGGTGGTTCAAAACCGGCAAAACTAGAAACCGGTGCTGTAATACAAGTGCCATTTTTCATAAACGAAGGCGATATAGTAAAAGTAGATACGAGAACAGGTCAATATTTAGAAAGATTGGACAGAGCACAGAAAAAGTGATATGGATTTAGAACCTATATTAGCCCTTATAAAAGCCTTAGATAATTCTAGTTTACAAAAGCTAAAATTAAGCTCCGGAGATTTTACATTAGAGCTTGAAAAAGGACAAACATATATAGTAGAAGAAGTACCCAAAGAAACAAGACATTTAGAGGTATCAAGGCAAAAAGAAGAAGCTCAAACAACAAAAGAAGCCCAAAAATCAAACTATCACGTTATTACGAGTCCGTTGGTGGGTACTTTTTATAGAGCACCTTCTCCAGATGCACCACCTTTTGTAGAAGTAGGGGATATAGTATCACCAGGTCAAACCTTGTGTATAATAGAAGCTTTAAAAGTTATGAACGAAATAGAGAGCGATATAAGGGGTAGGATAGAAAACATATTGGTAGAAAACGGTGAAATAGTAGAATACGGCCAACCTCTATTTGAAATATCACCTCTATAATGATATTAGAAAACGATTTGGTTACAATAAGATATAGCGATAAAGTCTATATAAAAAGAGTTAAAAAAGGAGAAAGCCTAAACGTAAAATCTCACATACTAAAGTACGATGACATCATAGGGAAAGAAGACGGTATTTTTTTAAACGGATTTTTTGTAGCAAAGCCCACCATTGAAGAAATTGTAAAATATGGATTCAAAAGAGAGACTCAAATAGTTTATCCAAAAGATGCTTTTTATGCATCCATAAAATTAGATATACCGTCTTGCAAAAGAATACTTGAGTTTGGTATGGGAAGTGCCGTAATGAGCGCCATTATATTAAAAACCATGAAAGAAGATGCTATTTTATACACCCACGAAGAAAACCAAAAAGCTTACGACAACGCTATTAAAAACTTAAAAACTTTTGGACTTTTAGACGATAGGTTAAAAGCCATACTGGCAAATTACAACGATACAAAATACGAAGAAGGATTCTTTGATTGCGCTTTTATAGACACAAAAGAACCTTGGGAATACGTAGACAAGCTACACAAAGAGCTCAAGCCAGGCGCAAACGTATGTTTTTTAGTGCCTACCTACAACCAAGTTTCAAAGCTTTTAGAATCGTCAAAAGATAAATTTTTTGTTTATGAGATATCTGAAATACTTCTTAGAAAATTAAAACCAAATCCAGATAGATTAAGACCAGAGGATTTTATGCCAGCCCATACGGCTATACTGATATTTAGCAGAAATATAAATCATTGTTGTTAACATTTACTTATGTTAATATTTTGATATGCCAAGAAGAACGAGAAATAGAATATTGCACGAAGCCCTTAAGATATTTTCAAACAAAGGTATTAGAGAGACTACTATAAAAGATATAGCTAGAGCCGTTGGCATAACAGAAGGAGCTATATATAGACATTTTGATAGCAAAGAGCAGATAGTAAAATCTCTTTTTCTTAATAGCTCTCAGGAGTTTTATACACATCTAAACAGCGCCTTATCAAAAGCCCAAAACTTTGAAGAGGCTTTAAAAAACTTATCTGAAGCATTTTTAAACTACGCTTTTACAAATCCAGAGGCTTTCAAGTTTATAAACCTATTTCACTATTTTAAAATAGACTATGAACTAAGATTAAAAGATGGTAAAATGCCAAAGGATGTTGTATACGAATTTTTTAAGAGCCACGAAGAAATAGGCATACAACCAGAATACGCCACAGCACTTTTCATAGGCACGTTGGAACGTATATTTTTATTCTATGAGATGGGTTTTATAGACGATATAGAAGAAGACATACAAGAAAAAGCTTACAGGCTTTTATTAAATATTTTTAAAAGCAACAAAGAAGGAGCTTAAGATGAATATAGAAAAAATAGAGTTTTTATTCTTTCAGGGTTGCCCAAACTCTGAACCCACATACCAAAATCTTTTAGAAGCTTTGAAAGAGCTAAACATAAACATACCCATAAACAGCATAGATGTAAAAGATCTAGAAACTGCTCAAAAAGTAAAGTTTATGGGCTCACCGTCTATATATGTAAACGGCATAGATATCTACACAGGCAAGGCCCCAGACCAAATATCTTACTCTTGTAGGACTTTCAACATAAATGGGAATATAAGCGGTGTTATACCAAAAGAGTTTATAAAAGAAAGGTTAAAAAGTTTTCTATAACTCACAGATATTTTATTTAGGGGATATAGATTATAATAAAGAGGAGGTTAGTTTATGAGCTTTTTAGAAAATCTAATGACCCAAATTAAAGGTGCTTTAAACGATGCTCTTGATAAAGCGTCAGAGCCCGGAAGAACCGCAAGGCAAGTGATAAGGGATTTACAAGAGCAGATAGAAAAAGCCAACGCCAACATGGTAAACGTAATGGCCGAATACGAGCTTTTAAAGCAAAAAAAAGCCCAATTTGAAGAAGAGGCTAACGATTGGCACGAAAAAGCCAAAAAAGCCCTTCAAGCGGGTAGAGAAGATTTGGCAAAAAAAGCTTTAGAGCAAGAAGAAGAAGCTAAAAAGCAAGCAGATGTTTATCAAAAGCAGATTGAAGCTTTAGAGCCTTCTATAAATGAGCTAAAAGCCAAAATACAAGAGCTAAAAAACAAAAAACAAGAATTAGAATCAAAAGCAGATATCCTAAGCACAAGGTACGAAGTGGCAAAAGCCCAAGAGAAGGCTTCCGAAATAACCACTGGTATAGGGGACTCTCATGCAAAAGAAAAGCTTGATTCAGTAGAAGAAAAAGTCCTAAAAGAAGAGGCAAGAGCTAAGGCTATGAAAAACATAGAAGATGAACAAACTGGTACCGATATAGAAAAAGAATTTGAAAACCTTGAAAAAACAAGCACAGTAGACGAGAAACTCGAAGCCCTCAAGAAAGAGATGGGATTAAAATGATAGGGCAAGCTATTTTGCTAGCCATTGTGCTTGTAATAGGTATAATAGTATGGAAGATTATGGGATTTCTTATGCTTGGGGCGTTTTTGTTTGCGGTGTTTTTGGCTTTTAACATAGGAAGAAAAAGGCTTAATATATGAAAAAATATATAATATTCCTTCTAATGTGGTTTAGCTTAGCTTTAGCACTGCCAACCCCTTCCGATATAGCCAAAGAAGTACAAGCTGGGCACTATCACAAAGCCGAAATGCTTTTGAAAGAGGTGTTACAAAAAGACCCAAACTCTGCTAAAGCCCATTATATGTTATCTCAGGTGTATTACCTTGAAGGCAAAGATCAAAAAGCTTTACAAGAGCTAAACGTAGCCAAAAAGCTTGACCCGTCAGAATCCTTTGCCCATAAAGGTTATTTAAAAAATTACGAGAGAGATTTACAAAAATCAATCAAAGTCAAAAAGGGTACCTTTGGAGGTGCTATGATATTTTTCTTAATAGGTGGTTTACTGATAGTGGGGGCTATATTTTTATACATGTCAAACAAGCTTACGAACAAAAACAAAGAAGATATAAAAACGAAGCTTATGCAAGAGCTTACTTTGTATCTTGAGAATATTGAAAAGGTTAAAACTAAATTATCTATTGATTTGGTATCTTTGAAAGACGAAGATCCAGCCAAAAAAGACCTTTCAAATAGGCTAAACGAATTGGATGAGATAAGAAAAAACATGATAGATTTACTTCAAAAGCTTAAAAACAACGAAGTAGCCGATATACAAGGAGCGTACGTTTATTTTGAAAATCTCAAAGACAAACTAAAAGAAGTGGCTACAGGCGTTAAAAGTACTTATGAAACCCACGATGATTTAAAAAATCTACAAAACATGAACACTCAACCAAACTACCAAAATCAAACACCCATAAATCCTGGTATGATGGGTGGTGGAATGTCTTTTATGGATTTACTTGGCATGATGGCAATGGGCTCTTTGATGGGGTCTATATTTAGCGGCGGTTTTGGTGGAGGCTTTGGCATGGGGCCCACTATCGTGGAAAACAACTATTACAACGAACCCCCTATAGATAACCAAGATATGATAAATCAAGATACAGATAACAACATAGATTTTGCCGGTGGAGATGATTGGGGTAACGATATAGATACAAATCAAGATGATTCTTGGAGTTAAATATGGAAAAATTTATATACCATAACACAAAATCTGATTTTGATATAGTGGCTATAAACATATTTTTAAAAGATGGTGCAGTCAACGAACCAATAAAAGGCCTTACAAACGTTACCACATCACTAATGGGAAAGAAAACAACTTCCAAAACTTCCCAGGAGATAAACGAAGTATTTGAAAGTGTTGGCGGATTTCTAAGATTTAAAACCTACGGAGATTTTATAACAATATCAATAGCTACTAAAAAAGCCAATATAAAAGAATCTATGGATACTTTAAAAGATGTGCTTACAAACAGCGTATTTGAAGAAGAAACCTTGGAAATAGAAAAGCAAAACGTATTATCTACTTTAAAATCAAGAAAAGAGAGGCCTTTTGATTTTGCTTTTGACAATTTAAGAAAAATATTGTATAAAAATACTCCTTATGAGATATCAAGCTTAGGCACCGAAGAGAGCGTTAAAAGTATATCGGTAAAAGATGTTCGGGAAAGATATTTTGATATATTAAAAAAAGATTATGTTGCAAGCGTTGTAGCGGATAATTTAGAAGACAAAGACATTGAAACCATAAAAAGCGTATTGGATATTTTTTCTAAAAACCAAGAAACACCATCTATAAACATCTGTCCTAAAGTAGACAAAGATGAGGTTATCAGCATAAAAAGAGGCGGGGCTCAGGCTAGTATTATGTGTGGTTACGATGCACCACTATCAAAGGATAAAAAAGAGTATTTTGCTTTTAAAGTGCTAAATGCAATATTGGGAAATGGAATGAGTTCTATACTTTTTAAGATTTTAAGAGAAGAAAAAGGTTATGCTTATGCAGTAAACAGTTCTGTTTCTACTAATCTCTATTGCTCTAAAATGATAGCATACATAGGTACTTCTATAGAAAAATCAGACAACGCTTTAAAAGATTTAAACGATATAATAAAAAATCTAAACATAAAAGAAGAAGACATAGACTTAGCAAAACAAAAGCTTATAGGAAACTTTTCTTTGGAGCATCAAACCAGATTTAGCAAATCCTATGCGATGGGGTATTTTGAACTTATGGGACTTGGCAAGGATACGATATTTGAATACGAAAATCTTATAAAATCAGTCACAAAAAAAGAGATAGAAGACGTATATAAAACATACATAAATCATCACAAGTGCGTAGTGGTAACATAGTGAAAAAAGACTCAAGGATATATAAATACATAAAAACCCTTATCACCAATAAAAAATATTTAACCACGGAAGATATTATGCTTATGCTTGAAAAATATTACCACTTGCCAATAAAAGTACCGGGCGTATTCTACAAATATAAAAAATTGATTAAGGACATAAGACAAGAGGTTTACAAAGAAAGAAGAAAGAATAAAATTAAAAATAGCAAAAAGGATAGGAGCAAGGAAGATGAAGGAATATGACATAGTTATTTTTGGAGCAGGCTCTGGCGGCTACGAAGCTATGTTACACGCCAAAAGATACGGCATGCATGTAGCTATGATAGACATATCTGAGAAAACCATAGGTGGTAATTGTCTAAACAGAGGTTGCATACCATCTAAATATATGAGATTTGGTGCTAAACTCATGGAGCATCTTTCAAGGGGCATAAAATACGGCATAAAAATAAACAGCCAAGATATAGACTGGCTTGCTTTTAAAGAAAACCGAGACAACGCTGTCTCCGATATAAGAGAGAGTTTCAAAGCTTATGCTAAAAGCTTAAAAGTGGATATATATTATGGAAAAGGTAGATTTAAAGACAACAACACCATAGAAACTACAAAAGGAGATGTAGTAAAAGGCAAATACATACTTCTTTCCACCGGTTCTTCTGTTGTTAGCATACTTCACTACGATAAAACAAAGTTTAAAATATACAACACAGATACCATCTGGGGACTTACAGAAAAACCAAAATCGGTTCTTATAGTAGGGGCTGGTGTAGTGGGCGTAGAGTTCGCATACATATTTAGAATGTACGATATAGATGTGTATTTGGTAGATATTTCAAGGAGAATAATACCTTCAGAATCAGAAGATAGCGCCTCTTATCTTAGCAAAAAGCTTAAAAACTTAGGTGTAAAGATATTTACTTCAAATACTATAGAAAATCTTATAGAAGAAGACGGCAAAAGAAAAGCCATTTTAAAAGATGGTACCGTTTTAGAATATGATATTATATTGGAAGCTGTTGGGAGGGCTCCAAACACAAAAGACATAGG
This sequence comes from Hydrogenobaculum sp., assembly GCA_002878215.1. GTDB lineage: Bacteria > Aquificota > Aquificia > Aquificales > Aquificaceae > Hydrogenobaculum. Next base: position 8,426 of record PNJC01000024.1, on the reverse strand, counting down.
CATAGAAAATACAGATATAGCTCTTACAGAGAAAGGGTATGTAAAAATTGACGAGTACGCAAAAACATCTGTAAACCATATATACGCCTGCGGAGACATAACATCGCCTTTGATGCTTGCTCATAAATCTATGTATGAAGGAAGAACCGCTGTAGCCCATATAAACAACGATGCGGAAAAGTTAGATTACAGGATAGTACCAAAGATAATATACTCAGCTTACGAAATTGCATCTTTTGGTATAAACATAGACCAAGCTGAGGATATGGAGCTAGATTATGAAGTGGGCACAGCCACTTTCGTTAAAAACCCAAAAGCTATCATAGACGACGAAGCCGAAGGGTACGCAAAGGTAATATACGATGCCAACACAAAAGAGATTTTAGGAGCAGAGATATTGGGACCACAAGCCGGAGAACTGCTTCATCAAGTAGTGCACGTGGTAAAAGCCGGGAAAGATGTGGAGTTTTTATCAAGGTGTATGTATACTCACCCTTCTTTATCTGAAACTGTTATTATGTCTGTGCAGAAAAAACTTTTATGAGGCTTTTATTATGCAACAACTTTTAGAAAAAGCCTTGGTACTTCAGGAAGCTTTACCTTTTATAAGAGATTTTTACGGAAAGGTTTTCGTAGTCAAATACGGCGGGGCCGCCATGGAAGAAGACGAACTAAAGCATTCCTTTGCAAAGGACATAGCCCTTCTTAGATATGTCGGTATAAAAGTGGTGTTGGTGCACGGCGGTGGTAAAGACATCACGAACATGTTAGACAAGTTAAACATACAAACAGAATTTATAAACGGTATAAGGAAGACCGACAAGGACTCTCTTGATGTGGCAAGAATGGTGCTGATAGGAAAGTTAAACAAAGACATAGTATCTATGCTAAATAAAGAAATGTCAAATATGCATGGGGCTATAGGATTATCAGGTATAGACGCAAATTTGCTAATATGCAAAAAATACTATTACGAAGGCAAGGATATAGGTTTTGTAGGCAAAGTCCAAGCGGTAAATACAAAATTGATAAGAGAACTCATACAAAATGACTATACACCGGTGATAGCACCAATAGGCATAGACCCAGAATCAAATCAAATTTACAATATAAATGCCGATATGGCGGCTACAGAAATTGCCTGTGAGCTTGGAGCGGAAAAACTTATATTTTTAACGGATACCGATGGAATTTTAGATAAAAACGGGAAGACTATATCTTCTATACATAAATCCCAATACAAAGAGCTTATAGAAGATGGTACTATTACAAAAGGTATGATACCTAAGATAAACTCTGCCATAGATGCTATTTTGAGAGGTGTTAGAAAAGTCCATATAATAAACGGTAAAATAAAGCATTCAATACTCATAGAAGTATTTACGAAAGAAGGAATAGGCACCGAGATATCCCTATGAAAATCCTATCTTTTGTAGGATATCACAACAGCGGAAAAACTACCTTAATAGAAGAGATTATCAAAAGCTTTGAGAATATTTACAAAATAGCCTACATAAAACATGACCCCAAAGGGCACGCTATTTTTGATAAAGAAAACTCTGACAGCGCCAGAATACTTTCTTTAAACCACCAAAGCGCTATTTTATCAAAAGATACCTTTGTTTTGTATCAAAAGCCAAAAACTGTCGATGAAGCTATAGCTTTTTTTAAAGATTACGATTTGATAATATTAGAAGGTTTTAAGTATATGGCTTTTCCAAAAGTAAAAGTAGGCGATATAAAAGAGCCTTTAGAAAACGTAGTTTATGAATACGACGGCGATAAAGAAGCGCTTAAAAGGTTTGTAGAAACTTATGTCAGTGGATTTTAAACTTCCAGAAGACCATCCGTTCAGCCTTTTGATACCGCTTGTAGAAGAAGGCAAAATCGACCCATGGAGCATAGACATAGCAAATTTAGCACAACTTTACATAGAACAGATAAGAAATATGGAGCTTCTTGATATGAGAATACCCGCCAACGCTTTATCGGCAGCTACATTTCTATTCAAAAAAAAGCTTGAGATATTGTTTCCAAAACCAAAGATACACCGTCAAAGACTTACGTTAAAAGAGCTTGTACAAATGTATGATGAATCTCAAATAGAACCTATAGATGAACCACAAGAACAACAAAACACACCAAAAATATCAAAAGAAAGAAAAAAGTATACCCTCACAAAAGAAAGACATCGCTCTATTATGAAAAAACGCAAAATTCCTCTTCATAGGTCCATATTAAAAGATGTGATAGAACATCTAAAATCTACCATAAATCAAAAGCCAAAGCTCTACTTTTCCGAGATAATAGACAAAGACAAAGCTTCAGTCCAATTCACAGCCCTTATGTTTATTCAATACGACAAACATGCAGATATATATCAAGAAGAACACTACGGAGATATAGTAATAGAAAGGGTATAAAATAATATTTAGGAGGTTTTAAAAACATGAAAACATTAGAGGATCTAGAGGATATGTTAAAGCAGAATAAACATTATTTAAAAGATGAGTATTTTGTAAAGCAAATATCTATTTTTGGTTCTTACGTGAAAGGAAAACAGCGTAAAAACAGTGACTTAGACATACTAGTGGAATTTGAAAGACCTATTAGTCTAATAAGATTTATTAAATTAGAAAAGTATCTTTCTAAACTTCTAGGAATAAAAATAGACTTAGTGGTTAAGAAATCTCTAAAACCTTACATAAAAAATCAAGTTTTAAAAGAGGCGGTTCCTGTATGGCAAGACACTTCGAAGATTACATAGAAGATATAATAAAAGAGTGTAGATATCTAATGGATAGAAGTAAAAATATGACATTTGATGATTTTGAGAAAAACGAAGATTTACAAAGAGCTTTTGTAAGAAGCTTAGAAATCATAGGTGAATGCGCTAAAAAATTGCCAAAAAGTGTAAAAAATAAAAACGAAAATATACCCTGGAGTGAAATAGCCGGCATGAGGGATAAGCTTATTCATGATTATTTTTGGGTTGACTTGGAAATTGTGTGGCAAACGGTAATAGAAGATATTCCGAAATTGATCGTAGAGATACAAGATATTATTAAAAGCTAAATTTCTATAAGCTTTAAAACTTGATTTAAATCTGGTGGGACCTCTATAGGGCTTTGGGCGGATTTCATAGCGGTATCTGGGTCTTTTAAGCCAGAGCCAGTTAAAGTACACACCACCACATCACCTTCTTTGAAAATGCCTTCTTTTGCGCTTTTGATAAAGCCAGCTACAGAAGCAGCTGATGCAGGTTCGCAAAAGACACCTTCACAAGAAGCTACTAAGTTGTAAGCATAGAGTATTTCCTCATCTGTAACCGCATCTATTTTGCCGTTTGATTCTTTGGCAGCTTGAATTGCGTTTCTCCAACTGTAAGGGTTACCTATTTTTATAGCGGTGGCTATGGTTTGAGGGTTTTTTATAGGATAGCCTTTTACTATGGGTGCTGAGCCTTCTGCTTGATATCCCATCATAATTGGCAATCTTTTTGATTTTCCTAAAGCTTGATACTCTTTATAGCCTTTCCAATAGGCTGTTATGTTGCCGGCGTTGCCTACTGGTATAAAATGATAGGTTGGAGCATCGCCTAAAGCATCTATTATCTCAAAGGCGGCGGTTTTTTGGCCTTCTATCCTGTATGGGTTTACAGAATTTACAACTTCTACTGGCAAAATTTCACCTATTTTCCTTACTATAAAAAGAGCATCGTCAAAATTTCCAAGAAGCGCTATTACTTTTGCACCATATATGATAGCTTGGGATAGTTTACCAAGGGCTACGGCACCTTTTGGAAGCACTACAAAAGCTTTCATGCCAGCCCTAGCGGCGTAAGCAGCGGCAGAAGCAGAAGTGTTTCCGGTGGATGCACATATCACAGCTCTTTTACCAGATTCAGCAGCTTTTGATATGGCCATTGTCATACCTCTATCCTTGAAAGAACCGGTAGGATTTAAACCCTCAAACTTAAAGTAAAGCTCCACCCCTACTTTTAACATATCTGGTATTCTTTGAGCTTTTATAAGAGGAGTGTTACCTTCATAAAGGGTTATAATAGGTGTTTTGTCAGAAACCGGCAGATATTCTCTATATGCGTGTATTAGTCCTTTCCAATATCCCATATCCAAATATTTTACCACACCCTTTATGTTTTAGATACATAAAAATATATTAATAAATGGATGATTGAGTTAAATCATAGAAATAACTTGACAAGAAGATATACTTTTCATTATGATAGAAAGTCTAAAAAATGTTGCAAACATCACAATAACAATAGAAAAATTACCTGAGGGGTTTTATCTTGCCACTTCCGATGATATACAGGGTTTAGTTGCACAAGGCAAGACCTTAGATGAAACCATTAAGATAGCATTAGATGTGGTTAGGCATCTTTCTGAACTAAGCAATAAGCCTATAAACCCACAGGATATTGTATATAAAATAGATATATAAGTGGGTAGGCTTTCTGGCTTTACATATAAAGATGTTGTAAAAAGACTAAAGAGTTTTGGTTTTGAATTAAAAAGACAAGCAGCTGGTTCTCACGAAATATGGTATAACCCAAATACGAATAAATATACTACTGTACCTAAGCACTCAGGCGATATACCAGAAGGAACGCTGAGGGCTATACTAAAACAAGCAGATATTAGTATAGAAGAATTTTTAGAAAAATCTTGAGATATTTAATTTTTTTCTACAAAAACAACCATTCTTTCTTTTGTTTTATCTCTTCTATAGCTTGGAATTTCTTTGTTGCATATGGTGCATGTATCGTATACCAAAAGTCTAATATCTTTGTTAAGGGCTTTTAATTGACTTATGGCTTCTTTCTGTGTATCAAAAAATAATTTGTTATCAACGACTTTTAAGCTTTTAAAATAGTTTTGAAACTCTGGTCCCACTTCATAACAACATTCTTTCGCAGAAGGACCTATAAAAGCAAAGTAAGGTTTTTCCGAAAAGCTTTCAAACAAAGAAAAAGCCTCTTTCAAAATGCCGTTGTAAAGCCCTCGCCAACCAGCATGAATAGCCCCTACAAAGTTTTTTGATTTTAAAATTATAGGCACACAATCCGCCGTTTTTACACCTATCTTAAAAGCGCTTCTGTCTGTTATAACACCGTCAGCTTCTATATTTTCAGCGTAATCGTTTATATAGACTACAACGTTTGAATGAATTTGTTTTGGTAAAAATATCCCTTGTGAGTCTTTTGTTATACCTATCTTAAAATCTTCAAACTCTCCATAAAAAAGCATCTAAGCAAGTGCTTCTTCAAAAATAACGCTTTGCTGTTCTACGTTAGAAGCACAACATCCGCCGCAAGAAGCACACTTTTTAACAGCCACTTCATAGCCTTCTGGTAGCAAATCCATAACGTTTACATTTAATCTATCTTCCGAAGAGGTCAAAGCTACCAAGTTTGTAAGCGGGTCTATATGAGATACCGTATATTCTTTATTTTCAAAACAAATATTTGTGCCTTCTGGGGGAAGTATATACTTTATTACATAGTTTATCTTTTCAAAAGACATGCAACACACAAGTTTACCGCATGGGCCCGTAAACTTTGAAGGAGACATAGGTAGGTTTTGCATCTCCATATCTTTTAGGTTCACAGATTCAAACACATCTATAAAGTTTGAACAACATGTCTTACATCCACACATTCCAACGGCACCAAGCATTTGGACGGCATCCCTAGTACCTATTTGTCTCATCTCAATCCTTTTTTTAATGGCTTTAGCCAAATCTTTTACAAACTGCCTAAAATCAACCCTTGTTTCAGCAGTATAAAAGAAGTAAGATTTTAAACCGTCTATGGGGATGTAAGCTTTTATAAATTTTAGAGATAGATTGTGTTGTTTGGAAAGTTCTTTGGCAATTTTCACATAGCTTTGAGAAATTTTGCTAAAGTGATGCATTTTAGATATATCTTGTTTTGTGGCTTTTCTTATAAAAAAAGAAGGTTTCACTTCGTAAAGCTTGTTAGATACTCCCACCACTTTTGCAATATCCACGCAATCGTCTTTACTTACGATTACGTAAGAGTTTTTTGGCAAAACCTCACTTGTGCCTTCTAAAAGGCCTATCTTGTTTGTGTCCATGTATCTTATATATGTATATTTCATAAACCATCTCCTATCCTACAACATATTCTATCATAGCCATCCGGACGAACACGCCGTTTTCAATCTGATTTGCTATCAAAGATTTCTCCTTGTACAACAAATCACCGTCTATGTCAACACCCCTATTTACAGGGCCAGGATGCATCAAAAATCCTCTAATTTTATTATATCTTTCTTTTGTTATTCCGTACATGTCAAAATAGCTTTCTAAGTTGTAGGTTTCTTTGTGTCTTTCTTTTTGAATTCTCAAAGCTATTACATGATGAGCCCACTCTATAGCCTCATCTAAATTTGTAAAAACTTTATCCATAAAAGGGTAATCTTTTGGTATGAAACCCGGATACCCGCAAACCCCTATATTAGCCCCTTCTAATTTAAAAAGATAAGCCCCCGACCTAAAAACTCTGCTGTGATATATGTCTCCTACGTAAAGTATGTTTTGATTTTTTAACGTATGTGTTTTTTCTAAAAGCGTAAAAACATCCAAAAGTCCTTGGGAAGGGTGTTCATGAGTGCTGTCCCCAGCATTTATAAGTCCCAACTTCAGCTCTAACAATGTTTCATAGTCAAATATGATGTCAGAAGTCCTAAAAATCACCACATCTATACCAATTTTTTTAAGAGATAAGAATGTATCAAAGAGCGTTTCGCCTTTTACTGACGATGAGAAGTTTCCCTGTATGTAATAGGTTTCACATCCTAAGTTTCTTGATGCTTTTTCAAAAGAAAGCCTCGTTCTTGTAGAGGGTTCTTCAAAAAAAAGGGCGCAAGACTTGTTTAAAGTGGGGTATATATTTTTTTCTTTGAAAAACTTAGCTCTCTCTAAAATGTTTTTATAGTCATCTTTTATATTTTGGGCTTCTATTATGTATTTCATGATAGGCTCATGATTAGCCCTTTTCTACCTCATAAGGCCAGTTTAATATACCGCCTATTACGTTGTAAGCATCAAATCCAAGCTGTCTTAGAGCATAGGTAGCAAAAGCGCTTCTGTTTCCGCTCCTACACATTACAAGGTATTTTTTGTTTTTGTCAAGTTCTTTAAATTTAAATCTTAGATCATCCACCGGTATCAAAACGCTGTTTGGCACTCTTATTTGCCTATATTCTTGAGGTGTCCTCACATCCAAAAGCACTGCATTTTCTTCTGATTCTAAAATCTTCTTTGCCTCTTCTGGTGTAATCTCAGGGATATTAAACATCTATATCAAACCTCCAATTTCATATAATAATATACCAAAAGCAAAAATAAATCAATCTGATAAATAAAATATTTTAACCGGCGTTAATAAATTTGTTTTTTAAGCTAATACAAAGTTAGTAAGACAGATGGCTTACGGGGTCGTTGGACTTCTATCGTTGGCAGTATTTATGCCAAAAACAAGCTTTGCAATACCATCTTTCGCAAGACAGACAGGACTTGCTTGTGATGTGTGCCATACGGTATTTCCACACCTTACACCCTTTGGTAGAGAGTTTAAACTCCACGGTTATACCTACGATTATTCGGAGCTTATCAAAATGGTAAGACAAGCCGCCAAAAAAAGAGCCGCAGAAGAAGGCGGCATGCCAGACTTGATGATAAACAAGATACCTATGGTATCCGTTAGAATAGCCGGTGTATGGGCAAACCAAGACGGTGGTTCTATGGTACCTCACGGCAAAATAACTGATGGCCAAGGTGCATTCTCTTATCCGGCTCAATATCCAACTAAGGATACGTTTAACCTTGTAAAAGGTGATTCTCTTTACATAGTTGGTGAGATTACGCCTCATCTTGGTGCGTGGGTAGAGATAGGCGGATGGAATGATAGCGGTGGCTCAGCTTCTTTGGCGGGCTACAATGTAATATTAAACGGCGGAGACCATACCGTTGATAACAAAAACTTTACATATGGGCTAAGTTTTGAAAACATGGTGGGTTTTGACGATGTAGGTCAAGCTGGTCCAGGCAACTGGGGTATGACTGATTTGCAAAACGTATTGTCTACTCATAATACATTGTTTGACCCGTTTGGTGCTACACCGGTAGAAGGCGCTGAAGCTTACGCCATGCTTGGAAACTTTACAAATGGCGGTATATACGGTAATATAGGATTATATGCTCCATCAAATGGTAACGATGAAGGTACAGCTCCAGTAGCTAATATAGGTAATATTGCTAGCGATAATACTAATGGAAATCCACCTAATACTTATGGTTCTTGGCGCGGGGCAAAACATGCAGAGGGACTGTCTACTCTTTTGTGTAAATCTTTATGTGTGTTAAAATATTTTGTTCTA
>PNJC01000144.1 GCA_002878215.1 Hydrogenobaculum sp. | reverse complement strand
TATAGAGATATAACCATGTTATAATATTTTTATGAGAAAATTAACGTTAATTTTTGTTGTTATATTTGGTATTTTGTTTTTTTCTTGTGAAAAGCCAGTAAATCCAAGCATAAACGCTAAACCTTTTGATTTTAAGCTTTTATCTGGCAATAAAGAAGTATCTTTGAAAGATTATGAAAATCGTTATAAGGTGATTTTGATTTACTTTGGTTATACCCATTGTCCTGATGTGTGCCCTACGGTGTTGCACAGGCTATCTTCTATGTACAACATGCTTGGTGAGGATAAGAAATACGTAAAAGTTGTTTTTATAACTTTAGACCCCAAAAGAGATACCCCAAACGTTGCTGATGAATATGCTAAATTCTTTAACAAAAATTTTAGCGGTTTATCCGGAGATCAAAGCTACATAAAAAAAGTAGCAGATAGCTATGGTGTTGTTTACAAAATAGTCCCTTCAAAAACACAGGGTTATTTGATAGATCATACTGATAACATATATGTAATTTACAATAAAAGCCTAAAAACAATATTCTTTGACAAAGATCAAGATCCAACGTATATGGCATCTTATCTAAAAAAACTGTTAAAAAGTAAGGACTAAAATACTTGATTTTTTGGCCGATATATCTTATATTACTTTATAGGAGGTGTTAATATGAGTTACATGGATATAGCAAACATAGCAACGGATATGCAGCAAGCTAGCAATGTAAACAAGCAACAAATATGGGGCTTAAAATCTATGTTGGATAACCAATCCAACGTAGTGCAACAGCTATTAGGCGAAGTTTCAAATACGAACAACAATCCGCCAAATACAGGAGAAAAATTAAATATAAAGACATGAAGGTTCTTATAGTAGAAGATAATATAGACCTAGCGCTTTCTATAAAGGATATTATACGAAGCAAAGGGTGGCTTGCAGATTTTGTATCAAACTTTGAAGACGCCAAATACGCTACAAAAGACAAATCCTACGATATAGTAATACTGGACTTGATGCTTGGTCCTAAAAACGGTATTGAGCTTTTAAAAAATGCTAGAGAAGAGAATTTAAAAACACCGTTTTTGGTACTTACGGCAAAAGATGGTATAAACGATAAGCTAACCGCCTTCAACATAGGAGCCGATGATTATCTTACGAAACCTTTTGATATGAAAGAGCTTCTTGCAAGGATGGAAGCTATTGTAAGAAGAACTAGACAAACGGGTAGTGCCGAATTGATCTGCAATAAACTTGTGCTTGATACTTCTAATTTTACAATTCAGATAGATGGTAAGGTAATACCAGCTACTAAAAAACAATTTTTGATATTAGAAAAACTTATTTCTAACGTTGGAAGAGTTGTAACGGTGGAACAGCTTCTTAGCTACGCTTGGGGAATAGATGAAGAGCCATCTTCTTTTTCTTTGAGATCTCATATTAGAACAATCAGAAGGCTTATCGACGGCTCCGGATGTCAGATAAGGACTGTTTACGGTATAGGATATTCTATAGAACCCAAAGATAGCTCCGGTAAAACAGAAGAAACAGATTGGGATTAGAAGAAAAAAAAGAAAATACCCTTGCCTATCTTACAGTAGTATATAGTTTGGTTATTTTTGCCATAGTTTTTATATTTTCTATATCGTCGTATCTGGCTTTTAGCATATTGGTAGATAACTTTGTAGCCTCTGATTTGAGACAAGAACTGCGATATATAAGCTCTCAAAATATCACTGAAAACACGAAATGGCTTACTTTTAGCGATGAATCTATAGCGGTGTTAGATAAAAGCGGTAATATAATAAGCGTATCAAAGAACTTTCCTAGTTTTAGGTTTTCAAAATTTAAACCCGGTTTTCATCTTGGGTATATAAACGGTAAAAAGATTATGTATATCAGGGCTTTGCTGCCAAATCATCTTACTGTGATAGTAGCAAGAAACATGACAAAGTTTGAATCTATAAAAAGGAAACTGTTGAGCAGTTTTATATTGGCTTTAGTGATACTGTCTGTGATAATAGCTTTTACAGGTTTTTTTATAGCAAAAGCCATAACAAACAGCTTCATAAGTTTTATGGAGAGGATATACACTATGGCGCTTAATTTTTCTCATGAGGTAAAAACACCGCTCACCATAATATCTACAAATCTTTCTTTGCTGGAAATTAATCCTGATAAGGCTTATATAGAAAGAATATCGAGAGCTTTAAAACAACTAAACAACCTATTGAACAAAGTTGTTTTCATAGCAAAAGCGGATGAGTATTCTATGTTGAGCAAGCAAACGTTTATGTTGGAAGATGTTGTAATGAAAGCACTGAAAGAACTTGAGCCTATTATAGAGGAAAAGGGATTGAGAATAGAGCTTAACATAGAACCCATAGAGATTACATCTTCTTGGGAGCTTTATGAGGCTATTGTGTCTAATTTATTGGAAAATGCCGTAAAATATACAAACGAAGGTTATATAAAGATAGTGGTTGCATCTGATAATAAAAATATAATTATTAGGGTAGAAGATACCGGTGTTGGTATACCAAAAGAAAAGCTTTCTACGATTACTAAGGAGTTTGAAAGAGCCAACGCCGATAAACCTGGTTTTGGTCTTGGGCTTTTTATAGTGTCAAAGTCAGTTGGTATATTAAAAGGTAAGCTGCACATTGAATCTGAAGAAAACAAAGGCACCACTATAACAGTTTATATACCGTTTTAGGAAAATTTTTCTTTATATATGTTAAAAGCTGTAATAAGAGTAGTAAATACAATAGGACCCAAAAACATACCCAAGAACCCCATACTAAACAGCCCGCCCAATACAGATAAAGACAACAGTATATATGGTATGTGAATGGCTTTTTTCATAAGAAGAGGCCTTACAAAGTTATCAGAGCCTATTATAAACAAAAACGAGTATGAAAAGGCACCCAACGACGCTAAAAGGCTATTTTGATAGGCTACGTAAAATCCGTACGGCACCCATACCAACGCTGTGCCAAGAGGTGGTATAAAAGAAGACATGAACGTTGCAAAAGCAAGCACAAGAGCATAGTTTGGCGTAAAGTAATAATACATAAAAAATCCAAATATAGCCTGTATCAGCGCAGTACCAACAAAGCCATATACTACGCTAAGCACTGTGGAGTATACAGTTTTTAGTATTGTATCAAAATCTTTTGTGTTCATTGGGATTACATCTTTCACAAAATCTATAAACTTATCCCAATCTCTTAGCATAAAAAATGTTGACATTAAGAATATAAGGGCTTTTAGCATAAAACTACCTAAAAAAAGTACCATGTTTTTGAGCTGGTCACCTAGAAAAGAGGCAACGTAAGCAAGCGTTGAGTTGGCAGCTTGGTTTATAGTGGGTGCGTTAAGATGTAAAAATCTTAAAAATTTGTAGTAAGTAATATGTTTGCCAATGATTGGTAATTTTTTTGATATTAGATACACTTTTTGTTGGTCAAGACTCATTATAAAGGCGCTAGCGTTTTGCACAAGGTAAATGCCTTGTTCTATTATAAGTACTCCAAATACGGAAAACGGTATCACCACTATAAGTAAAATAAGGATTGTAATAATTAAAGAGCTTAAGTTTTCAGATTTTAGTATATTAGAAAGTTTTTTGTGAAGCGGATAAAACACTATTATAGCAATCATAGACCAAACGATAGGTGTAAAAAAGGGGGCTATCGTATAAATTGCAAGGATTATAAGTATTATTAAAAATACTGTAAAACCTATGTTTATCGTCTTATCTTTTTTTAACATGACTTAGTTCTTTTATGATGGCTTTTAGCTGTTTTATACCTATGCCGTCTTTTGAAGAAGTTTGTATGATATCTTTACCAAAAGCTTTTAAACTGTTTAGCGTATTGCTAAGTTCTTTTTGAGTGGCTTTATCTATTTTTGTTAAAACTAAAATTGTGTTTAGGCTTTTACTATCAAGATAATCAATAAGTATAGCATCAAGTTCCGTAGGGCCTACTACAGAGTCTATCAAAGCAAAAACGCATATTATATTTTCGTTGTAATATTCTATAAAATCGTTTATTATCTTTGCCCATTTGTTTCTTTCTTCTTTTGATCTTTTGGCGTAGCCATAACCGGGTGTATCTACTATATATATATCAGACTCTATATAAAAGTTTAACGTAGCCGTAAGCCCTGGGTCTTTGCTAACCCTTGCTATTTTAGTATTGGCAATGGCATTTATCAAAGACGATTTGCCTACGTTTGAGCGTCCGGTTAGCAATATGTAAGGTTTATCTTCTGGAAAATCTTTTACGTAGGAGCCTTTAAACTTCATAGACCTAAAATGTCGTTTATGGTGTCCATGTTTGATTTTGCTATATCGTTTGCTTTTTTGTTGCCCTCTTCTAATATGTTTTTTACCATGTCTTTATCTATGTCTTTTCTTTTTTCTCTTATAGGTGCTAAAAAGTTGTTTAGGTTTTTGGCAAGCATCTTCTTACATTCTACACAGCCAAGTTTACCGCTTTTACAATCAAGTTCTATGTTTGATGTTTCAGCTAAGTTTGTAAAAATCTTGTGATAGCTAAATACGTTGCATTTTTCAGGATGACCAGGGTCGTTTTTTCTAAGTTTTTCTGGGTCTGTAAACATCTTCATAATCTTTGATGTGGTTTCTTCTTCTGTTTCATCTATCATAATTGTGTTGTTGTAAGATTTGCTCATCTTGCGTCCGTCTGTGCCAAGAAGCTTTGGTGTTTCTGTAAGTATGGCTTTTGGTTCTTTGAAGAATTCTTTGTAAAGATAGTTAAACCTTCTGGCTATCTCCCTTGTTATCTCTATGTGGGGAAGCTGGTCTTCTCCTACCGGGACCCCGTCAGCGTTGTAAATAAGAATATCTGAAGCCATCAAAACCGGATATCCAAAAAATCCAAAAGTATCTGTCTCATAAAAATCTCTTTTTGATATGTTTAACTCCCCAAGCTTTTCTTTGTCTATTGCTCCTTCTATTAAGAGCTTTATAAAAATATCCGTTAGCCCATCCAACAAAACTTTTTTAAACATCGCTTCGTCTTCTATAGTTGCAGGGGCTTGATTAACAATAGTATCTACAAGAGGTACTAATTTTTCAGAGTATTCTTTTTCTACATGGTTTATTTTCAAGAGATTGTATTTGGTGTCTTTGTAAGTGGGGTTTAGTTCTAACCAGCTTTTTGGCACTATCATGCTAAGTATGAGGTTTAGCTCTGCATGATATTTAACCTTTGATTGGACAAACAATGTGGATTTGTTTGGATCAAGGCCCATCGCAATCCAATCTGCCACCATTTCAAGCGTATTTTCTTTTATTTTTGATATATCTTTATAGGAAGTGGTAAGAGCATGCCAATCTGCTACAAAAAATAAAGTTTCATGTTCTTTTTGTAAGTCTACCCAGTTTTTAACAGCTCCAAAAAAATGTCCTATATGAAGTTTTCCGGTAGGTCTCATGCCGCTTACTACTCTCATATGCCGAATCCACCCAATAGTATTTTATAAGCTATAGCTATAAACGGATATATGATTTTACCTATTACACCGGTAAAAATTAGCACGGTAAGTATTAGAAATCCATAAGGTTCAAACTTGTAAAATTCTTCCCAATACTTTACAGAAAAGAAACTCATAACAATACGGCTTCCGTCCAAAGGCGGTATCGGTATAAGGTTAAAAAACGCCAACACCAGATTTATTATAACAAGCTCTCTAGAAAACCATAAAAGAGGGTCTACAACGCTCGCGAAAAAAATAGGGTTTATATCAGATGCTATAGTACCTTCTAAAAGCCTAAAAGAAACAGCACCTAAAATTGCCATCGCTATGTTTGCCAAAGCCCCAGCCGATGATACAAGAAGCATGCCCATTCTTAAATCTCTAAACCTGTATGGGTTTATAGGCACTGGTTTTGCCCATCCAAAAAGTATAGGAGAGCCCACAAGCATCAGAATACCAGGCAATATGATGGTACCAAGCAAATCTATATGAGGTATAGGGTTTATTGTCAGCCTTCCGGCTTCTTTTGCGGTTTTATCTCCCATCGCATAAGCGGCTAAGCCGTGAGCTATTTCATGAAATATTACGGCCATCATTAAAGCTGGTATAGTAACTACTATTTGTTCAAAGTTCATTACTTTATTATATCAGATTGTTTATATATGATACGCTGACAGTTAGGACACATGAAGCTAGGTATGTTGTTTTGGATTAGCCGGTTGTAAAGGTCTATTGGCAATATAGTCCCACAATAAGAGCAAGCTTTCATATCAGTTGGCACGAAAACTGGCTTCACCCTTTTCTTGACATCTTCGTAAAAATCTATAAGGCTTTTATCTAAAGTATTTTTGTAATCTTTTATATCTTTTTCTGCTTTTATTATGGATTGCTCTATGCTTTCTAAATCTTCTTTTAAGTTTTTTATCTCTTCTTGCATATATTTTTGTTTTGAAAGCAAATCCTTTAGCTCGTTAGAGTTTTCTATATGATTAAGCTGTGTATAGGCTTGTTTTAATTGGTTTTTTGTATTTATGATAGAGTTCTCTGTTTTTGATTTTTCTCTCAACACATTTTTATACAACTCTTTGCTTTTGATAGTTTTTAGAGATTCTGTTATCTTTTTGAGGTTTTTTTCGTAGTTTTCTATAGTTTTTAGCAGTTTTTCTATCAGTTTTTTGGTATTTTCTTTTTCTTGGTTTATATTATCTATCGCTTTTAATATGTTGTTAAGCTCTTGCTCAAAGTGTTGTATTTCTCTTAAAATTTTTTCTTTTTCTTTTAAAAGCCTAAAAAGCCTCTCTTCTTTTTCCTGTAATAAAATAAGACTCATTAAACCATCTTTATCCATATGTGCAAGCTAATATTATATCAGATAAGATTATTCAAATACGCCTTCTATTTTATAGCCGCAAAAACTACATTTTCCTTTTTCTAGTTTTACGCTTTTGACAAAAAATCTATCTCTTTCTATAACTATGTTGTTGCAGTTTGGGCATATGGTATGTTCATGTTCTGATTTTACGTTGCCGGTATATACGTAGTATAGACCTTCTTCTTTTCCAATCTCGTATGCTGTTTTTATCATAGACTCTGGTGTAGGATATAGGTCTAAGGCTTTGTAATATGGGAAAAACCTTGATATATGCCAAGGTATATGAGGGCCAAGCTCTTTGCTTATAAACTTAGCTATTAGCTTTAGCTGTTCTTCATCAAGATATCTTGGCACCAAAAGGGTAGTAAGCTCAATCCATTTTTCATGCTTTAAACATAGTTTTATGAAGTTTAAAATAGGTTCAAGCTTCCCTTTAGAATATTTTGCATAGGCTTTTTCTGAGAAAAATTTCAAATCTATGCTAAAAGCATCTATAACATCCATAAGCTTTAAAGCAGGTTCTTCTGTGATGTATCCAGCGGTTACCATGATGTTTTTTAAGCCTTTTTCCTTGGCTAATTTTGCTATATCAAACATATACTCGTAAAATATGATAGGGTCAGAATATGAGTAAGATATACTCTTAGAACCTGTTTCTACGGCTCTTTGCACTATTTGCTCTGGAGATATATAGGAATTTTCAAAGAAAGATTTGTTAGACTCGTCTATTTTTACCTGAGATATCTCGTAATTTTGACAACCAAGACAGTGTAGATTGCATCCTGGTGTTGCTATAGTTAGGGTTTTATGACCTGGTAAAAAGTGAAACAACGGTTTTTTCTCGACTGGGTCCAACGCTATAGATGCCAAAGATCCATAAGTAGCGCTTAAAAGTTTTCCATTCTGATTTATCCTTACTCCACAAACGCCTATTTGACCTTCTCTTAGTTTGCAATAGTCAGGGCAAAGTTCACATATGACCTTGTTGTCTTCTGTAGTTTTCCAATATGAGGCTTCTATAAACATTTTTATAATTTACAGCAGTTTTTATCTTTTATCAATGATAATTGTAGGTTTATTCTAAAACATGCTTAGGAGTTACAACGCAAAGAAAAACGCCTTCAAAAACCTTTGTATCTCCAACGTTTACATAAGCTTCCACGGTGTATTTGTGATTGTCTATTTTTTGGATTTTGGCATGAGATATCATAATATCTCCTAATTTCACAGGTTTTAAAAATTTTACCTCTGCTTTTGCCAATACAACGTTTGGATGATTCACTGCAAGCATAGAAGCGTAATCTGCAAGCCCAAAGATAAACCCACCGTGTATTAGCCCTTTTTCATCTGCTGTCATGTTTTCTTTGGTTTCTAAGCTCACTATAGCGTAACCTTCGCCAAGCTCAACGGGAGTACCGCAAAGACCTTGATTAATCTTTAAATGTGTGTTAATCATCATTTTATTAATTTATCTAAGTTGTCCTGAGATTGCATGATATTGCTAAATATAGTATATATTTTATAAATTCTCGACATACTATCCTTTAACTGCTCTACCGATTGCAAAATGGTGCTAGATACAGCGCTTTGCTCTTCTAGAGCATTGGCTATTGAGCTCATCAACGCTTTTGTGTTCTCTGCGTAGTCCATATTTTGCCCGGATGCATTTTTTATATCTTCGAAATACTCTACTAAATTGTTAAATATGTTTTCTAAGTTGTATATTTTGTTGGATAACTCTATTATAGCGTTTTTTAGCATAATTGTAGTAGAATTTATATCTTTTGAAAATTCTTCTGTTTTTTTAGCTAGTTTTCTCACTTCATCGGCTACCACAGAAAATCCTCTCCCAGCTTCTCCAGCCCTAGCTGCTTCTATAGAGGCATTCAAAGCTAAGATGGTAGTTTGTTCTGCTATAGAATTTATATTTCTTGTGACTTTTACTATTTGCTCAGAAAATTTTGCTAGGTTTTCGGCTTCTTTTGCTATATCTTTTACTTCTTTTGTATAAGACATTGCATTTTCTTTTTTGCTATCTATCTCCTCTCTTAAAGACATAGATTTATTTACTAACAACTCCATAGAAAGCGTTACGTCTTGGGCGTTTTGGCTCATACTTTGGATAGTTTGGCTAAGTTCTTCTATAGCATTTTTAATACCTATCGATTTTTCTTCACTGTCTTTTACACGTTCTTCTACAATTTTTTTTGTGTTTTTTACAAAAGATTCCATTAATATGTTTTTATAAATCTTTTTAGATATGTTGTTTATTGTTTTCTTTAAAGCCTTGTTTTTATCGAAGATGATATTCATAACACCCTCCATCAATATATCTCGTTTATTATATCAAGTCCACATCTTAAGGATGAAAGCCAATCT
>PNJC01000070.1 GCA_002878215.1 Hydrogenobaculum sp. | reverse complement strand
TAAAAGAAGGGGCTGTAGAGTTTTTTATACCAGAACTACCAGATTTAATATCAAAAGACATGGAAGTTTTCTACAACCCTTTTATGGCTATAAACAGAGATTTCACAGTGCTTATTTTAAAAGCTTACTCTAAACTAAAAGCCAAAAAACTTTTTGTAGCAGACCCAATGAGCGCTTCTGGAGTTAGGGTTTTAAGGCTTTTAAAAGAAACAAACGCAGTAGAAAAAGCTTTTCTAAACGATATAAAAAAAGAAGCTATAGAGCTAGCTCAAAAAAATCTTGAAGGACATCAAAATGTAGAATATTTTAACAAGGATGCAAACGTATTTTTGCTTGAAAACAAAGGTTTTGATTACATAGATATAGACCCCTACGGAAGTCCTGTTCCATTTTTAGAAAGCGCTATAAAATCTTTAAAAACCGGTGGTCTTATTGGAATCACCGCTACAGATACAGCGTCGCTTTCTGGTTCTTATCCGTTTAAAGCTTTTAGAAGGTATGGTTCTAAACCACTTGATAGCGAATTTTACCATGAAAGCGCACTTAGAATACTTATAAAATCTGTGATAGAAGCTTCTTTTAGACTTGACAGTGTTTTAAAACCGGTGTTTGGTTTTAGCTACAGGCATTTTTTAAGGGCATTTTTTGTAAAATTAAAAGGTGTATCAAAGGCTGTTGATATATCTACCAAAATAGGTTATATAGGGTATTGCCATAGTTGTAAGTTTAGAGAAAGCTATACTTGTATACTTGATTTACCAAAATTTTGTCCGTTGTGCGGTGACTTTTTTGATTACGGAGGGCCTTTATATATAGGGTCTATTTACGATAACGAACTTTTAAACATCATGAAAGATGAGGATTTTGCACATTTTCACAAAGATACTGTCAAAGTTTTTACCAACATACTAAAAGAGTCCAGTATAAAATCTCCTTGGTTTTACAAAGCAAACATCTTTGGAAAGGGCATCATGCCAAAGCTAAAACAAATATTAAAAGACTTAAACGCAAAACCCACACACTTTAGCCCTGAAGGCTTTAAAACAGATTTAGATTTTAAATATGTAAAGGAGTATTTTGAAAAATGGGCGTAGTGGTGTTTTGCTATCACAAGATATTTCCTAAAAAGTCTTACGATGTAAACTTATCTTTGTTTCAAAAGCATATAAAAATTTTGGACAGTTTTTATGAGGTCCTTGGATTAGAAGAGTTAAAAGCTTACTTAGAGGGGCTTTACAAACCCAAAAAACCAGGTGTTGTTATAACCTTTGACGATGGTTATGCTGATAATTTTATATACGCTTATCCTATACTAAAAAAGTACAAAAAGAAAGCTATTATATTCCCCATATACTCTAGGCTTTTAAAAGAAGATATAAAAAGACCAACGTTGTTTGATTACTGGGAAGGGAAAGTTTCTTTTAAAGACCTTTATAAGCCCCTTGGCGCTGGAGAAGCCAACAGGGAATTTTTTGAAAAAGGAGTATCTTACGATTTTTTGAGTTTTGAAGAGCTAAGGTCTATGCTTGATGTGTTTGATGTGGGCTCTCACGGGCTTACCCATTCAAAAACCTTCATCCCTTCAAAGCCTATAGATATATATAGCGGCAAAAACTATCACTACTCTTTGTCTTCTATTTACAATCCTCTAAAAGAAGGGCTTCCCATTTATCCATCCAAAAGCGATTTATCCCATCCAAAAGCTTTTATAACTGATGAAGTTTATGAGCTTTTAGAAAAAAACAAAGATAAAAATCTAATTGATGTTTATACTAAAAGCCTAAAACTTGATTTTGAAACAGAAAACCAGTATAGAGAAAGGGTAAGATATGAGCTTAAAGCATCAAAAGAAGGCTTGGAAAAAGCCCTTGGTATAAATATTATATCTTTTGCTTATCCTTTTGGTGATATGTCAGATATTTTAAAAGAAGAGGTCTCAAATATTTTTTATATGGCATTTAGTACCAAGAAAAAACCAGTTTATCCACATCAAGATAGATACGACATAGGGCGTGTTATAGCTGTAAAAGACATATTCACATTTATAAAAAATATAATATATTATCCTACAAACTTGTACAAATATTTTAACAAATAAAATACGTTGCTTGGTCTCACAAAATCATTGACAAGCTTTTATGATATACTATATTTATGGCATATGATTTTATTTGGAGGTATATATGAGTTATAATACAGCATTAGACGAAGTAATAAAGAAAGACGGCAAGGTTTGTCAATCTTATACTTATAAACTAGACAACGTAGTGTATCCTGAGATTTTAAACCTTTATACAAAAGCCAAAAACAACTACTGGATACCAGAAGAATATGACCTTGCAAACGATAAGCACGAATTTTACGAAAAACTAAACGATATAGAGCGTCATTACATGCTATACACGGTTGGGTTTTTCTCTTCGGCTGAAGGTTGGGTTGGACAAAACATACTAGAGATTTCAAAACGAATAAGAAACACAGAAACAAGGATGTTTTTAGGATATCAACTCATGGAAGAGATGAAACATATAGATACGTTTAGATACATAATGGATGGCCTTGATCTAAAACCTCACGAAGTATACGCGATGCATGAAAACGTCAAAGAAATAAAAAGAAAGGCTGATTTTGAAGTTAAACGTGCCATGGCGCTTTGCGAAGAACCTACGGAGGAAAACCTTATTGAAGATATCTTTGTATATTATGCAATTTTAGAAGGCTTGTTTTTCTTCAGCGGTTTTGTTACGCCTTTGGCTTTTGGAAGAAGAGGTGTGCTTAAAAACGTGGCGGCGTTGGTAAGATGGATATTAAAAGATGAGACAAGACATTTGGCTTTTGGTATGTATCTTCTCAACGAGCTTTTAAAAGATAAAAATAGAAACGATTACAAAGATAAGTTTAGAGCTCTCATGGAAGAGGCCGTAGACATAGAAACCGAGTATGCAAGGGTAGCAATGCCCGAAAAAATAATAGGGCTTTCTTTTGAAACCTACACATCCTATGTAAAATATTTGGCAGATAGAAGGATGCGCTCCCTTGGTTTTGATGCTATATACGGTCAGAAGAACCCAATGAAATGGCTCACCACCCAAACAGACTTACCAGACCTTACAAACTTCTTTGAAGCAAAGGTGGATTACTAATAGATGATAAGAAACCTTCTTACAAACATATATGTAACCTCTAGATTGCTTGTAAGTTTAGGTGCTGTAGCAGCGGCGTTTTTTATACCTTCTTTTCACGTAAGGGCAATCATCATAACGCTTACGTTTTTATACTTTAGTTTAGCCATACTATCTTACTATAAACTAAAGTTAGGACACTACATAAACAAATACCTTGACGTTTTATACTTTGCAGGGTTTTTTACATTCTCCAGCATATACACATATCCTCTTTCCCTTATAAGCATAGGTCTTTTCTCTCCAAGACAGTCTAAAGTTTCCTTTTTGATAACCGCCGAGTCTTTGGCTTTTGACATATATAAAGCCCATCAAAACATACCCTATATGCTATTCCTTGCCAGTTTACAGCTTGGCATATTGGTAGCTTCAATGTGTCCCGATATAATATCAGCTCTCAAAAAAGAGCATCACAAGATATCAAACCTTAGGATAGCTTACAAAGACATGCTAAAACACCTTGACGTTTGGGAAAAAGACCAACTAAGACATCAAGAATCTAAGTTTATATTAGAAAAAGCCTTAGAGTCAAAAAATATAGACGAATTTATGGAGGCTTTGAAAAACCGGTTTGATTTGGTAGATATAAGCATTAGAAGAATTGAAAGCGTATTACCTTACGAAACAAAGAAAGATTATAAAAACGGTGTCTTGCAAGTAAGTTTGCCAAAAGATGGTTATAGCATAATCCTTAATGCTGAGTTTGCAAACCCTATAGACCTCTACAACGAAAACCTGATGTTAACCCTTGAATATGCCGCTGGAATATGTAGCTTATCTTATATGGAAAGAGTTTCTCGTGAGACTTTGATATGGGCAAATCACGAAGTAGCTTAGAAAAATTTTATGATAAAAAGACGTAAAACTAGAGAAATTACACTAGGTAACCTAAAAATAGGGGGGAATAACCCTATCGTAGTCCAATCCATGACATCTACAAAAACTCACGACATTGAATCTACCATTTCTCAAATAGAGAGGCTTATAAAGGCAGGGTGTGAAGCCATAAGGGTAGCGGTACCGGCTAAAGAAGATGCCGAGGCCCTAAAAGAGATAGTAAAATACTCTGAAGTGCCTATTATAGCAGATATTCATTTTGTGCCTTACATGGCGTTTTTATCTATGGAAGCCGGGGCTCACGGTATCAGAATAAACCCGGGCAATATAAACAAAAAAGAAATAGTAAGAGATATAGTCTTAGAGGCAAAAAGAAGAAATATTTGCGTCAGGCTTGGCGTTAACTCTGGTTCTTTAGAAAAACACCTTTTGGAGAAATATGGATATCCTAGCGCCGAAGCTCTTGCAGAAAGCGCTCTTAACTGGTCAGAATTTTTTGAGTCTTTAGGTTTTTACAACTTCAAAGTGTCTATAAAGGGTTCCGATGTAGTTCAAAACGCTGTTGCCAACGAAATATTTGCAGAAAAAACCGATATACCTCTACATATAGGCATAACAGAAGCGGGAATGGGCACCCAAGGCATGGTAAAATCTTCTGTAGGGCTTGGTATTTTGCTTTACAAAGGTATAGGAGATACCATAAGAGTATCGCTAACAGATGAACCAGAAAAAGAGGTAGAAGTAGCCTACGAAATTTTAAAAAGCTTAGGGTTAAAGAAAAAAGGCATAGACATAGTCTCTTGTCCTACGTGTGGTAGAATAGAAGTAAACTTGCCAAAGGTGGTAAAACAAGTCCAAGAAGCTTTAAAAGACAAAGATTTATCTATAAAGGTTGCGATAATGGGTTGCGCGGTAAACGCCATAGGTGAGGCTTCCCACGCAGATGTGGGTTTAGCTTGCATGAAAGGAGGAGCTTTGCTGTTTAAAGATGGTAAAATCTTAAAAAAAGTTACCGAAGAGAATATGGTATCTGAGCTTTTGGAAACAATAGAAAAATACTATCAGGAGGTATAAACATGACAGAAAATCTACAGGATAAAATCTTGGAGGATGCCAAAGAAAAGGGCATCGAGGTAGTAATATACCTAACAAGGGGGAACAGGATGGTAGGCAAAGTCCTTGACCAAGACAAATACACCGTGCTTTTAAAATCCGATAGCGGCACAAACTTGATTTACAAGCATGCAATAAGCACGGTAGTCATAGAAGAGGCATCAGAAAGTTGATAAAGGCCATATCTGTAGCTCTACAGTTAAGGCATCAGACAAGAAATCAGGTCTTAGAATCCTTAGAAGAGTTAGAGGGCTTAGTAGAGGCCATAGGCGGTAAAAGCGTTGGCTATCTTGTAAAGAAAAGAGATTTTCCAGATGCTTCAACGCTTGTAGGAAGCTCGTATCTTAACCTCATAAAAGAGCTTGTGGAAGGCACCGGGTCAAATGCAGTGGTTTTTGATGAGTTTTTAACCCCCTCTCAGGTTAGGAACATAGAGGCTGTTTTAGGGGTGGATGTCCTTGATAGAGCAAACGTAGTTTTTGAGATTTTCATGGCAAGAGCCAAAACCCAACAGGCAAAACTCCAAATAGAACTAGCCAAACTCACTTACGAACTGCCCAGACTCTACGGAGTTGGTGCAAAGCTATCAAGACAAAGCGGTAAGATGGGTACCAGAGGACCAGGTGAGCAGCTCATAGAGATAAAAAGAAGAGCTATACAAAAGCGAATACACAAAATAAAAGAAGAAATAGAGCAAATAAAAAAACATCATAAAGAGCAAAGAAAAAACAGACTTAAAACAAACTACTTAAAAGTGGCTTTGGTAGGCTACACAAACGCGGGTAAATCATCTTTGATGAAAGCCCTTACCAAGAAAAACGTTTTTATAAGCGATATGCTTTTCGCCACCCTTGATACAAAAGTAGGAACAAGCTTTGTAGATGGAGAAAAAATATTTATAACAGATACCGTAGGTTTCATAGATAGATTGCCACCAGAGTTGGTAGAATCTTTCAAAACCACCTTAGAAGAGGTAACTCTTGCAGATTTGCTTGTTTTTGTAGTGGATATATCAGACGATAGATGGTTAAAGAAAATAGACGTAGTAAATAAAATTTTGGAAGATATAGGCGTTAAAGATAAACCTATCTTGTATGTGTTCAATAAAATAGATAGACTGGTAAGCACGAAAGAAGATATTGCTGATTTTGAAAAAGGATTTTTCTTTGAAAAACCTTACGTGTTGGTATCCAGCGAGAAAGATTGGAACATAGACATTCTGTTAGAGCGCATAAAATCATACTCTAAAGCCCAATTTGACTTAGGTTATATATATGCATAACTTAGAGTTTCAGCAGCGTTCTGTAGATAGCATATTCTTAGAGGTGCTTGATGATTTATCGAAGAAAGAAGTGCTTCTTATGGTGCTTTGCTATATCCAGCTTGTAAGAAGAGAAAACAGCTTTGAAGTCCCGCTTTCAGACCTCATAAGATGCTCGGAAAAACCCCATAAACATATAAAAGGTGATTGGCGCGACATAATGATGGAGCTTGACATTTTCTACGTCAATGAAGACGATAAAATTTACGAAGGAAAAGATATATTTAAAGTCCAAGATACAGGGCAAGCACAAGTTAGCATAGCAAATATCTACAAGCCAGATTTTAACAACATCTCAAACCTTGTGGCAAAATATTGGAACATAGTAAGCAAGCTATCCTCTTTTGGTGATGGGTCTTCATCTGAAAAGAAAGTATCCACCGTTGTGCTTCTTTACAACGAACAGCTTTTTAAAGAATGCATACTCTATGCAAACATGTTAAAAGAAAGGAGCTTTTCTCCCACTGAGAAAATATTTTTTGATGCTGTAATAGATGCTTGTTTTGCAATGGAATTTTATCAAAAAGACATTTTAAATAGAGCAAAAGAGTACGCCAAAAGCGCTTCCAATAAACTGTCCAGCGTAGAGAATTTTTACAACTTAAATTTAAGAGGCTTTACAAAACAGCTTGATTTATTCTTTAAAAAGCCGCAAAAGCAGAAATTAAAAGAGTTTCCAAAGATACACACAAACAGATATAAAAAGAAAGACGGTGTGTTTTCAAGGCTTTTAAACAAAATAAAAGGGTTTTTCAATAAAATGGTATAATAACCAAATGGTATACAAAGAATTTTTAGAGTTTAAATTATCAGAGATAGGCATAGGCACTTATTTGGGAGAACTTGACCAAGAAACCGACAAGGCTTACGAAGAAACCATCAAATACGGCTATGAGTTAGGCGTAAACGTGGTAGATAGCGCTATAAACTACAGGTATATGAAGAGCGAGAGAGTTATAGGAAAAGTGTTGAAAGATATAAAAAGAGAAAACCTCATAATATCTACAAAAGGAGGATATGTACCTTACGATATAGAAAGCGGTATAGACCCAAAGGACTACTTTTACGATATATTCGTTTATCCCGGCATCATAGACGAAAGAAAGTTAACTCAAAGCTGGCACTATCTTGATAAAAAATTTATAGATTGGTGTTTTAACAAAAGCCTACAAAACTTAAATACGCATTACATAGACGTATATTTCTTGCACAACGTAGAAGAGCAACTTCTTTACAAAAACAAAGAAGAGTTTTACAATACGTTACGCTCTTGTTTCGAGCTTTTAGAAGAAAAAGTATCTCAAAAACAGCTAAAGTATTACGGAGTAGCTACTTGGAGTGGTTTCAGAATATCAAGAGCCTCTAAACAACACCTTGATTTGAAAGAAATCTTAGATGTGGCTTCTTCTGTTTCAAAAGACCATCATTTTAGATTTATACAGCTTCCTTACAACATAGGTATGTCCGAAGCTTTTACCGTCAAAAATCAAATAGTAAACAACGAATACAAAACCATATTAGAGGCTGCAAAAGAGCTTGGAGTTTACGTATACACAAGCGCTTCTATCTATCAAGGGCAAGTTATAGGAAGAATACCCAAAGAGCTTAAAGATTATTTTGGCTTGGAAAAAGATATCCACGTAGCCTTACAGTTTGTAAGAAGTGCCCCGGGGGTAGGCACAATGCTTGTGGGCACTAAAAACAAAGAACACCTTAAGGAAAATTTAGAGATAGAAAACGTAGCGCCTATGGAATTTGAAAAGTATATAAACTTGTTTAGTATGTATAAAAAGAATGCCTGAGGCAAGCTTAAATCTAAAACTTGATATTGAGGCTTTTAAGAAGAATGTACAAACAAAGCTTGTATCAAAAAAAGATATAGCCTTTTCTCTCAAACAACTCTACGAGCTTATAAGCTCTGGGACAAACCTATACACAGCCCTTGACATAGCTATAGACCTTCAAGACAAGCCTATTCTAAAAGAGCTTTACCAACAGATAAAAAAAGATATAGAGATGGGCAAACCTCTTCATGTGGCTTTTGCAAAAAAACCACTACCAGCCATATTATCAAACATGCTGTACGCTGCGGAAACTTCCGAAAACTTAGAAAACGTGTTTAAAACCGTTGGAGATTTTTTAGAAAACATGGACAACTACAAATCAAAAGTTGTATCAAAAGCCGTATACCCAAGCATAGTGACTCTCTTCAGTATATTGGCGGTGTTTATATCGGTTAACTACGTCATTCCGCGAATAGAAGACGTACTAAAGAGTTTCAACGCCAAACTACCATTTATTACCATATTTCTTATGTATTTTGCAAAGGCGGTGGTATTTTTGATTTACGCTAGCCCCATTTTGTTTTTGGTTTTTATTTTTAAAGAAAAGATTTTTTCCAAAGAAAAGATTGATAGTTTTTATCTTAAAATCCCAATACTTGGAAACCTTACAACATACCTTGAGCTTTCAAAATTTTTATACGCTATGAGTCTTATGCTTGGCTCCAACTCTTCAATAGGTATTTCTATAAGAGTCTCAATTCAAACCGTAGAAAACACCTTTATAAAACAAAAGCTTTCTCTAATAGAACAAGACATAGAAAAAGGTTTAAGCTTTCATCAAGCGCTTTTAAAAACCGGCTTATTCAAAAGAAGCGTGTTATCTGTTGTAAAAAATGGTGAATATACAGGAGATTTAAAACAAGCCCTAAAGACCTCTTACAAAATATACGAACAGCTCTTAGACAAGACGATAAACCTTTTCGTATCAAGCTTAGAGCCAATGGCAACTTTGATAGTAGGGGCGTTGGTTAGCCTTGTAGT
>PNJC01000021.1 GCA_002878215.1 Hydrogenobaculum sp. | reverse complement strand
GTAAGAGGTCCTGTGGCTACTATGTTTAGCTCGTTTTCGTTTAAACATTCCACTTCTTCTCTTACAATTTCTATATTTGGATGAGACAAGATGGTTTTTGTTATAAAATCTGAAAATATGTTTCTATCTACTGCTAAAGCGCTTCCTGCTTTTACGTAAGAGTGTTTTGCGGCTTTTACTACAAGAGAGTTTAAGAGCTCCATTTCTTTTTTTAAAAGCCCAGCACCTGTGGTAATTTCAAAGCTTCCTAAGGTGTTGCTACAAACAAGTTCTCCAAATTTATCGGTATGATGGGCTTCAGTGGTTTTTATGGGTCTCATTTCGAAAAGTCTGACTTTTATACCTTTATTTGCTAAAAAATAGGCTGCTTCTACTCCAGCGAGCCCAGCTCCTATGACGTTTACTTTCATTTGATATATTTTAACAGGATTTTGTTTTTTAAAATCTTTTTATCATTTTAAAATCCCAAACATCTTGAAAATAAACTCCATGGTATTTTTGTTAAAAATTATTTCAAGGATAGCTAGTCCTATTATCATAAATCTTAACATCTTAAATTCGTAATACATCTCTGTTTTTAATTCAACTTTGGTGGATTCTATCTTTTCGTCAAGCCTTTTTATTTCAGAGTAAAACTCACCCTTTGTCAATAGCTCATCTCTTATGTCCTCTTTTACATGTGATTTAATGACTCGCCTTTCCTCTTCTATGATATTTTCTATTATGGGTAAAATCTTTTTAGCTTTTTCCCTTCCAAACTCCCGTTCTAATAGCTCGTAAGCTTCTGCGGTTAATGCCATAAATCTATTATAAGCATAATTGTTTAACTCTACTATAAATAATATCATAGTAGGTTTTTTATGATAAAATAATTGCTGTGAATGGTTTTTTAGATTTAAAAGCTTCAAAAGTGTTTAAACAATTTATAGTCTTTGCTGAAAAGATGTTGAGCGAAAAAGGATATAGCTTTATAAAGCTTCCAGTGTTTGATAGCTTTTACAATCAGATGAGAACCACCACCAACTACAACGAACTTATCACCATAAGGTCTTCAAAAGAGGTGTTTGTTTTAAGAAAAGATATGACTTATCAAGTGGCAAGCTATATAGCTTCTTTAAAAGAAAGGACTCTACCCATAAGGATATATTATGAAGGTGAAGTGTTTTCTTGGGAAAGCGAAATAAAATCCGATTATCAACTTGGTTTAGAGTACATAGGATATGATAAAGATGATGGTATATTTGAAGTAATTGATATTGTATATAAGCTTTTAGCATTTTTTAACAACGATGTTTTCGTTTATATAAACGATGAAGCTATACTAAAGGAGCTTATGTCAAAGTTTGATGATAGGTATAAAGAAGATATAAAATACTCTCTTATGACAAAAAATCTAAACACACTTTCTAAATATGACCTTGACTGGATACTTTTGGAAGATGAAAATTTACTCTTTGAAAAGCTAGATGCTTTGGGCGTTGATAGTACTAGGTTGCATAATGTTTATGGTGTTTTAAAGAATAAATCTTTAAACGTAAAGCTTGATATATCGGAGTTAAAATCTATACCTTACTACGATGGGATAACGTTTTCTTTCTATTCATCAAGCCATCCTTTTGTCATAGCCTCTGGGGGTGAATATCAGATTTTGAAAAATGTTTATGATTTGGATATAAAAGCGTGTGGCGGTGCTATATATCTTTCTTCTATATTGGAGAAACTATAGTTACCTAGATATTGGCAATGTTAGATGCTCTAAGTTAAATACGTTAAAAGTCAAAAGCACGTAATTTATATATTGGTTTCTTGTACCGTCAAAGTACTCTTGAAAAGATAGCGCTATAGAATAACATTCTCCGTTGTAAGTTAGGTTTAGATACCTAGATACATCGTGCCCACTTATATCATCGTGAACGATACCACCATTTAGATTAAAAGCTTTGTAAGTATACGATGCTCCGTAGCTTTGCTGATTTAGAGTGTAATTTCTGTTTATATCTTTTGCCGTGCTATCACCAAGATAAAAGTTAAACTTTTTAAAAGTTACGTTTATATATTGGTTTTCTTCTGGAAATTCGTTTTTGTTAAAATCGTAAAAACTATCTATAGTGTAAGACAGATTTTGAAAAGGTTTAAAAGTTATTGTAGCCCTTAATGGCAGAAGGGGCTTGTGGACTATTAGGTTTGAGTTTTGATAGCTTGCCGATGTGACAAAAGAGTTTAGCGAGCTAAGGTATGTGGGGAAAGCGTACTCTTTTAAAAATGTATAGCCATCTTCTAAATATACGTTTGCAAAGTTGTAACCGTTGTAAGTAAATGCGTTGTTTATTTTAAAATCTAAATAATTTTGGTTTGACTGATAATCTTTGTAATCAAATATCGGATTGTTGGTGTTGTTGATGGGCTGATAGTTGTAAGAGAGCTCATAAAAGTTGTTTATATTTAGGCTTTTAATATTAAAATTTTTGTCAAAAAATGTTTTGTTTTGAAAAAGTATTTGATAAGCCGAAGATTTATATCCGCTTTGGTTTAGGCCGATGTATTTCGTGCCTAAAAAGTTTATATTTGTGCTGTTTGTAAAAGCTCCGAAATGAAGACTTTTTATGAGGTTTGGATTTACTATAAGCCTATCTCCTTTTAGTCCATCTTCTCTGTAAAAATATGTGTTTTGAGTGCTTATATTGTAGTATATGTTGTCAAAAAGAGGATGGTTTTTCCATAAAAAATCTATTTCTGGGAGCCTTTGCAGCGTATAGGCATTTGTATTAGATGTTGTATCGTAAAAAAAGTGAAGGCTCACATCTGCAAAAAAATCTTTTGTGTTTTTTTCATAGTTTATATAAGAACTAAGATACGGTATAGTCCTTTGATTGGCTTTAAAATACATATCTTGCATAAAATAAGGGTCCGATATAGTATCCAACCTAAAGTCTATGCCGTCGTATCTTCCAAATATGTTTAATCTGTATCTGTTGGATCTAAATGTTGATAAATCCCTTCCTGTCCACCAGTCTCCGGGTGTGGATGGCTCTTTAAAATAGTATATGTTGAAGTTTAGATAATCTTTTTTTGTAAAAGCTTGACGGTATTGAAAAGATAAGCCTTTTCCTTCTTTGTTTCTGTATTCTGGTGTTATGGTCATATCCTTGTCTTCTGATAGCGCAAAGTATATAGGCTGTTGATATATAAATGTATTGTATGTGTTTGAACCTATAAGAGGCGGTAGTAAACCACTCCTTCTTTTACCCACAGGTAATATAGCGTAAGGTATATAAAGAATAGGTAGTTTTTTGTAAGCTAAGATGTTTGAATTCGCATATACGTATTTGTTGGTTACTTTTGCACTAAAAACGCAAAGACGCAGTTTTTTATCCTTTAGCCTCCTGTCTATTTTACAAGTGCTCACCACCCCCTTTTTTATAAAATATACTTTATCATCTTTTGTTATTTTATCCGCTACAAAATATATGTTGTGAAATTTTCCGTGAGCGTCTAAAAAGTATCCTTGCTTTGTTGATAGGTTTAGTTTTCCCATTTTACCGTAAACGTTTTCTTGATTTACGACGTTGATAAGATGCACATGTCCAATTAAAGTTATGATTTTTGAGTTTTTATCGTATATAGCTTTATCGCAGTATATCGTATAATCCTCATAGTATATCACCACATCCTTTTTTGCTACAACTTCATTGTTCGGTTCTTTTATTAGGATATCGGATAGTATCCTTACCGGCTGGTTTGAATAAGATAATCCAATTGTTAAAAGCAGCAATAATATTATTTCTCTAAATTTAATAATATTTCCTCCGCTTCTTTTAGAGAGCTTACTATAAAGTCTGGTCTAAAATCTGTTTTTTTTAAATCTTCTTTTTTGTATTTGCCGGTGGTGATAAATACTGTTTTTATACCAAGGGCTTTAGCCCCCATCAAGTCTGTATAAAAATCATCGCTTATTATAACGCTATCTTTATATTCATCTTTGTTTAAAGCTTTTGATAGGAATAGCTCTGAGGGTTTTCCCAAGTTTGGTATATCTTCCTTGTAGTCTGTGGCATTTGCAATCATAAAAGCCAAAGAACCAGACCCTTGAAAGTAAAGCCCGTCAGAGTCCTTTACGATTTTGCTATGATTTATAGGTATTATTTTTGCTCCGTTTAAAAATACTGCAGATATTGCTTTTTTTAACTTTTCAAAACTTAGCTGTTTGTCTTGACCCACTATTACAGCATCTACATCTATATCGTCTTTTACTTCTACATATTTTGATATATAAGCTTTTAAATGGTCTGTACCTATGACGAAACAAGAAGATACGCCTTTTTCTTTAAGGTAATCTGGAAGTATTTTTAAAGGTGTTAGAATATCATGCTCTTCAACGTTTAATCCTTTTTCATTTAGTATTTTTACCAACTCTTCCGGTGGTCTTGTAGAGTTGTTTGATAATATTTTAAAATCTTTGTTTTTTAAAAAGCCTAAAAACTCTTTTGAATCTTCTAAGAGGCTGAACTCCTTATCTTTTACCAAAACACCATCTAAATCCACGAGTATTTTCATAGAAAATAGTTTACAATGTTTTTATGGAACTTGTGGATATTTTTTATAAAAGAGCGACGATGTTTTGGAAAAGTTTTTTAGGCTTAATAACAATATCGTACATAGCGCTTTTGCTGTCTTACTTTATAATAAAACTTCCTATAAAGCTTCCTTTTGAAATTAGATTTTATTTGATTGGAGGGGAATTGTTTTTAGGTATGATAGTTGCCTTATTGTCTTATTTTGTCAAAAAACAATATCTACCTGCGTCAGTTCATGAGCCTTATTGGAGTTATAAAGCTATAAAAGGTTATTTCTGGCCTTATGCGATAGCTTCCGCTCCTTTTTTGTTTGCCGGGATATTTTATCTTTTGGTGGCCGATTTGATAAGTTTAAGCGTGGGCTTTTTTATAAGTTTTTTTCTTATTTTTTATCAAAAGCCCAAAAAAGATGATATAATATACTAACATCAAGCTGGAGGTTTTAATATGGATAGAAAAGCTGTTGAAGAAAAGTTATACAAAGAAGATCATCATTATAGGTATTTGAAGGACAAGCACGATGAGTTGGACAAAGAAATAATGAAGATGGAAAAGCACCATCCTATGACTTCTGATTTGGAGCTTCAAATAGAGACTCTCAAAAAAGAAAGGCTTAAATTAAAAGACGAAATGGAGTTAATTGTTGTAGAATACATGAAAAAGCATGGAGAAGTGGCATGATTATAAAAGGTAAAATATGGAAGTTTAAAGACAACATAGATACCGACCAAATTATACCTGCAAGATATTTAAATACATCAGACCCTTTAGAGCTTGCCTCACACGTAATGGAGGATTCTGAAAAACCAAACTTTGCAAAAGAGCATCAGGAGGGCGATATCATAGTGGCCGGTAAAAACTTCGGCTCTGGCTCTTCTAGAGAACATGCTCCCATAGCTATAAAGTACGCTGGTGTACCAGTAGTTGTGGCTAAAAGCTTTGCAAGGATATTTTTTAGAAATGCAATAAATATAGGCCTTCCAATAGTAGAGTGTAAAGAGGCTGTAGATGAAGCTGAAGATGGAGATATCTTTGAGATAGACCTTGAAAACGGTACGGTAAAGAATATTACAAAAGGTAAAAGCTATTCTTCTACTAAATTTCCAGAAGAGCTTATGGCTATACTAAAAGCTGGTGGGTTGATGGAATATGCAAAATCAAGATTATCTTCTTAAGTTGAAAGAACTTATAAAAAAATATTCCCTTTTGGTAGCTGATGAACCTAAGTTTAAACTTGTTTCCGGTAAGCTAAGTAGATATTATATAGACCTCAAACAAGTTACCTTTGATCCAGAAGGCATATATATACTTGGCAACGTACTGTACGATATGTTAAAACCTTTTAACGTTGATGCTGCGGGTGGGCTTACCTTAGGAGCTGACCCTATGGCTTATGCGGTTTCACTTATATCCTTTGAAAAAGGCAACCCTATAAAACCTTTTGTAGTAAGAAAAGAGCCAAAAGATCACGGAACAGGAAAGCAAATAGAAGGTAAACTAGAAAATGTTCAAAATGTAGCTATATTAGAAGATGTATCTACTACAGGTGGGTCTTCTTTAAAAGCTGCAAACGTTTGCAAAAACGCTTCCTTGAATGTGGTAGGTATATTTACCATTGTGGACAGGGAAGAAGGCGCTAGAGAAAATATAGAAAAGGAAGGTTTTAAATTTTATTCGGTGTTTAAATTATCTGAGCTTTTGTGAAAAAAAGACTAGATTTGCTGTTAGTAGAAAGGGGCTTAGTCTCTTCTCGTGAGAAAGCTCAAGCTTTTATAATGGAAGGTAAGGTTTTTGTAAATGGTAAAGCTGTTTTAAAAGCTGGGACCCTTGTGCAAGAAGAAGATGGTATTGAGCTTTTAGGAGAAGAAAAGTTTGTATCAAGGGCAGGTTATAAGCTTGAGAATGCCATAAAAGAGTTTGATATAGATATAAAAGATAAAATATGCCTTGATATAGGGTCTTCTACGGGCGGTTTCACAGATTGCCTTCTTCAATACGGTGCCAAGTTAGTTTATGCTGTAGATGTAGGACATCTTCAAATGCATGAAAAGTTGAGAAAAGACCCGAGGGTGTTGTTATTTGAGGACACAGATATAAGAGCTTTTAAAAAGCCTGAAAATATTGATTTTGATATTGTTACCGTTGACGTATCTTTTATTTCTCTTAAGAAGATAGGAGAGTATATTAAAAATTTTTGCTCTTATCATACAAAGCTTCTTATGCTTGTAAAACCTCAATTTGAACTTTCTCCAAAATATCTAAAAAAAGGCATAGTAAAAGACGATAGTGCTAAAATGCTTGCTTTGGAAGGTGTTATATCTTGTTTTGAATCTATAGGTTTTGAGCTTATAACATATACGAAAGCAAGACCAAAAGGTACCAAAGGAAACGAAGAATTTTTTACTTATTTCATATTAAAGGATTATAATAAAGCAAAATGAAAAATATACTTTCTTTTTTTGGATTTTTTATAGTTGTTTTATTTGTGCTTTTAGGAGTGTACGTTTACAGCGTAAGCATTGGGCTTCCCGATGTTAGAGCATTAGAAAATTGGCATCCACCAGAAGCGTCAATGGTGTATGACTCAAGCGGCAAACTTATAGGTACGATAGGAGCTCAAAATAGAATTTACGTAACTATAAACAAAATACCTAAAATAGTTCAAGATGCTTTCGTTTCTGCTGAAGACAAGACTTTTTACCACAACATAGGGATAGACCCAGCAAGTATAATAAGAGCTTTGATAGTTAATGTAGAAAAGGGAAAAGCTGTAGAGGGCGGAAGCACTATAACCCAACAACTGGCAAAAAATCTTTTCCTTACTCCTAAGAAAACAATATCAAGAAAGATAAAAGAAGCAATCCTTGCCATAGAGATAACTCACACTTTTCCTAAAAGCAAAATACTTGAAATGTATCTCAATCAGATATATTTGGGACATGGTGCGTTTGGCGTAGAAGCTGCATCTGAAACTTACTTTGGTAAACACGTTTGGCAATTGAGTCTTGACGAAGCTGCTCTTTTGGCGGGACTTCCTAGAGCTCCTACAAAGTATGATCCTTATATAAACCCAAATTTGGCTCTTCAAAGGAGAAACTACGTTTTGTATAGGATGTATAAAGATGGCTATATCACAAAAGAAGATTATCTTAAGGCTTCTCAAAGGCCAATTGTTTTAAATAAACACACAAACCCTATCACCAACAGCGATTATTTTGTTAGTTTTGTAAAAGATTATATGTACAAAAACTTTCCTGACCTTATTTATCGAGGTGGACTAAAAATTTATACCACTTTAAATGAGACGCTTCAGCAAGCAGCAGAAAATGCTGTTAGAAACCAAATATTATATATATCTAAATTAGAACACTATCCGGTTTTGCCTTGGTCTATTAACGATACTATAGCAAAATTTAAAGCTCAAAAAATAGACCTTAAAAAATCGAGATATTATATAGGTTTTGTTAAAAGCATAAAAAACAATCAGGCAAATATAGATATAAATGGTACAGAGGTCACAGCTAAAATTTTCCCCGGTATAAACGCTGGTGAATACGTAATGGTGGAGCTTTCAAACGGCAAGAGCGGACTTAGCGCAAAAATAATACCGCAGCTTCAGTCAGCTTTAGTTAGCATGAACGTGCACGATGGTGCTATATTGGCTTTGGTGGGGGGTTACTCTTATCAGCTTTCTTCTTACAACAGAGCAGTTTATGCCTTAAGACAAACGGGTTCTGCTATAAAACCTATAGTTTATTTGGCGGCTTTAATGAAAGGTTATACTCAAATCACCGAAATAGATGCTACACCTCATGCCTATAAAGATCCTTCTGCGCCGGGTGGATTTTGGACACCTAGAAATTATGAGGGAGAAAGTTTTACCACAATCACTCTAAGACGAGCTTTGGCTTATAGCGTAAACACCGCAAGTGTTAATCTTTTGGCTCAGGTGGGTTTTGATCTACCAATATCTTTAGCGGCAAGGGTCGGTATAAAGCTTCCTCCGTATTATTCTATGGTGCTTGGTAGCACGAGTGTTACTCCGCTTCAACTTACAAACATGTTTCAAGCTTTTGCCAACTTGGGAACTTATTGTGAACCGTATTTTATAACGAAGATAGTGAACTCTCAAAATCAAGTGGTATATACAGGCCACCCAGTTTGCTACAACGTATTTCCAGCCCCTTACGATAGAGTTTTGATATCTATGCTAGAATATGTGGTAAAAATAGGGACTGGCTATGCCGCTCACGTGTTGGGACCTTATATAGCTGGTAAGACAGGTACCACAAACCATTACGACGATGCTTGGTTTGAAGGCTTTTCTTCTGATGTGGTGACAGGTGTTTGGACTGGATTTGATATAAGAAAGAGAATAGGTTACAATATGGCTGGTGCCGCGGCATCGCTTCCTACTTGGATAAACTATATGAAAGAAGCTCTAAGCATATACCCGGAAAAGCCGTTTCCTTTACCAGATGGTGTAGAGTATGTGGAAATAGACCCAAAAACACACTTAAGGGCAACTCCTTCTTGTCCCGGAGAGCCTATACTTTTTGTAAAAGGCACAGCACCAGAAGAAACTTGCCATAATACTTCTTCACCGGTTCTTCAAAGCTTAAACCCAAACCAACCTCAAACCTCAGGAAGCCCTTTACAACCTTTAAACAACAACTCTTCACCACCACAATCTGCACAGCCTACCAATCCTCAACCATCT
>PNJC01000082.1 GCA_002878215.1 Hydrogenobaculum sp. | reverse complement strand
GATTACATAGCAAAAAATGTTAACGCTTTAAATTTAGATAAAGAGGTGCTTCCAAAAACAAGCTTAAACAACCTTCACGATTTTACAAACCCAGTAAAGGATATTATAAAAGATAGCCCTGGTTTTCAGGCTTTTAGTGCAAACGATAAGCAAAAAGATAACAAAGACAACAGCCAAGGATTTAGCATGAACTATCAACAAAACATACAAACAAATCAACAGAATACAACAAACAGCATAAACACGGAGAAAATTTTTAAAGAGATAGAAAAAACTGTATTGAAAGAAGCCAAAAATCCAGTTTTGATGAAAAATGTATCTATACAGCTTGACGATGGGACGTCGCTTCAAATAAAGTTTAACGCCAACAATTTATCTATAGCAATAAATACAAACACAGAACTTGCATACAAAGATTCTCAAATAAAAGATTTGCTTAAAAACCTACAAAACTTAGGCTTTAGTGTAGAGAATATAACAATAAACGGCGCCACCATAGAGTCTCAAATGGAATTTTCCCAAAACAAAGAACAAAACAAAGATGATAAAGAAGATTACAAAAAAAGCAATACCGAAGAAAAAGACTTTGAATTTGTAAATGCAATTTGACCTAAAAGAGTGCATAGTCTTAGAAAGGTTAAATAGATTTGTAGCAAAAGTCATAGTTGATAACCAAGAAACGCTTGTACATGTTAGAAACACAGGGAGATTGCCTGAGCTGTTGGTAAAAGGGGCAAAAGGGCTTTTGGAGAAAAAAGAAGGTGGCAAATACCAATGGCATTTAAAAGCTGTTAACAAAAACGGGCACTGGGTTTACATTGATTCTTTGTTGGCTCCTAAATTGTTTTTGGATTTTATAAAAAAAGAAGGTTGGTTTGATATTAAAAGCCTAAAATTAGAACCAAAATACGGTAATCATCACAAGTTTGATATATTGATAAACAACGAAATTATTGTAGAAACAAAATCTGTAAACCTTGTAAAAGATGGAATAGCTATGTTTCCGGATGCACCGTCAGAACGCGGAACCAAACATATAGAACTTTTGAAAAATATATACGCTACAAAAGAATACAAGCCCATGATAGTGTTTGTTATACAAAGGCCTGATGCAAAAGTTTTCAAACCAAACGAAGAAACAGACCTATCTTTTTCAAAAGCCTTAAAGGAAGCTAAAGAAATAGGTATAGATATACTTTGCCTTGATTGCCATACCTCGGAGAACGAGATTTTCATAAAAGGCCAGATACCAAAAGCTTTTTGATTTATAATATTTCTATGCTTGCAGATAGAGTTAAAACGTTAAAACCATCACCCACTTTGGCAGTTAGCGCCAAAGCTAACGAACTAAAAGCCAAAGGTATAGATATAATAAGCTTTGGAGCAGGTGAGCCGGACATAGATACACCTGACTTTGTCAAAGAAGCTTGTATAAAAGCTCTTAAAGAAGGTAAAACCAAATACACACCGTCTTCTGGTATTCCGCTTTTAAGAGAAGCGCTATCGCAAAAGCTAAAAACCGAAAACAACGTAGAGTATAGCCCTTCAGAAATAGTTGTATCCACAGGGGCTAAGATGATTTTGTTTCTTATATTTATGGCTATACTAAACGAAGGAGATGAGGTTATCGTACCTTCGCCTTATTGGGTAACATATCCAGAACAAATAAGGTTATTTGGTGGAGTGCCAGTGTTTGCAGATCTTCAAGAAGATAACAATTTTGAGCTAACGCTTGATATATTAAAAAGATATGTAAGTCCAAGAACCAAAGCCGTCATAATAAACTCGCCTTCAAACCCTACAGGAGCCGTTATATCGGAAGAAAACCTACAAAAGATTGTTGAATTTTGTATCCAAAGGAATATATTTATTATATCCGATGAGTGTTATGAACACTTTGTATATGACGGAACTTATATGGTAAGTCCAGCATCTTTTAGCAAAGAAGCAAAGGATATTACTTTCACGGTAAACGCTTTTTCCAAGACTTTTTCCATGACGGGCTGGAGAGTAGGATATGTAGCTTGCCCATCTTCTTATGCAAAAGTTATAGCGGATTTAAACAGTCAAAGCGTATCAAACGTTACAAGCTTTGCCCAATGGGGTGCTTTAGAGGCGTTGAAAAACGACAATTCAAAAGCTTTTATAGAAAATATGAAGAATACGTTCGCAAAAAGAAGAGCTCATCTTATGAATATTTTGGAAAACTACAACATACCTTATTCAAAACCAAAAGGTGCTTTTTATATGTTTATAGATTTGACAAAGTATAAAAACAATTTCAAAGACGATATAGAAATGAGCTCTTACATATTGGAAAAGGGTAATGTAGCTTTAGTACCAGGTTCTTCCTTTGGAAAAGATTTTTGGGCAAGGCTATCTTACTGCGTGTCTGAGGACACGTTGTCAGAAGGTGTAAAGCGTATAAACGAGGCTTTAAGAGGTTTATGAGAAAGTTTTTAAAAACGTCTTTATTTATTTTAGGTATAGGGCTTTTAATAGCTTCTTGCTCAAAGCAAAACAATGTAAACGAATATCTAAAATCAAGCTCCAACAAAAATATACCTATAGTAAGTTTAGAACCATCAAAAGATTACGAGATGCTTATAATAGAAAGTAGCGATTGCCCTTACTGCCACAAATTGCAACACGATATAGCCACAAATCAAAGCTTAATAGAAGCTTTAAAAAACGTTGAAGTGGCACCAGTTTTAGCAGACGATACTTCAAAACTTTATAAACTAGTTATAAACAACCATAAGCTTATTGGTACCGGAGAAGACATAGCCGCTGATCTTGGAGTAAATGCCTATCCAAACATATTTTTCTTAAATAAAGAAGGTAAGGTTATATTAAACGTGCCCGGCTACGTAAAACCAAAAACGATGGTTTGTGTTATAAACTTTATCACTACGAAAAGCTACAAAAAAGAAGATATAAACTCATACATAAAAGCCAACCACTGTTTATCTTAAAATATATGAAATTTGATGTGGTAGTTGTAGGAGCAGGACACGCTGGAATAGAAGCAGCAATCGCAGCTTCAAAGCTATGTGATAGCGTAGGGCTTTTTACGATAAACATAGACAACATAGGCCAAATGTCTTGCAATCCGGCAATAGGTGGTATAGCAAAAAGCATTGTAGTAAGAGAGATCGATATATTGGGCGGGGAAATGGCAAAAGCCATTGATGCTACGGGTATACAATTTAAGATGTTAAACAGAAGAAAAGGCGAAGCTGTATGGGCACCAAGAGCTCAAGCGGATAAGCTAAAGTACAAAGAATATATGAAAAAAGCCCTTATGAACATACCAAACTTATACCTTGTGCAAGATGAAGTAATAGATATCCTTGTGAAAGATAACAAAGTAATTGGAGTAAAAACAAAGCTAGGCATAGAATATCAGTGCAAAGCCGTGGTAGTAACCACAGGGACATTTTTGAATGGAAAAATATTTATAGGGGATAAAGTTTTTCCTGGCGGTAGAGCTTGGGAACCACCATCTACGACACTTGATGAGTTTTATAAAAGATTTGGATTTACGTTAAAAAGGTTTAAAACCGGGACACCTGCAAGACTTGATAAAAGAACGATAAATTTTGATGAGCTAGAACCAGCGCCCGGAGATGAACCGGCACCCAAGTTTTCATTGTTTTCAGAACCAAAAGGGAGCTATTGGTTTGAACCAAACAAAAAACAAATAGATTGCTACATCACCTATACAAACCCAAAAACCCACGAGATAATAAGAAAAAATCTACATAGAACAGCTCTTTACGGTGGTCTTATAAAAGGTGTCGGTCCTAGGTATTGTCCTTCTATAGAAGACAAAGTTGTAAAGTTTGAATCAAAAGCCCAACATCAGATATTTTTAGAACCAGAAGGGGAAGATACCATAGAAATATACCCAAACGGGCTTTCTACATCACTACCAGAAGATATACAACAAGAAATGTATAGAACCATAAAAGGGCTTGAAAACGTAGTGCTTATAAGACCAGCTTACGCTATAGAATACGACATAGTAGATCCTTTGGAGCTATACCCAACGCTTGAAACCAAGAAGGTTAAGGGACTGTTCCACGCCGGAAACTTCAACGGCACAACAGGTTATGAAGAAGCCGCAGGGCAAGGAATATTGGCGGGTATAAACGCTGGCTTAAGGGCAAACGACAAAGAACCTATAATATTACCAAGATCTGTTAGCTATATAGGGCTTATGGCAGAAGACTTGGCCACAAAGGAAATAGTAGAACCGTATAGACTTTTTACATCAAGGTCTGAGTATAGACTATCGGTAAGACAAGACAATGCACCAGAAAGACTTTTAGAATTATCCCACAATCTTGGCCTATTGCATGAAGAAGATTATAAACTTGCTAAAGAGCTTTTAAACGGTGTCAAGTATTATATTGATTATTATAAAAGCCAAAAAACCGTTGTAAACTTGGGAGAGAGCCCAAAACCCTACACCTTATCTCAAATAATAGCAATAGAAGGTATCGATAAAGTAAAAGAACTTGGTTTTGATGTTCCTCAAAATCTTTACATAAAGGACGAAACGGAAATAATACTAAAATACGAATATTACATAGAAAAAGAAAAGAAACTAAACGAAAAACTTAAAATGTTTGAGCATATAAAATTACCACCAGACATGGATTATGAAAACGTAAAAGGATTAACGAAAGAGGCTATAGAAAAACTAAAAAGGCTTAGGCCAGCCACCATAGCCCAGGCAAAAAGTATAGACGGTATCACACCAGCTTCCATAAGCGCAATACTAATACATATGGGTATTTTAGGCTAATAAACGGCATACAAAAAACATAAAATTAGTTTATAATACATAAGATGAAAACCAAGGGCTTTAACATATCGCTTATAGTGCAAAGCTTTATAAACCTTGAAAAAGCCTACAAAGATATATTAAAAAATCTCAAACTTCCAAAAGAATCTTTCATTCAAAACAAACTCGTAATAGACAAAGTAAGGACAGATTTCAACATAGCCTTTGAAGCTGCTATGAGGCCCTGTAGACATATATCCCAAGTGTTAAACATAAAAACTACCAAACATTGTCTTTACGAACTTTCAGAAGCCTTAGGATTTCCTTTTGCCAAAGATATGAAGGACTTATCAGAATTTTATGTAAACTATAGAGATTTAAAAAAAGAGATAGATCCATCTTATCTGTATGATTTTCTCAATACCCACATAAAACTTTTTAGAGATTTTGCAGAACAAATAATAAACTACATAAAAAATACCACCAAAAATTACCTTCTTATAGATTACGACCTTCTGAATGAAAAAGCCAAGCACATAAAAGATGCTGTTGAAAAGCTAAGGTTTGTACTATCAAAAGATGAGACGGAGTTTTTATCAAAACCAATGTACTTTGACAGGGCAAAATACTTTTATCAGGTAGCTTACGATGCTTTATTTGACATATGCAGGCATCTAGCACCAAAATTTAAGCTAAAAAACCCATCTGACGATTGCCTTGTTGTTATGGCTCAAGCAAACATAGTAGAGAATCCAAACATAGCTTACGATATGATGAGATTGAAAAACAAACTGATAACCACATGGGATGTTGATCATCGAGAATTTTATGAAGCCTTGAAAAAACTGTTACCTTACTTTGAAGCATATATAAAAGAGCTATCAGCCTCTGTAAAAGAACTTGTAAAAAATGTCTAAACTAGCACTAGCCATAGACGACAAAAGTTCTTTGAACATTTTGAAAGAATTAGCAGGTCTTCCGCTAGTTGTAAAAATAGGACCTATAGTATTTTTAGAAGAGGGTTTTTCTTTGTTAAAAGCCCTAAAACAATCTAGCTTTGAAGTGTTTTTGGACTTAAAATTTCACGATATCCCAAACACTGTTTTAAAAGCTGTGGAAGTTTGTGCCAAAAACAATATAGATTATCTTACTGTGCATACCCTTGGTGGAAAAGATATGTTAAATCCGCTAAGAGATGTAAAAGGAAGCACAAATATAATAGGCGTTACAATACTAACATCCCACGATTCATCCTATCTAGATTTTTTAGGTTCTAAATACGGTTTGGAAGAAATGGTTTTACATCTTGCCGATGTTGCTTACGAATGTGGTTTAGATGGTGTTGTATGTTCTGGTTTTGAGGCTTTTAGTATAAAAAATAAATTTCCAAACTTAAAAACCGTTATACCAGGAGTAAGGCTTGATAAAGATAAAAAAGACGATCAAAAACGAGTAACAAGCTTACAAGAAATCGTTGAAGTAGCGGATATAGTTGTTATGGGAAGGAGTATATTTAATAGCCCTAATCCAAAAGAAACAATTTTTAGTATATTAAATATGTTAGGAGGTCATCATGGAAACAGTTAGCATATTTATAGACGGCAAAGAATATAAAGCTCCAAAAGGAGAAAATTTATTGAAATACATGCTATCTGTAGGCATAGAAATTCCTTATTTTTGCTATCTCGATAGATTGCCAGCCCTTGGTTCTTGCAGGCTTTGTATAGTGCTTGTAGAAAATCAAAACCGCGTTATACCCTCTTGCACACTTCAAATACAAGAAGGTCTTAGAGTCAGCACCCAAGCAAAAGCTGTAAAAGAAAATCAGGCTTACTTGTTACAAGCTTACATGACAAGGCATCCTCTTGACTGTCCTATATGCGACAAAGCTGGTGAATGCGATTTGCAAAACTACGGAGCCATTTACGGACCGCAAACTCAGATAGTACCAGTATCTGCGTTAGAAAAGCATAGAGAAGAACATGACTGGCAAAGTGACTACTTGGAATATTATTCAAATAGATGCGTTGTTTGTTATAGGTGTACAAGGGTGTGTGATTATATAAACAAAGCAAAAGCTCTATACGTAGAAGAAAGAGGTTTTGATTCTAACATAGTGCCTACCGTAAGACCAATCGATACCTCCTCTTGCGATATGTGCGGTATGTGCGTGGATGTATGTCCAGTTGGTGCTATCATATCAAAGCCTTTTAAGTTTTGGTCTAGAAGCTGGCTTTTACAAAACGAAGAAACAGTATGTCTAAATTGCCCCACTGGATGCAACATA
This sequence comes from Hydrogenobaculum sp., assembly GCA_002878215.1. Taxonomy (GTDB): domain Bacteria; phylum Aquificota; class Aquificia; order Aquificales; family Aquificaceae; genus Hydrogenobaculum. The sequence goes on along the minus strand of PNJC01000082.1, from coordinate 2,367 downwards.
GAGCTTGAGTTTGGCGTAGGGGATTGGAAGTCAAAAGCCCAAGTTTATAGGACCAAACCGGGCAAAGAACTCGATAGCTGCGCAAAGATATTCTTTGGATACGATATGCTAAACGACAACAGAATAAAGGAACCCATCACAAACCAAAACAGATTTCCTTTTTCAGAGCCAATAGAGATAATAAACAAAAGCTTCAAAGAAAAACCTATGGCAGTAATAATATCTCCTTTTATGACAAACGAAGAAATAGGTTTAGCTTTAGACATAGCTAAAAAATCAAGTTCCTATGTCTCTTCTGTAATTAGCGTTGATTTAATTCCATTTTTAAAAGCCTATAAAAAACCAATAGCTCATATTGATGAGATAACCCCAAAAAACAACTTTATATTTATAGGCGATGATATAAGCTCTGTAGCACCTGTTGTAAGCTATAGAATAAATGGTAAGGTCTATAAAACATCCACCAAAAAATCAAGGGATGACAAATTTAACCCAACTTACATAGATATAGAAAAAATCCATGATGTAGTAGACAAGGATACCGCCATATTAGTAGATGTTTATAGCTTCAGATATGAAGATGCCTCAAAGCTTGGGGAAACCCTTAGCAAACTAGACGTCCCAGTTATGCCAATACCTTTACAAACAAACGCGCTTGGTCTTTACGAGGCCCTCAAAGATATACCTTTTACAGATATAGGTCTCATATTAGACATGGTTAAGAACGGCGAAATAAAATCAGTGCTGCTGTTTGGAGAAGATTTATTTGATTATTTTGATAAAGATTTTGTCTTTGAAGCTTTTAAAAACACAAAACTAACGCTTGTGACACCTTTCAGGAGCGAGCTATCCCTTTTAGCTGATGCTTGTATACCAATGAAGCTAACCGGCGAAAAAGAGGGCACTATACATACGTTAAGAGGAGTTAAAAAGATTTCAAAAGTTTTACCTTTCCCAATAGACGACGACATACTAAAAGAGCTTCCAAAATTGGCAGGCATAGGAAATTCTTTCTCTTATAAAGAGGGAATAGTGAAAACCGATTACAGAAAAGAGATATCTGTTTATAATAGCTCTTGGATATTAGAGCATAGCAAATTGCTACAAAATCTTGAAACTAAAAACAAAGAAGTGGCTGTCAATGTCTGAAGTAGTGTTTTATCTCAAGGACAAGCTAAAAGGCGAGCTCATTCAAACTCACAGCTCTTTCGTTATAATCACAGACGATGTAGTTTATAAAATAAAAAAGCCGGTAAACTTTGGTTTTTTAGACTATTCAACGTTAGAAAAGAGAAAACTTTACTCGTACAAAGAGCTAGAGATAAACAAGCGACTCTGTAGCGATATATACATAGATGTCTTACCTATATCAAAAATAGACGACGGCTACGAATTTTCAGATAAGAACATAGTAGAGTATGCTGTGAAGATGAAAAGAGTAAACGATGAGCTTTTTATGATAAACAGGTTAAAGGATTTAACTAACAAAGATATAGAAAATGTAGCAAAAAGAGTAGCGCGTTTTCACTTAGAAACTAAAAAAGTATACGACTTTGATGTTTATAATCAAATGAAGTTCAACACCGATGAGAATTTTGAGCAAACTAAAGAATTTATAGGTAAAACCATAGAGCAAGAAGATTACGACTTTATAAAGGACAAAGTAAACAGCTTTTATCAAAAGCATAAAGACCTTTTTTATAAAAGGCAAAAAGAAGGTTATGTGGTAGATGGGCATGGAGATATAAGGTTAGAGCATGTTGTGATGGTAAAAGACATATGCATAATGGATGCTATAGAGTTTAACGATAGGTTTAGGATACAAGATCAGATAAACGATATGTGTTTTTTATCAATGGAGCTTGAGCTTAAGGGTTATAAAGATTTTGCCAAAACATACGAAGATACTTATAAAAACGCCACAAAAGATAAAGATTTTGAAATTTTTTTAGATTTTTACAAATGTTATAGAGCTTACGTAAGAGGAAAAGTAACGTCGTTTTTGTTAAACGACCCCCACGTAGAAAACAAAGACAGCGTTGTAGAAAGCGCTAAAAGATTTTTCAAACTAGCTAAAGAGTATGCAACCAACGTTGTCTAATATAAGACGTGCTTTGCTGTGGTGTTTGTTATTTACATTTTTCTTATCGATAACTATATTTGAAGCTTTTGTAGTGATATATCTTTTGGTGCTTTTATACGATGAGATTAAAAGTAAAAATTTAAAAGGCATTTTAACGGCTCCTATATTTACTTATATTACCCCTGGTCTTATTTCCAGCATACTGTTTAACATTTCAAAAATAAACCATGCCATTGAAGAGCTTGTCTTTATGCTTTTGTATCTAGCAAAAAATTATCTTGATA
>PNJC01000136.1 GCA_002878215.1 Hydrogenobaculum sp. | reverse complement strand
ATAGCCTCTTCTGTACATTAAAAGCTAACAAACCCTCTAAACATTTCACGCCAAAATCATTTATTAGGGTTATAATAGTTGTATGCACCCTATACTGTTTGATTTGTTTGGATTGAAAGTTTATACATACGGTGTCATGGCGTCTTTAGCCATGATAGTTGGATACCTTTTAGCAATATTTTTTGCAAAAAAAGAAGGTATAGAGTCTCATAAAATAGAAAATATATTCTTGTTTGGGATAATAGGAGCTATACTTGGTGCAAGGCTTGCCTATGTGATAGAGCACCACAACGAAATGACAAGCTTCTTTAACCCTTTCGAGATATGGCAAGGGGGCCTTGATTGGTTTGGTGGGCTTATAGGTGGGCTCATAACGATACTTGCCCTAATAAAATACTACAATCTAGAACCCTTCAAGGTAGCCGATATAGCCGCCATAGCTCTTCCAATAGGTCAAGCGATAGGAAGAATAGGTTGTACGTCGGCAGGCTGTTGCTATGGCAAAGAAGTATCAGGAGTTAGTGATTTAAGCGTAGGTGTCCATCTTATGTCAAAGTTTCCCTATTTTTATATGGTGTTCCCAGAAGGCGCCATAGCACCTCCTCATGTGCCCCTTTATCCTACTGAGCTTATGGACCTTGTTTTCAACCTTTTTATATTTTTAGGTGCTATAATGATTTTCTATAAGAAAAGGTTTGATGGTGAAGTGTTTGTATTTTATCTTTTCTTTGCTGGACTTTTCAGATTTATAGAAGAGTTTTATAGAGGAGTAACACCGCCTATACCGGGTATCGGGCTTACGTGGAATCAGATTGTCTGTATAGGTATGATGATTGGTTCTATTGTCCTTTGGTTTATACTACACAAAAAGCCTCAAGAAAAACATGGTTAAAATAAAAAAAGAGCTTTTAGAAAAAATAAAATCTCAGGCTGAAAGAGATTATCCTTACGAAACTTGCGGTATTATGATAGGGAAAGAAGAAGATGGTATAAGGGTGGTTTATGAGCTTTTAGAAGTAGAAAATGCAAACAAAGATAGGAAAAACGACAGATACGAAATAAACCCAAAAGATTATATGAAAGCCGAACGCTATGCCGATGAAAAAGGATTACAGATAGTTGGTATATACCACTCTCACCCAGACCACCCAGATATGGCCTCAAAGACCGATGAAGAAAGGGCTTTCGAATACTTATCTTATATAATAGTATCTGTGCAAAAAGGAAAGGCAGTTTCTTTTAGAAGTTTTGAGCTTTTAAACCAAAAAATGGTGGAGGAAAATATAATCGTTGAAGCTTAGGCTAGGCACAAGAAAAAGCAAACTGGCCCTTTGGCAAGCTGAGTTTGTGAAATCAAAGCTTGAAAGTCTTGGTTTAGAGATAGAGCTTGTCCTTATCACCACCACCGGCGATAAAATATTAGACACGCCTTTGGCAAAAATAGGTGGTAAAGGGCTTTTTGTAAAAGAAATAGAAAACGCTCTTTTAGAAGATGAAATAGATTTTGCCGTTCATTCTCTAAAAGATGTACCCGCCGTTATACCGGAAAACCTTGTAGTAGATGTGTTTTTAGAAAGAGAAGACCCAAAAGATGCTTTTGTTAGCAAAAGCTACAAAACTTTAAAAGACCTTCCACCAAACGCAAAAATAGGCACGTCTTCCATAAGAAGGAAAGTTCAACTTTTGCAAAGAAGACAAGATTTAACTATAGAAGATTTGAGAGGAAACGTAGACACTAGATTAAAAAAGTTAGAAGATGGCTTATACGATGCTATCATCTTAGCAAGCGCTGGTCTTAAAAGGCTTGGACTTCAAGATGTTATAAGTTCATACCTTGATTTTATACCAGCCGTAGGACAAGGGATAGTGGCTATAGAGTATAAGGCTTCAAACAAAGATCTATCAAACATACTAAAACAAATAAACCATGAGCCTACATACATATGCGCCTTAGCGGAGCGCTCTTTTTTAGAGACGGTGGAAGGAAGCTGTCAAATTCCAATGGGAGCGCATGCAACCCTTATGGAAAACCATATAAAAATAAGAGGCTTTATAGCAGAAGAAGACGGCACAAACTACAGAGAGCTAACACTAGAAGGCAAAGACCCAATAGCCTTAGGAAAAGACTTAGCAAAAAGTCTTTTGTAGTGTATAATTTTATAAGTGTGGATTCTCTTTGTAATAATAGGTATATACGCTTTTATAATAGCCTTTGGTATATTGGAACTTCTATTTTTTATACTTCCTGTTAAAATCCTAAAACATGCTTACAAATCAGAACCCATAGACCCACCGGAGTTTTACGTAAAATCCTTTGTATTTCACATACATACAGAGTTTTCTTACGATTCTTTGGGAAAACCAGAAGACGTAGAAACCGCGAGGAAAGAAGAGGCCATAGATTACGTAATCATAACAGACCACGAAAACCTTCATTACAAATGTTTTGAAAACGACCACACCATAGTAGGCAAAGAAGAAAAGATTACCACTGAAAAAGGTATAGTGGGAAGCCTCATAACGGTAGAAGACTTAAAAGTGGTGGCCCATCCTTTTAAGAAAAAGTATATATGGCGCTTAGAGAAAACAAAAGATTTGGTGGTGGAAATAATAGATTTAAGAGATGCCGTCATAATTTCAAAATTTACGATGTTTTGGCGGTATATAGGTTCTATAATACCAAAGATTTTTCTTAAAAAAAGAATATACAGATTTTTTGCACCAGCTTTGACACCAGAGGTTTATATAAAAAAATACTTTGAGCAAGGTTGGAGAAATCCTGTAATAGGTGGGCTTGACCATCATGTAAAAATATATGTAAGAGAAGTGGGTATTAGGCTTTTAATACCATCTTACAAATGGTCTTTTGGGATGTTGAGAAACTTTGTTTTTTCTAAAAGCAAGTTAGAAACGAAAAAAGATATAATAGAAAACATCAAAAAAGGAAATACAGTTATATCCTTTGTAGATAGACCTTCTTTTTTCTTTGAGAAAGAAAACCGCGTACTGGCTTATCTTCCTTACGAAAACAGCTTCTGTATACTGTACGAAGAGGGGATGCCAAAAAGCACGTTCGTAGGAAGTTACGCTTCTTTTGAAAAGCCTAAAAAACCTTCTTTTGTGATAGCTTACTCTTACATGTTTAATATCAAAAATATATACTTTGGCGTAAAACCTATAGCGCTCTCAAATATAATCTTACCCTAAGACTTCCCATTCTCTTTTTCTAAACTTAGTACCAAGCTCCTTTGCCAATTTTTCAGTAGCATCTATATCAACACCCGGGTATGTAACGGCGGTGGTTATCACTTCAAAACCAAGCTCTTTAACGGTTTTTATAAATTCTATAAGCAAAGAAAATGCGTTTAGATAAGGTGGTCTACAGACTTCGTTATAGGTGTTTTCATCTGGGGCGTTTAGGCTTATAGAAAAGGTATCTACCAAGCCTCTTAAGTTTTCTAAATCTTCTTTCTTACCAAAAGCCAAATACAAACCGTTTGTATCTATTCTAACCTTTGTTTTAGGTGATTTAGATTTTATATATGAAGATACTTTTTTAACAACATCCATCCTAAGAGTGGGCTCTCCGTATCCGCAAAATACAATCTCGTCGTACATTTCAGGGTTTTTTATGTTGTTTATTATATCTTCTGCGGAAGGGTCTCTTTTTACCCATACCCAATATCCTTTTACCATAAAGTTTCTATCTCTTTCCCTTTCACAAAATCTACAGTGAAGGTTGCACTTGTTTGTAGGGTTTATGTAAAGCTTGTTGTTTATAACGTATGTAATGGTATCTTTGTTTGTATCAAAACCCAAGTTAAAGCAAAGCTTGGCGTTGGCAGTGGTGGTCCTATCTATATCTTCAAGACTAGAGTTTGGTATAAGCTCACTCATGACTTTGGCAGTATGCCATATAAAAGAAGGTTTATTTTTCTCGCCTCTATGGGGCACAGGGGCTAACCACGGGCTATCTGTTTCTATCAAAAGCCTATAAGTGGGGGTTTTAGACACCACTTCTCTTAAAGCCTGAGCATTTTTAAAAGTTATATTACCAGAGTAAGATATATAAAACCCAAGCTCTACACCTTTTCTCATAAACTCCAAAGAACCGCTAAAACAATGAAGCACACCACCTACATTTTTGTGGTTTTCAAGCACTTTTACAGTATCTTCTTCGGCATCCCTTGAATGAATCACCACTGGAAGACCAAGTTTTTTAGCAAGCTCAAGCTGTATGTTGAAATACTCTATTTGCTTATCTTTTAAATCTTTTGACCTGTAGTAATCTAAGCCTATCTCCCCTATAGCTTTTACTTTTTTATTGGATTTGGCAAGCTCTTCTAACCACAGTATATCTTTTTCTGTTAAATCTGCAACATCGTTTGGGTGAAAACCCACAGCACAATAAACCTTATCGTATTTTGAAGCTATCTCTACAGCGTTTTCACAGGTTTTTCTATCAAAACCTATCGTTATAAGATACTCCAAAGACTCATCGTTTATAGCCTCTTCAAAATGCTCTTTCTCCAACAAATCCAAATGACAATGCGTATCTATCATATCTTAAAAGCTATATACAATTTAAAAATACGCTATGAAATAAGACATTTCAAAATAGTTTTCTAGCAGCCTTTGATATGCACTCTTGAGTCATGGGATGCTGATCTTGATATTCTGCCAAATCTCTAGCGGTGGCACCAAGCTTTATAGCAAGTCCAAGATGGGATACCAATTGCTCTGCATCTGTGCCAACTATGTATGCACCTACAAGCTTTAAGCTTTTGGCATCAAAAAATAGCCTTAACTCACCTTCTTCAGCGTACATTTCAGCCCTTGAGTCCTCTTTCAAATCAAAAGATGTCTCTACTATGTCCATATTTAGATTTTCAGCTTTTTCTTTGGTAATACCCACAAAAGCCATAGCAGGTATGGTAAAAACGGTAAAGGGAACATTTTCAAAATCAGCGTAATCAACAGGTGTATTGTTTGCCATAATGTTGTGAGCACAAACAAGAGATTGCCTTATGGCTGTATGAAAAAGAGGAATTTTGCCGTTCACATCACCAGAAGCATATATATGAGGTATGTTTGTCTGGCAAGCATTGTTTATTTCTATAGCTTTGTTTATATGTAAAAATTTATCAGCCCCCTCTGGTATTACAGGTCGCCTTCCCACCGCCATAAGCACTTCATCCACCTCTACAGATTTTACAGCATCATCTTGTTTGTAATAAAGGACCTTTTTCTTATCTTTTAAAGCTATCTCTTGGACTTCCACCGATGTAAATATCTTGATATTTTTGGGAAGGTATTTTAAAAGCGTTTGAGTAGCGTACCTATCTATGCCAGCTAAAACCCTATCTAGCTTTTCAAATATATAAACGTTAGAGCCAAGGTTCGCAAAATAAAACGCCGTTTCTAAACCTATATATCCACCACCCACTATAGCAAATTCTTTAGGTACGTAAGTGAGGTTTGGATTTAACTTGTATATATCTGTACTAGTTATAGCATATTCTTTTCCTTTTATGGGCGGTACAAACACATCAGCCCCAGAGGCTATTATTATATATTTTGCTTTTACAACTTCTTCCCCCTTGTCGCTTTCTACAACAACGGTGTGTTCATCTTTAAAACGGGCTACACCTTTTATAAGCTTTAAGTTTTTAAAAGCCTTTAACTCTTCTTCATGAAGTTTATATCTTATATTTTGAACCTCGTCCTTTTTGGATAGGATACGCTTATAATCCATTTCAACATCAACATTGTTAAAAACTTTAAACCTAAGATAAGTGTGAATTTGCTCTCTTATAGCTTTTGAAGGCACACACCCTTCAGCTAAACAATTGCCACTCATTACCCCCTTTTTATCCACCATCAAGACGTTAAATCCAGCCCTAGCGAGCCTAAAAGCCCCAGGATAAGCCCCGCCTCCAGCACCAATGGTAAGCACATCAACTTCTATCATAATATTATTATATGCTTAAAATATAAATTATTCGTTAATTTATTTGATCATCTTTGCTTTTGTTATCAAATTCCCCACCACTCCAAAAGTAGTGTATTCAAACTTCCCTTGCGGGCAATAGTATTCCCACTTTGCCATTCTAAGAGGTGCTCTAAAAAGAAGCTTCTTGGTGCAACTATCAGCATTTTGAATAAAGTAAGAAGCTGGCGCAAGATTCCTTTGAGACCTAGCTATTACTTCAAAAACGTTGCCATTTGCATCTGTCTTAACATAGTAAGTAAAAGTTTTACCTTGAATTTTCTGATAACCTGAATGAGGGGTATTTTGCAAAACAACAGCCTTTTCTTGAGCTATACTTGTTAAAGGCTGACCTAAAAATATATGCACATTACACCTCCTTTATATCATGGGTTAATAGATATTCCCTGCACAAGCCCTTGATTGTTGAGAACCCATACAAACGTATGCCTTAACATCTCAGATAGTCCAAAGTCTTCATAACCAACGCTTGAATAAGAACCAGCATCCACTGTAGCACCTATCATCAAATCCCATTGAACACCGCTTGAACAAAAGTTAGCAGGAGGCTCTGTCGTAAAGCTAGTACTATAGTTTGTAATCTTATAAGCGATGGTAAAACCACCGTTTAGCAAACCACTAATAGAGCAGTTATTTTCATCGGATGATGATGAAAAATTAGGTATTTCTGTTTGGAACACATCTGTGGTTAGAAAGTTAAGATTAGAACCTGTGTCAAAAAATGAATCACCAGCTGTAAAAGAAGGCTTTGACGAGGTATAAGAAGGAAATATAGCTGTAGTAGAGGGGAAACCACCAGCATAAGACAAAAGGGTATTGCTATTACCAGCATAAATCCCAAAACTTATCTGACCTATTGGTGTAGTAGGAGAAACGTTTGCATAGAACGTGTTAGACAATGGATAAAATTCTATCGTATAAGAATTTACACCGTATTTTTGAGCAAGGTATGTAGGGTAAGAAAGACCAGCTAAATAAGAACCAGATGAGTTAATGCCAACATCTAAGATGTTTAGCCCAGAATCTAAGCCAAAATCTCCCTGGGCTTCAAAATAACTTGGAAATGCGTTGCCAGAGGTATTTACACCTATAGGCATCACCACACAAGTGTTAGTTATATTTGGATTTAGGCACACAGTTGCACTTGCCATTGTACCAGAAACAGTAGAGCCATCTCCAAAAACACTGTAAAACGTATAATCTGTATAATCAGAAGATGGAATGTTAACAGCCGATTGATTTACCACCAAACCAGATGCACCGGTATCAGCCAGCAATTGAACAGGTTGACCATCTATATAAACTGTAACAATTGGCTCGTTTTGATAATCAGTGCCTTGATAAAGGTATGTAGCAAAAGATGAACTAAGCTGTGGCGCGTTAGAAGATGAACCACTGGATGAACCACTGGACGAACCGCTTCCTCCACCACAAGAGACTAAACCAATAGAAAGCGCTCCAATAAGCATGCCATTAAACAAAAGCTCTTTTGAAAGATTAAACTTTTTCATATAAGCACTCCACTTTTTAAATATCTATATACCAAAGCTTATAAAATCTACATACTCTTTAAGATAAGAAGATACGCTTGTTTTAGTTATGAGAGTGAGAATATTATTTTTATAATCTTGTATAAGTTCTAAAAGAGGTTTTTCACCTAAAACAACGTAAGCACCGTCTTTATCTTTAAAATCGTCCACCAGTTGAAATAGTATACCTATGTTGTATCCGAGCTTTTCGTATAAAGAAAAATCTACACCTTTTAATATTGATGGTATAACCAAAGAGGTTTTTATAAGGGCGGCGGTTTTTAAAGAGGCCACTTTAAGAAAATCCTTTTCGCCTTTTATATCGTAAACTTGACCAGCTACCATACCCTCTATGCCTGCATTTTTAGAAACATAGTTTACCACTTTCGCAAGGTTTTTAGGGTTTTTATACAAAGATTCATCTGATAATATATCAAAAGCAAGGCTAAGCAGTCCATCTCCCGCCAAAAGCGCAATATCTTGACCAAAAACTTTATGACAGGTGGGCTTGCCTCTTCTTTCATTGTCGTTGTCTAACTCTGGCATATCATCGTGAATAAGGGAGTAGTTGTGGATAAACTCTATAGCACATCCAAGGGTTATAGCATCATCCTCATCCAAAGCGCAAGCATACCCACCTATTACAGATAAAACAGGTCTTATCCGTTTACCCTCTTGAAAAACATAATAGCTCATCGCCTCGTACAAAACTTTCGGTTCAAAAGGTGTTAAAAGCTCCCTCAGCCTTTTTTCTATCTTTGGTTTTAAAATATCAAAAATCATTTTATATCCAATCTATGGGCTCTTCCTATTAGTTCTTTGAAATGTTTTAGGTTTTTAGCATCAAGATGATTTTTTATACCTTCTATCACGTCTAAAGGGCTTAATGGTTTGTAAAAGTTTGCAGTGCCAACTTGCACAGCGCTAGCTCCTGCTAGTATATGCTCTAAGGCATCTATATGTGTGGTAATCCCACCAACGCCTATAATAGGTATTGCTTTGCCGTACTTTTCGTAGGTTTGCCATATCATCCTAACGGCTATTGGAAGTATAGCAGGGCCAGACAACCCACCCGTTTTTGTGGCAAGAAGTGGCCTTTCGTTGTATATATCTATTTTCATACCAATAAGGGTATTTATAAGGACTATGCCGTCAGCTTTTGCCTCTATACATATCTTCGCAAATTCGGTTACATCGGTTACGTTTGGAGACAGCTTCACAAGAAGGGGTTTTTTTGCAAAAGCCTTTATCTTTTCTATCAAAGATCTAAGCACTACAGGGTCTTGGCCAAAAACCACACCGCCTTTTTTTACATTAGGGCAAGACACGTTTAACTCGTAAGCCACAATCTTCGGCACATCCTCTAAAATCCTTATTACCTCTACATACTCTTCTTCGGTTTCTCCAAAAACGTTTGCTATAAAATGTGTATCTATATCTTTTATAACCGGATATATTTTTTTAATAAAAGCCTCAACACCGGGATTTTGAAGCCCTATAGAATTTAGCATGCCACAAGGGGTTTCTGCAATCCTTGGCATGGGGTTTCCTTCTCTTGGTCTTAAAGAAAGCCCTTTTGTTACCACCGCTCCCAGCTTTGATATATCGTATATATTAGCCCCTTCAACGCCGTATCCAAAAGTCCCAGACGCTACCCATACAGGGTTTTTAAACTTTATACCAAAAAGCTCTATCTCCAACTTATCCATTCTTATTTATTTTAGCATAAATATTTACAAGCCCCTTGTGCAGTCTCATATATAAGGTCTTATTTTCTCTTTCATAAAATCGTAAATCTTAATTAGATTTTCTGCTGATTTTATGGACTCTTTTAGCTCTTCTATCAGTGTTTCTTTCTCCCATGGGTATGTGTGCATCAAGGAACCCAAAAACAAATTTGTGTAAATTGCGAAATTTTATGTTTAAATACTTTAAAA
>PNJC01000147.1 GCA_002878215.1 Hydrogenobaculum sp. | reverse complement strand
AAGAAATGAGGACGAGTCAAAAGTTTTAGAAGATGCCATGGGCTTCATACTAAACAACATAGATTGGGATACAGAGCTTCATATTTTCAAAAGCCAGCAAAACAAAGGTCCAAATTTGTTTATATACGAAGCAGTAAATTGGTTTTTTGATAACGAAGAAAAAGGAATAATAATAGAAGAGGATGGATTCTTCTCTATGAGTTTTTTTGATTTTGCTAAAAAGTTGCTACAAAAACACGAAAAAGATAAAGAGGTATATGCAATATGTGGGTTTTCGGCTTTTAGTAAAAATGACAATAAAAATTGCGATTATTTCTATAGCAACATAAACTTTGCACCTTGGGTATTTGCAACATGGAAAGATAGATGGGCTCAATTTGATTTTGAACTAAAAAACATATATTCTTTTGATTTTATACACAACATTTATCATCACAAAATTATGGCAAATACAATGATGGGCTATGTAGATATAATTTTTAAAAACATAGAAGAGTTTAAAGATAAGATAACATGGGATCTAAAATTTAGATTTACTATGCAGTATAACAATGGATATTGCCTATTCCCAAGGCAAAATCTTATAAAACACCTTGATTTCGACTCTACACATTCTACCTCTTTTCATAAAGATACATGGATTGGTAATATAAAAGACTATATAGAAATTGGTGAATACGATTTTAAAAATCTTATAGCCTGCAAAGAAGATGACATCATAAAAGAGAGATATTTTGAATTTTTAGAAAAAGATATACTATTTTCTATTATCTCACCAAAAGCCCAAGACAAGATAAAAGGTATATTAGAGAACTCAAAAGAGATTTACATATACGGAGCAGGTTTTTTTGGATATATCTTATACAACGCCTATAAAGAACTATTTAAAGAAAAACTAATAGCTTTTGTAGATGATAATAAAAAAGGGTATATCTTGGATAAAAAGATAATATCTTCTGAAGAACTAAAAGACTCTTCTGAAGAACTAAAAGACAAGAGCACCATACTTTT
>PNJC01000153.1 GCA_002878215.1 Hydrogenobaculum sp. | reverse complement strand
TCTTAAACTTCATATCTTTCAACAATCTTAAAATTTTTGGATATTATAGAATAATAACTGGGTTAGTTTACTTGATATATCTTTTGAGGTGATTGACATGGCAAACGTACTCATAGTAGACGATTCGTTTTTTATAAGGGCAGCGATAAGGAAGATATTAGAGTCTTCAAATCTTGTAGAAAATATCTACGAAGCTGGTAACGGCATGGAAGCTTTAGATATTTTAAAAAAGCGAAACATAGACCTTGTTACCTTAGATGTAGAAATGCCAAAGATGAATGGCTTAGAAACCCTAGAGCAGATAAAAAAAGAAAATATATCAACTCAAGTGATAATGGTAAGTGCTTACACTACCCAAGGAGCAAAGGAAACTATAAAAGCGCTAGAGCTTGGGGCTTTTGATTTTATAGCAAAGCCAAAAAACTATGCAGATTTTTATAAGGTGAAAGATGAGCTTTTAAAAAAAATAGAGAATGCAATTTTAAAGAAAAAAAGCATAGCAGATAAATTAAAAGCCCTAAAAGAAGAAAAGAAGATAGAAACACCACCACCCCAGATACCAAGTCCACCTATAAGAAAATTGGGAAGCAAAGGTGTCATAGCAATAGGTATATCTACAGGCGGACCACAAACTCTTGGAGAGATATTGCCAAAATTACCCTCAGATTATCCATATCCGATAACCATAGCAATACATATGCCTGACACATTTACAAAAAGTTTTGCAGAGCATCTAAATTCAAAGTGTAAATTAAACGTTAAAGAAGCAGAAGAAAATGAAGTATTAAAACCAGGCAACGTATACATATCAAGGGGTAGAATAAATATGATAATTACTGGAAACGAGAACATGCCCGTAGTAAACTACGTAAAAGATGATTCTATAATATACGTACCGTCTGCTAACCTGCTTTTGTCTTCTTGCGCCAAGGTGTTTAAGGAAAACACCTGCGGTATAGTAATGACCGGCATGGGTGATGATGGGTCTAAAGGTATAATAGATGTTAAGAAAAACGGCGG
>PNJC01000109.1 GCA_002878215.1 Hydrogenobaculum sp. | reverse complement strand
TACCCAAGGATGCATCTTCATCGTAGTAAATTTTTGCCATTTATTTTACCTCCAATTACTAATATTGAATTTTATTTTAACCCATATAAAAAGTTTATGCTATGAGAATTAATAAAAACTTTATAAGGCAAAGATGGGTTTAATTAGGGTTTAACTTATTTCTTGGACTTACTTTATTCTTTATTATATTGCTTTTTTATGGTGGAGGCGGCGGGAATCGAACCCGCGTCCGTCAGAACCGGGATAGATGACTTCTACAGGCTTACATAGGTTTTATGATACTGGGTTTGCGGTAAAACCTATGAAAAACCACAAACCTCAGGCTGTCTTAAGTACTGGTTTGGTGCAAGACAGCCAACCACCAACCAGAGCACCTTTCTATGACGCCCACAGCTGGCCAAGGTGCCTAAACCAGCAAGGACGCACTGCTTGTTAATTAAGCAGCGAGAGCGAGTTCAGCTTCGGGAGCTGTTTGTTTTGGCTATCACAGTTGCCACCTGGCCTGCTATCATCTACCCGGCGCTCCAACGTCGAAACCGTTCGCCCCCTCTTTATTGCATTTATTATAACTTATTAAAATATAGGTAAATTTGTATGATATATATTACCATTTTATAAAAATCGCCTAAGTATTTGTAAAAGCATAGAAAATAAACATTGATTTTTAAGGTGTAAAGCCTTAAAATAAGTTTTTTAACATGAGCTGTATATTGGAAGAACTTATCAAAACCTTTGAAAAAGTAAGACAAAATTGTCCGTGGGATAAGAAACAAACCCATGAAAGCCTTACAAAATACGTCTTAGAAGAAGCTTACGAGTTAGTAGATGCCATAGATTCCAAAGATAAAGACGCTATAAAAGAAGAGCTGGCAGATTTGCTTCTTCAAGTAGTATTTCACGCACAAATAGCAAAAGAAAATAATGAATTTGATATAAACGATGTTTTTGAGCTTTTAATAAAAAAACTTGTAGAAAGGCATCCACACGTCTTCGGAAACGAAGACCCGAAAGCTGTTTTAGAAAATTGGGAGCATAAAAAAGCGGAAAAAAGAGAATACTTTTTAGACGGAATACCAAAATCTATGTGCGCTCTTATGAGGTGCCAAAAAATCCAAGATCGTATGGCAAAGGTGGGTTTTGATTTTGAAAATGTAAATCAAGTGAAAGAAAAGCTAAAAGAGGAGTTTGAGGAACTAGAGGAAGCTTTAGAAAATGGTAATTTCCAAGATATAGAACACGAGTTTGGTGATATACTTATAGCTATAGTAGAATACGGAAGATTTTTAGGTATAAACGCCGAAAAAGCGCTACAAAAAGCAAACGATAGGATGGTAAAAAGGTTTAATTTTGTTGAGAAAAGCCTAAAAAACGAAGGAAAATCTTTGAAAGATGCTTCCTTAGAAGAAATGGATACTTATTGGAAGGAAGCAAAAAAGTTTGATTATGAATAGTTTTTACGCTTTTATGATAAAATATTTCAACTGGAGGCAGATTTGGCATGGTAACAGAGTTTGAAGAGTTGTTAAAAGCTCAAGAGGAGCAGCTTTCCGCAGGGAGCGTAGTAAAGGGCTCTGTGGTAAAGATTACAGATTCAAACGTGTATGTGGATATAGGCTATAAAATAGAAGGCGTCATAAAACGGTACGAAGTAGGTGATGTTGAGATAGGCCAAGAGATAGAGGCAGTTATCGTAAAGTTAAGAGGGCTTGAAAATCCAATACTTTCCACAAAACCCTTAAAATCTTCAAAAGGATTTTCTATAGCCAAAAAGGCGTTAGAAGAAAAAACACCTATAGAGGTGACAGTAGAATCAAAAGGAAGACCGGGCTTTTTTGTGCAGCTTGAAGATATTAAGGCTTTGATGCCCTTTGGTGAAGCTCCAAGGCATGTAAATATAGGAGATAAAATAAAAGTACTGGTAACAAAAGCCACCTATGAAAACGGAAAACCCATGGTAAACGTATCATACAAAGAGTATGAAAACATCGAAAGACATCAAAAACAGCTTGAATTTATAAACTCTTTAGAAGTAGGTTCTACAATAGAAGGAAAAGTAATAAAAGTAGACCCTGAAAAGGGTGTCACAGTGCTTTTAAAAGAGGGAGTCAGAGGCTTCGTGCCACACTACGAAATACCAAAAGGTACAAATGTAAAAGAAAACGATACCATAGAGGTTAGAGTTATTAAAAAAGCCAAAAAAGGTGATTTCCTTATATTAAGCCTCAAAAAACCAAAGAAGAATATATGGGAAACGTTGGAGTTAAAAGAGGGAGACAAAACAGAGGGCAAAGTATCTTTCTACAGAAAAGGAAAAGGGCTTTTCGTAGAATTACAAGAAGGCGTTACGGCGTTGGTACCAGAAGAAAGCATGAAAAACATTGGCAACAAGCTTCTAAAGAGCGGCACAAAACTAAAACTTGTTGTAACAAGAATAGACAAAGATAAAAAACAAATAGATGTAAACATAGTGCCTTCTGAAGAAAACCCAGCAGCGGATTTCATAAAATCAAATCCACCAAATACGGTAGTAAAGGGAAAAGTAAAGACCGTACACCCAAACATCGCATTTATAGAACTAGGGCCAAACGTAGAGGGTATAGTGAAAAAACAAGATATGTCTTGGCTTAAAAATGCACGTTCAGAGGAGCTACTTACCCCTGGCGAAGAAAAAGAGTTTATGGTACTGGGCCTAGACGGCAAAAAAGTAAAGCTTGGTTTAAAGCAGCTTACTCAAAATCCTTGGAGTGTAATACCAGAAAGGTACAAACCAGGACAACAAGTAGAGCTTACGGTAAAAGAAGTGAGACCTTTTGGTACCTTCTTAGGTTTACCAGAGGGCATAGACGGCCTGTTGCCGATATCTGAGATACCTAAAAATACAAATTTAGAGCCTGGTCAAAAAATAACAGTGAAAGTCTTAGAGGTAAATCCAAAAGAGGAAAAGATTACTTTTAGTATGATACAAGAAACCAAAAAACAGCAAAAAGAGCAAGGCGAACAAAAAGAGTTTATAAAAGTAAACGACTCTTCATCTGGCTTCAAGCTTGGTGATATACTTAAGAACAAGTTAAAGTGATGGAAGTTTGTTTTTTTCATAAAAGCTGTATAGACGGCACTATGTCTGCCGCTATATTGCAAGAACACATAAAAAATAAAGACAACATGATATTTATACCATTAAACCACGGCACCAGTGTGAAAGAAGCTATAAACAAGCACTTACCACCGGAAGGGCAGAATTCCAAAGAGATTTCAAAAATATGGTTTTTGGACATAGCCCCAAAATGGGATGACCTCATATACCTTCAAAGCCTAAGACAAGAAAAACAAGGATACACGGAAGTGGTCATAATAGACCACCATAAGACCGCTGCCAATACAATATCAAAATTTATAGGAAAGCCCATCGAAGAAGATAAACCCATTACTTTGGAGTACGATTTTATCACTTTTATATACGACCCATCAGAAAGTGGTGCTTCCCTTACTTACAAAACCCTACAAGTCTACCACGACCAACAAGTCTACCACGACCAAATAGATAAAGAACTTCCAACTATAGTGGATATTGTAAAAGACAAAGATCTATGGCTTTGGAGGTATCAAAACACCGATGAAATAAACGATTTCTTATACATGTACACAGATAAACCGGATTTAATGAGGGAGTTTTTACATAAAGATGTTGGCGAAATAGCCGCTAAAAGCAAGATACTATCAGAATACAAAAATTTTATGGTATCTAAGCTAAAAGAGAGTTGGTCAAACTCACCTCTTTACATAAATATAAACGATAAAAAGATACCAGCCATAAACACGCCTATATATCAAAGTGAGATAGGAAGTCTGATAGCCAAAGAGCACAACATAGCTTGCATGTTTTATATAACAGGTGATTTTGTCAAACTTTCCTTTAGAAGCATAGATGGTTCTGCAAGAGCAATAGCAGAATCTTTAGGCGGTGGTGGTCATGACAACGCAGCCGGGGCTATAATAGATAAAGAAACTTTTTTTAAAAGCCTGATTAACTGATTACAAACATTTTAAAATTAAATAGGCTTTTTATATTTTGTTAAATGAAACAGCCAAATAGACTAATAAACGAAAAAAGCCCTTACCTTAAAATGCACGCTTACAATCCCGTTGACTGGTACCCTTGGTCAGAAGAGGCTTTTGAGAAGGCCATCAAAGAAAACAAACCCGTTTTTCTATCAATAGGCTACTCTTCTTGTCATTGGTGCCATGTGATGGAGAAAGAAAGCTTTGAGGATGAAGAGATCGCTTCTTTTCTCAACAAACACTTTGTAAGTATAAAAGTAGATAAAGAAGAAAGACCAGACATAGATAGTCTTTACATGGAATACTGCATACTTTTAAACAACTCTGGCGGTTGGCCGCTTTCAGTATTTTTGACACCAACGAAAGAACCATTTTTTGCTGGCACCTACTTTCCAAAAGCCTCATTTTTAAAGCTTTTAAACCAAATAAAAGACTTATGGGACAAAGATAGCAAAAACATAATAGAAAAATCAAAAAGGTTGGTAGAACAGCTAAAGCAATTCATGAATTCTTTTGAAAAAAAAGAGCTAAACGAAAACTTTATAGATAGAGCGTTGTTTGGTCTTGCAAATCGCTACGATGAAGAGTTTGGTGGGTTTTCCGAATCTCACAAGTCTGCCACGGTTCCCAAATTTCCAAGTCTTCACAATATTTTGTTTCTTCTTAAAAGCCAAAAACAGCCTTTTCAAAACATGGCTTTATCTACACTTTTAAACATGAGAAGAGGCGGCATATGGGATCACGTAGGCGGTGGATTTCACAGGTATTCAACAGACAGATATTGGTTGTTACCCCACTTTGAAAAAATGCTATACGACCAGGCGATGGCTATATTGGCTTACTCTGAAGCTTACAGGCTTACAAAAAGCGAAATCTTCAAAGATACAGTTTACAAAACAATAAACTTTGTAAAAGAAAACTTATACGAAAATGGATTTTTTTATACATCAATGGATGCCGACACAGAAGGAGAAGAAGGCGGATTTTATCTATGGACCTACGAGGAAATAAAAGACATACTAAAAGAAAAAGCTGATAAATTTATAGAATTTTTCAATATAAAAAAAGAAGGGAATTTCCTTGATGAAGCAAAAAGAGTTTACACAGGGAAAAACGTACTCTATGCAAAAGAGCCAACGTTGTTGTTTGAAGATGAACTACAAACTTTAAAGGCTTTTAGAGAAAAAAGAAAAAAGCCCCTTGTAGATGACAAAATACTTCTTGATCAAAACGCCATGATGGATTGGGCTCTTATAGAAGCTTACTTAGTGTTTGAAGAACAAGAGTTTATTGATATGGCAACTAAAAACCTGCTTCTGATATCACAATATCCATTACAACATGCCTTAAACCACAACAAGTTTATAGAGCCTATGCTGGACGATTATGCCTATCTTATAAAAGCTTACCTTTCTCTTTATAAAACGACGTTTTCAAAAGAACATTTAGAAAAAGCTATTTCTCTGACAAAAGAAACGATGGAAAAACTATGGGATAAAAACTCTGGAGGATTTTACCTTAGCGTAGGAGAAGATGTTTTAATACCTCAAAAGCCTCTTTACGACGGAGCTATACCTTCTGGAAACTCCGTGATGGGCTTAAACCTTGTGGAGCTATTTTTTATAACAAAAGAAGATGTATACGAAAACCGCTACGAAATTTTATCTTCTATATACTCGGATATGCTATCTAGAAATCCTACCGCTTGCAGTTTCTTTATGACAAGCTTTTTACTGTTTAAAAAGGGCTATCAGCTTTTACTTTCTATGCCTATATCAAAAGCCCAAGAAAGGGTAAAAGAACTTTACAAACATTACTTACCAAACATAGTTCCTTACCACGAAGAATCATCAGAAGAAAAATTTATAGCTTGCAAAGATTACACATGTTTAAGCCCAGTAAAAAGTGTAGATGAACTGATAAAAACCATATCACTTTAAAGTTTTATATGATATAATACTACATTACCTAGGCGACGTGGCCGAGAGGCGAGGCGCGGGACTGCAAATCCCTTTTACAGCGGTTCAAATCCGCTCGTCGCCTTTTCCAGTAAAAATGAGCGGACTATCGTAAAATATAAGATATTGATAACACGCAATCAAATTATTTATATTTGGCAAAAGACTATAAAAAACCTAGTCTAGCGCAAAGGGTCTATTGTCGTATTCATCTATCATTCTTTTAACTCTACAAATGTTTGTCTCTAAAACATCTAGGTCCAATATCTCCCTTTTAGAATGGGCATTGTAATAACCAACGCTAAGATTGACCGATGGAATATTGAAGTAGGGCGTAAGTTTAGAAATATCAGAAAAAGAACCAGTATTAGGCTTCCAGCCAAAACTTCCAACCCATTCTTCAAAATCCAAGGAGATACTGTCGTAATAAACGCTATCATTATTTCCTTTTCTATCGAGTTCTATAAATGCTTTTGTAGTAAAATGAGGCATGCTCTCGCAAAACTCTATAGCACCAAGACCACCTATTTCTTCTTTATCGCAAAATAGCGTATATCTAACACTATCTGCAAGTTTAAGACAAGCATAAACGCCTGCTCTGTCATCACCACCAAGAATGCTAGTCCCATCTGTATGTAGGATGTTTGATTCTTGCTTTAATACCTTAGGTGGTGTGTTCCCCACTGTGTCATAGTGAGAAACAAGACACAAGTCTTTTTTAGCGTCGTTGTTTATCAGCAAGACAAAATCAGCACCTTCCACAACTTCAAACCTGCATGCTTGCTCAAGTATAAAAGCGCGCACTTGCTCTGGTGTCATCATAATTAAATCTTTTATCATACTTAACATATAACCCAATTACAATCCAAACCTTACAGCTTTACCTACAGAAGAGTCTTGAGGTGGTGTTTCATGCCAAAGCATGTTCATAGCAAAGTTTAAGTTATCCTCAAGTCTTATCGCATAGTTGTCCCAAAACACACAGGTCCCGGCAAGCGTAAAATATCCACCGCTTACAGGAGCAATATGATCTGCTATCAAAAGAGGATAATGTTCCATATTTGATTTTGCGGTTTCTTCTCCGGCAACCACTATCTTTATATCCGGCATAATAGTTTTTATAGAGCATGTACAGGGTAATACCACTGAGTTCACGTTTACCTTGTTGTCTAAACCTTTGTTGTATCTTCTTATCTTTGTGCTTTTAACAAAATACTTATCCCCGTCGTAGTTTGACACTTCGTCCGTTATTTCATCCGGATTTAGCTCCATGCCAAAAGCCCTAGCCAACGTATTGCAAGTGTCTGCTATGTGGTCTTCGTTTTTGTAATAACCCAACAATATAACTTTCTTACCAAGTTCTTCTACCGCTCTTACAACGTCTTGGACTTCTTTTTCCGTAAATGGAATCTCTGGAT
Source organism: Hydrogenobaculum sp. (assembly GCA_002878215.1). GTDB lineage: Bacteria > Aquificota > Aquificia > Aquificales > Aquificaceae > Hydrogenobaculum. The sequence continues at coordinate 2,275 of PNJC01000109.1, read as the reverse complement.
AGTTAAACACTATCGTATCGTACTCAAACAACTTATCCCACGAATCCACTTCGTCAATTTGAAGGCCAAACTCAGGAGCCTTTTTCTCAATAATAGAGAAATAATAATAATCCGTCACCGTAAACTCTTGATGAGTAATACTCCATGCTACTTTACACACGTTTTTCATGCTTTTATTATAACACATTGGGGAAAAATTATATTTTAAACTAAAAAATCGTTATATTAAAATAGATGAGGTTTTTTATATTTATACTTTTGCTTTTAATTTTTGGCTTTTCATATGGAGATACCATCGTAAAGTATGAGACAAACTTTGTGGGATTATCGGCAGGAATTGTAACAGTTGATATTAAAAGCCCGCAAGACATAGATTGTGAAGGTAAAACAAAAGGACTTTTTTCAATATTTTACAGCTATGAATTTAAGTTTAAAAAGAATGGCGACAACTACTTTTTAGAGGAAATAACCAACGGCAAAAAACGTATATACAACGAAGAAGAAATAATGAAAGAAAAAGCTTGGATACCGCTTTTTGTATCCATGCTTACCAATTCCCATTACGATATAGGCTCTAAGCTAAAAGTTGGAAACATCAGCGTAATACCCGAAGAAAACGTGCAAAACGAAATATATTTTTTTAACGTAAAAAACAGCAACAACGTAAGAAAAGTAATTATCTGGTACGATAGCTCAACACATCAAAACGATTTTCCAAAATTGATAAGGATAGTCACAAGAAAAGCTACGATAGACTTAAAAAGATTGTGATATTAAAACACCGTTCTAAAAGCCAAAGACCAATCGTTAAAAGCCCTAAGCGTATTTTCTCCATTTGAAGTAGCATTTATAAGGTTTGCATCTGGGTTTACAAACTGAACACCAAAAGACACGTTTGCGTTTTCGTTGTCTATGTAATAATTTATAAATATATCCGTCAGAAAAAGCTTTGTGGTTATAAAAGAGTTTTGACTAACTGGGTTTACGTAATAGTTTTTGTTTTCGTCTTCCTCATACCTTAATACAATAGCTGGTTTACCTATGCCGATATACTTATTGTATAAAAGCTGTGTTTGAAGGTAGTATCCTTTTGCTTCTGGTTGAGCTATCGTATTACCTGCTTTTGCATAACCTAAATCTTTTTGAAGAAGCCATGCCCCTTGGAAGTTTGGTACAAAATCACCAAATCTTTGTTCCTACAACACATCAAATGTATAGGCTTTTGCCGTGGTAGAAGATGTCTGAGCATTACATATATTTGTTTCATTTGCACTGTTTAGCCAAGCACCAGAGCAGTCTATTTTTTGCTGCTGGTAAGCAAAAGAAAATGTGAGGGTTTTTCTTTTTCCAAAAAACGTGTCTTTATCTACGTAATCTGGTTCTCCTTTATAGCCTAAAAACGTAGGTGTAAGCTCTATTCTAAAACCGTATTTTAGGTTGCTTTTGGCGTTGGAGCCATATTGATAGTCGTATCTTCCGTTGCCTACCATGATATAGTACTTTAACGCCGTATGTTTTGCTACATCGCCCCAAATAGCTACGCCTGTATCTCTAAAAGCGTTTCCTACATCGGAACCAAATGTCAAAGGCACAAGGGGTTTTATAAAAGGTTTAAACTTATAAACACCTTCATAGTTAAGGTAATTTGGGTTTACAGCATAGTTTGTTTGTAAAAGCCTAGCACCGTCTACATTTATCTCAGAAACGCCGGGGTTGTAATCTTCTATGGGCACTATAAAAGAGTACAAATCTTCCAAAGGAATCCTTGACCATGGGTCTAAGAAAAGACCAGCGGTAACCTGAAAAGATTTTTTAAATTTAAAATTTATAAAAGCGTCTTTTACTATGGTATACTGCATTTTATCGTGAGAGCGAGCAGAGCCATCTGGTGTCAAAACATTGTTGTCAGAAAAGTCTATATTTGCACCAAACTGCACCACTGGGTTAATCTGCCCCGCAAAGTAAAGCCTTGCGTTTTCCACTGAAAAATTTACACTTTTGTGATCGTTGGTGGTGACTTTGCCGTTATCTTGAGCCCATATAGAAAGCTTTAAGCCTACATCTGCAAATTCATCGTTTGAGGCTTTTAATAAAACACCGTAAGAGTTGGATGCCATAAAACAAAAAGCTAAAGCAAAAATAACCTTTTTCATACCAAAATCCTAAAACCTAAATTTAGAAACTTCTATTTTAAACTCTTTAGCTACATCAGTCAATAACTTTGTGTTAGTGTGATGGCTTGCAATAGCTCTCTCAAAGCATCCAAAGTCTTTTT
>PNJC01000130.1 GCA_002878215.1 Hydrogenobaculum sp. | reverse complement strand
CCACCACATTGGACTGAAGACGGTATTGGCTGACCGCTCATGCACATGGCTATGCCGTTTGAGGCTGTTGTGATAAGACATCCGTATATAAACCTGTTTTTTGTATCGTTGGCAAAAAATGCTTGCATAGCGGCAAACGTTATAATACCTATTGCCATAAGCGCTATGGATACCATCACCTCTGTAATAGTAAGACCTTTTTTATCTTGTTTTAAAGCTTTTATCATAACAGTCTCATTTATAGAATATATTTTTTACAAGTTTTTGTCTATGTTTTCTTCTAAAGAAGATAGTTCTAACTGCTTTTTTACAAAATCTTTGTGAGTGCTGCCGTAAGTCTTTTTTCTTAAGATAGAGGATTCTTTGGAAATTATATCCTTGGCGTCTTTGTCAAAGGCTTTTGAAAAAAGGTTTAGCTCTTCTTTTGTAAGGGATTCTAAAGGTTTTTGGCGCTCTAAAGAGTATGCTACGATGTTTCCTACTATGTGATGAGCTTCTCTAAAGGGTATATGTTGCTCTACCAAATAGTTTGCCAAGTCTGTGGCAAGCAGTAGATTGCCAGCGTCGATATGTTCTCTAAACTTCATATCTTTTACAATTAGTATCATCATCTTAAGGCTGTTTGTAATGGTATTTGTGGCATCAAAAATGGGCTCTTTGTCCTCTTGAAGGTCTCTGTTGTAAGTCATTGGGAGCCCTTTTAGATTTATCATAAGGTTTATAAGGTCTCCATACACTCTTCCGGTTTTTCCTCTTATAAGCTCTAAGACATCCGGATTTTTCTTCTGGGGCATGATAGAACTTCCAGTGCAAAGGCTGTCTGGTAAATCTATGAATTTAAACTCTTCTGTGTTAAATATGATAAAATCCTCTGCCATCCTTGAAAGATGCATGGCTATGGTACTAAGGCAAAACATGTACTCTATGGCAAAATCCCTATCTGCTACAGCGTCCATTGAGTTTCTAGAGATTTTGGAAAAGTTTAAAATGCTTGCTTCTAAAAATCTATCCAAAGGAAAATCTGC
>PNJC01000005.1 GCA_002878215.1 Hydrogenobaculum sp. | reverse complement strand
TGGAAACGGACAGCTAAGGGAAAATGTAGGTATACCAAAAGAGCTTAAAGAAAAGCTTCAATTAGAGTAATTAGTTTTTGGGATTTTTATATTGTAAAACAAAATTTTCTATATGTTTCAAATAGCAGTCTTTAATATCGCTTGTATAATGTATAAATTTCGTTAGCTTATCAGCACCCAGCGGTTCTTGTAGGCACAGTTTGATAGTATTCAATATGTTTTTGCTATCCACTCTAAAACCAATACCCATTTTTTCTAAGATATCTGCCACATCTTTTATTTTATCTATATACTCTCCGTAAAGAGAATAAGAGCAAAAACCAATTGGTTCCACTATGTTGTGGCCTCCGTAACCTTCTACAAAAGACCCCCCTACTATGCTAACAACAGCCCTTTTGTAATATTCTTTCAACTCACCAAGCGTATCCAAAACCATCACCCTTGAGTGTTTTTTTTGAGTTTTAAGACAGGCATCTATATCATTTTGTTTCAAAAGCTTTAAAACCTCAGAAGCTCTATCTACATGTCTTGGAGCCAATATTACGTTGTAATCTGTATATCTTATTATCCATTTTATAGTGTTTAGCAAAAGCTCCTCTTCCTTTTCATGGGTACTTCCTATTACTATGCTATCTTTTTGCATATAATCGCATTTTACGTCAATACAAAGTTTTAGATTACCGCATAAAACTATGTTTTTGTTTATAGCTTTTAAAAGCTCAAAACTGTTTTCGTCTTTTGTTAAAATTTTGTCAAAAATTCTCATTAAAAACCTTTCCAGGATATTTTTAGGAGCCCTTGCATTTAAAAGCATCTTTGGTATATTTGATTTTATTAGAAACGGCCAAAACTCTTTTTCTACAGTGATAAGACAGCAGGGTTTTACGTTGGCTATGAATTTATTCCATATTATCGGGAAATCTAAAGGCAATGGAAACGTGGGATAATTCAAATTTGAGAAAAAGTTTTTTGCTCTTGGAGAAAAATAAGTTATAAAAACAGGAAACTTAGAGCTAACATGCTCTA
>PNJC01000128.1 GCA_002878215.1 Hydrogenobaculum sp. | reverse complement strand
ACAATCGTCAGTATGCAACTTGAACAAGCGATTTTGCTTTTAGAACCAAGCTTGGATGTTTACTTAGAGCAAGAGGATGATCTTATGGCTTTTGAACAGATGATAAAAGCATCTTTTGATTGTTTTGTGATAGATAAAGATGGCACTTTAATATACGACACTAAAAGCTTAGAGCTGCCAGCCAATGTGAAGGTCTATAATTTTGACTGCAACTTTTACAAATCTTACATAGGCAAAACTGAAGATATAAAAGTAATAAACCCTCGTATAAGTAAAATGTGGATATCCTCCACAGATACTAGAGCAGATTTCTCTGAAGTGCTTGAGAGTATAAAAGCTGATAAACTAAGTGGCTTTCTGGAAGTAAAATCAAAGTTTTTGGGAGTAGATAGCTTTTTGTACTTTAAAAATGGGGATACTGTTAGTGTAAAGTTTGGAGATTTGTACCAAGAACCAGCTATTAGCTTTTTGGTGCAAAGGATATCTGACAAAATGGTAAGCATGAATTTCTATAAGCTTCCAGAGGAAATGGTAGAAGTATACGCTTCAACACACAAGCTTTTGTATTTAGAAGAGGATGAGGTTATAAAAAGCCTTGATTTTGGACTGGATTTAAAAAACATGATTGTTCAGGGCATGTTTCCCAGTGGATACTTTCAAATATATATAGAAAACGGCAAAAAGATATTCCAGATATTAAACGATGAAGTAGTGGGTAGCATAGAAATATACGAACCCTTTTATCTGGCCGTTTTTTCTTTAGAGTTTACAAAGATAGCCATAGATATATTTGATTTTGTTAAAAGCTATAAACCAGCGAATATAAGGCTAAAGCCCACAAGCGCTGATAAGAATTTTGTGTTTTTCTGCCCCATGTGTTGGAACGCTGTAAATCAAGAAGACAAGGCTTGTCCCCATTGTGGGTATAACATAGAAGATTTTATAAGATTACCTTATGAAACTAAATTGATAATAGCTCTTAATCATCCTATAGCGGACTATAGAATTACAGCTTTAAACGTGATAAAAGCAAAAAA
>PNJC01000145.1 GCA_002878215.1 Hydrogenobaculum sp. | reverse complement strand
ACGCACATTGATATATTCTCATCCCCCCAGACTTGGGGGGATTATAAAAATAAATATATCAAATCCTCACTAAGTTTTAATATCTTGGATGCTATAGAAAATCATAAAGTTCAAAAATCACATATTTAAATAGCTTTTATATTTTAAATATATTCTATATTTTCTGTTACAAGTTTACAGCAATTTTATCCAAATATAAGTGTTCACAATATACTTAACTAATTCAAGAGCTATAACAAGCCTATCGTTTCAAAAGCTTACCAATCCAATCAAAAAGAAGACAAAGCCCAAAGGCAAGTTATAAAAACTATATCTTCAAGAATGAAGCAATTATAAAGCTTAATACTCTTTCCAATAAAATATGGTAAATGGAAAGCTGAGATTGGTTTTTTTCTGGATATCTGCATGTATCTTGTATACGGCTTTTTTGTTGTGTAGCGCATACACTATAATTCTAATGGAATTCGAAGGAAAATAGTATATCCTCATATTTGGCATCTCTAAACTTCGGCTCACAAGGCTCTGAAGCTGAGCATCAGATGTTATGGTGTTGTCTTTTACATACCTTTTTATAAGCTCTGCTTGGGATTTCGTGATGTTTAAGCGAGCCATCAACACTGGAACAGGAGCTGTGTTTGGGTTAAATCCGGAGTTTGGCATAAGGGTTATATAGTCTTTTATAGCGTTGTAGGCTTTTCTATTCATACCATAAACTAATGAAAACTCTTCTTTGTACTGGGGTAGATATTTTCTGGGTAAATAATCTTTGTAGAAATCAGAAGGTATATCCTCATCGCGATAATTTGGACTTATCCAAGAAGCCCAAGCTTTTAAAACTACATCTGGGTTGACATTTGTATTTTGAGCAAGTAAGTTTTTTAAAGCCTCAGCGTTTGGATAAGCTATGTTTAGAAGTCCGTTTGAGTCCTGAAAGGATATTTCCACATCTTTAAATTTTATGTAAGTACCGTCAAGAGGTATGAAAGAGCTTTTAAATGGTTTTAACACCACCTCCGAGTTTAAACCCTTTGGGGTAAATTCTGACAAGGAAACC
>PNJC01000138.1 GCA_002878215.1 Hydrogenobaculum sp. | reverse complement strand
GAGCTAAAAATTTACAATGATATAAAATCTATGTGTAAAAACACTATGAACACTTTGCACTGAACCCATACATTTGGTTGGCAAGATAAAATGCTATAATCATACTATGACAATCGAAAAAGCTAACAAAGGTTCAGCTACGCTTCTTGTCATGCTTTTATCGGCTGTGATAATAACCCTTGGCATTGGTTTTGATTGGATTGTGAAAGAGCATATGAAAGCTACCTATGACCTTGAACTTAAAACCCAAGGTATGCTTAGAGCTTATTCTATAATGGATAAACTCCTTTATATGATATCTGTATCTACTTTTACACCAAAAGCTATAAACTCCGATGTAGTATTAAAACCTTTTAAAAGCTCTTTGCTGCCGCTAGACGGCACTTATATAAAATTTAAAGATTTAGAAGTGTCTATTCAAGACGCCAACGGTCTTTTGAGCGTAAGCTACCCAAACGTAGATGCTCTAAAAAATCTACTTGCTCAAAATACAAGCGCCAACCCAAATGTAGTTTTAAAAGCTTGGCTAGATTGGATAAATCCAAGTTATCGGGATGAGGATATACCTTCTGATTTCTATAAAGATTATTTACCAAGGAAGTATCTACCTCAATACAAAGAAGAATTTTCTTTGGTTTACGGAATGACAAAGAAAGATTACAATGCCATAAAAGATTACATTACCCTTATGCCAAACTCCGGTTTTAACCCCAACACAGCTCCAGTGCCTGTTTTGATGGCAAGGCTAAACATAACAAAAGACCAAGCCAACCTTATAAAAGAATATTTAAAATCTCATGCTCTTACAAGCGACCAGCAGCTTGAGTCTTTGGTAAGTAGAAAAATAAGTCTTCCAAACATGAGGGTGTACTACTTTCCAGCAGATACCATGAGGATATTGGTTTTAGCCCTTCACAAAGGTAGACCCATATACAAGATACATGCCGATATACTTAAAAAACCAAACCTAAGCTTTCCTTTTACGATACTATATTGGAAAGAGTATTAGGCTTATAATATCTATATGAAGGTTTTACCCATAGGCATACAGAGTTTTTTGAAAATAAGAAGTGATGATTA
>PNJC01000018.1 GCA_002878215.1 Hydrogenobaculum sp. | reverse complement strand
ATCGTAAAATACAAAGGCGGAATTTATATGAAGTGTGGTAAAAACGAGCTGACCTGCAAAAGCCAACTCTTCTATAGCCTTTGAAAGTTCTTGCTCATTTCTCCACTCGCCTACAAAAACTATGTCGGGATCCGCTCTTTTAAAAGCTTTTGTAAAATCTACAAACGTTGATTTTAACTCTTCCACTTGAGCTTCAAATATTTGAAACTGTGTTATATTTTTGTTTATAATCTGATATTCGACGGGGTCTTCTACCGTGAGCACGTTCTTATCTTGTACTGTAGATAGCATGTTAGCTATAGCCATACTTTTACCGGAGTTTGTAATACCGCTTATGACAAAAAGCCCACCTTTTCTGTTTATGGCATCTTGTAGAATTGCTATGTCGTTTTCAAGGTATCCAAGCCTTGAGAGATTACCTTGGATGCCCCTTTTCCTTAACAACCTTCCTACAACCATCTCGTCTTCTAGGTTTGGCATTGGGGCAAATACAAGTCTTACATCGGTAGAAAGGTCTTCGTAGGACATTCTGGCGTCTTGAACTTGGGAAGATATGGATGGGTTAAAGGAGCCTTTTGTGTATCTTGAAGCTTGGGTTTTTAGGCTTCTAACAAGCTGAACACCTTGGGATTTTGACATGGTCATATTTGGCATCATTACAAAATCTTTGTTAATTCTGAAAAATACGTAATAAAAGTTGTCTTTTGGTTTTATATGAAGGTCAGACGCATTTTTAGCAAGAGCTGCTTTTACTATGTCCTTAAAATCTGTAATAACTTGTGATTCTTGAGATATGGCTGAATAATCTCTTTTTATAGCTTCAAATTTTGATATAGAAACAAGATAATTTTTCTTGTCCTTAGTATATATTGGAATATAGGTTATTATTCCTTCATCAGCTATTATTCTATCGGTTTCTATGCTTTTTATTGTAAAGTTTACATTGTAACCATCTTCTGGTTCAAGTGCATAATCTTTTGCTATCTCTATGAAAAGTTTGACCTGCTCTTGAAATGTAATAAAACCGAGTATGTTTAATACCTTTAAATCATGTTCTCCAAGTTCTCTTCTTTTTTGTAGAAAAATTTCGTATTTTTCTTTTAAAATCCCTTTTACCCTTTCTAAAAAATCTCTGTATATAAACTTATGAAGCTGATTTCCATACTCTTCAAAGTATTTGTTTTTTGACTCTTCCGTATCTGGTAATCCTTTTGCTTCCAAATATTCTTTATACTTCATAGAATCTATTATAATATATTTTATGGAAGTTGATAAAAACTTTGATAATTTGTTTAATAAGCCAGTTGGAATAGTGGTAAAGACGGCTTCTCCTTTGTCTTTTGATGTACTTTTAGCTGAAAACTCTTTTGTACAACTTGATGATGTGCTGGTGTGCAAATCCGTTGTTAAAAGAAACAACGAAAACATAGAAGTAAAATTCTACGGTGTTGTGGTTGAACTTACAAAATATTTAGAAGGTGTTGACATACTTTACCAGGAGGTAAAAGCAAAAGAGGGTGTTTTACCAGTAAACCCCGTCTATCTTGCAAAAATAAACGTAAATCGCATAGAACCTCAATACTACATACCACCAAAACCAGGTGATGAGGTTTTTAAAGCTTTTGATGAAGATAGAGATAAAGGTTTATTCTTTGATGCTATGGAGACAAAAATTCCGGCGGGATTGTCGCAAGATGGATTGCCAATATATATAAATTACAACTTCATAAACGGGAAAGACGGTGCTCACATATCTATAAGCGGGATGTCTGGAGTGGCTACAAAAACTTCTTACTCTTTGTTTTTAATAAATTCTATAATTCAAAAATCTCAAGACATGCCAAAATTTGTCATTTTTAACGTAAAGGGAAAGGATTTGTTGTTTTTAGACAAAGAAAATGTAAGGTTTAAAGAAGAAGATAGAGAAAAATTTGAAATGATGGGCTTAGAACCAAAACCCTTTAAAGATGTGGCTTTTTATTGTCCTCCAGAGAAACCAGACTCTCAAAATCCAATGGGCGCTGCAAGATACGATGTAGATAAATACGGCTTTAGCATGAAAGATTTTGCGTCAGAAAGACTTTTAAAATATATGTTTGTAGAAAACGAACAAGAGATATCAAATTTAAACTTTATAATAGATAGGATTGCAAGCAAGCTTTACGAACTTTCTAAAACAAGCGATACGCTGATAGATGATAAAGCTGGGAGAGAGATTAAAGATTTAGACGATTTGTATGAGCTTTTACAAGAAGTGTATGACGAAAAAGATAACGATAAGGAAAGATACTACTCATGGTTTGGTAGAAATACTAGTTCCCAGAGCATAGAAGCTTTTTTAAGAAGATTTGCTTTTGGCAAAAAGTATATTAGAAACCTCATAAAGAATGAAAAATCAACGCATATTAAGAATATCACAAAAGAATTTGTAGAAAATATGCATACGTTAAACGTTGTTGATATAAGCGACCTTCACAGTGTAGGCAAGATGTTTGTGGTGGGCGTTATTTTGGATAAAATCTTCAAACAAAGGGAAGAAAGCGGTGTATCTGATCCTAAAATTTTTGTGCTTTTAGACGAATTAAATAAATACGCTCCAAAAGAAGGGTGGAGCCCTATAAAAGATACTTTGCTTGATATAGCGGAAAGAGGTAGAAGTCTCGGTGTGATACTAATAGGTGCTCAGCAAACAGCCAGCGAAGTAGAAAAGCGCATAGTGGCAAATAGCGCTATAAAAGTGGTAGGTAGGCTTGATACGGCTGAACTATCTGGTGAGCAATACGGTTTTCTATCTAAAAGCTTGAAACAAAGGGTAAGCATGTTAAAGAAAGGTTCGATGGTGCTTTACCAACCGGATATACCAACCCCAACGGTAGTGAGCGTCCCAATGCCGCCTTGGGCTACAAGAAAAGAAGAGGTGAAAGACGATGAGGAAAGTGAAAAAATACTTGACGATTTTCGTAATATTTTTGGTTAGCTTTGTTGGTTTTTCTTGGTCTAAGATAATAGATGTAAGAAAAGGTATATATCAGGATAAAACACGCTATGTTTTTGATGTAAAAGATGTAAACACGTATAAAGTGCGTCAAGAGGGCAGAAACATTATTATAGAAGTAGGTGATAGAAAGTTTATATATACCATGCCATATGTGCCAACCGCAGTAAAAAGCTTTATGCTACAGAACCCAGAAAGAATAGTAATAGATATATATAAACCTAAGACCTCTCAAGATAGTATTTTAAACATAATATCTCCAAAGTACGCTTACCTATTAAAGAAAAAACCAAGTTCGGAAAATACAGTTTACGATAATAGCCAAGATCCTTTAAGTGTAGTAGATAAAAAGTATTTGGAAGCTATTGAAAACTATGAGAAACCTCAAAAAACTTACAAATATATACCACATCCACATGGGGTAAAGGTGGTGGTAATAGACCCAGGACACGGTGGTAAAGATTCTGGTGCTATAGGAATAGGTGGTGTAGAAGAAAAAAATATTGTATTATCTATAGGTAAAAAGTTGGATTTTTTCTTAAAGCATGACCCAAGGTTTAAAGTGATAATGACAAGGGACAAAGATGTGTTTGTGCCACTTCAAGAAAGGGCTAGGATAGCCATAGAAAATAGAGCGGATTTGTTTATAAGCATACATTGCAACATGGCACCCGGTCATATTACGTGGCCACACGGTACTAACATATATTTTCTATCTACTCCAGGTATAAACATGAAGTACAACGAATTGGTAAACAACGAAGCCTTTTCCCATCTTGTGTTTGGTAACGCTATATACGAACCAAGCTTAAGCGCCAGGAAAGTGCTAGCTAGGCTGGCTTTAGATGTGACAAAAAACCAAAGCTTTGTATTTGCTAAAGATTTAGCTTATACCTTAGACGAAGATTTGCATAAGCATGTTGATATTCACAACATACATAGAAGAAATTTTGTAGTGCTTAGGACTCCAGGCATACCATCTGTTTTAGTGGAAACGGGGTTTATTAGCAATCCTCACGATGTAAAAGAACTTACAAATCCATCTTACCAATGGGCGTTTGCGAAAGCTATGTACGAAGCTATAGTAGATTATTTCTTTGGTCAGCACCACAAAGCACCACAAAACAATATAGCTTTAAAAGGTAGCTAATAAACAATAACTTTGTAAAATCCGTTTTGATGGATAATTTTTGCACGTTTTCCTTCTGATTTTAATTGAATACTAAGGCTTAAAGCATCGTAGAAATGTTTAAAGGCTCCCACTTGGTAAGCGCCATTTTTCAATTTTATTCCTTTTACATTGTTTTTATAGTTTTTTTGAAGCTGAAGCTTTATACCAGAGTTTGATTTCGAAGAAGATTTTGCTACATACGGTTTTATAGGTTTCTTTATGGCGGGTTTTCTTATTGCTGGTTTTGAAATCTCTTTTCTGTAAACAACGATTTTTTTAGCTTTTAAATTTAAAGGTTTTTTTGAGATGATTTTTTCCGAGGCTTTGGTATTAACTTTGTTTGTGTTGCTTTGTTCTTTTTCCTGAGATTTTTCTGTCTTGCTTGGGGTTTTAGTTGCGTTTATGGTGCTGTTTGGTGGTTCGACGTTTGTTTCTTTGGTAGGTTGATTGTTGATTTGCTTGTAAGTATTTGAGGGATTGTTTATTTTTTCTTGGATAAGTTGTTTGTTTAAGCTGTTTGTAGATATATTCCTGTGCCAGGTGCTATACCAAAGGTAAAAAAGCGTTAAGCCTAAAGTTATCAAAAGTATAGTTATTGCATTTTTTGTGTTAAACATAATTTTTATTTTATCAAAATAGGCACTATAAAATGTTTGTTGTTTACATTAAACTTGATTAAACCGTTGGTAATGAACTTTGCTCTAAAATTTGTTATAGGTATCAACTTTATGGCTTTTTTCTCATCGTAAAAAAATATGTCTCCAAACTCATACGGATAAGCATAAACATACAAAGTGTTATCTTTTACAAAAAAGACCTCTTTGGAAAAACCTTTGTATATACCGCAGTATGTATATAAGTATAGCGTAGAAAAGTTTTTTGAGTTGTCTATTTTTATATTTTTTGAACATTTGACAGCATTTTCTAAATTATATATAACGTTTGTGTAGTTATAAAGATTTTTAGAGTCTTTCATGGTTTCTAGGCTTTTTTTAACTATAAAAAAATAAGATACTATCAATGTACTGAAAAACAAAGATACAATAACAATAACCACCAGTATTTCTAAAAGCGTAAAACCAAAAACTTTCTCTTTATAAGATATTTTCATTACGGTAAAAATTTTACCACCTTTAGGTTGTGATACCAAATCACTTGATAGTTAAGATTATGAATGTGTTTTATGGAAGTATTTTTGGGAGTACCTTTTAGCTTGTTGAATAGAATGAAAGCATCTCTTGTTAGGGTTTGCTGTCTTTCGTGAAGTTTTATAGCTTGTATTAAAAGAGAATAAGCTCCCATTATCATTACTACAAATACAATAAAAGCTGCTAGAGTTTCTAAAAGCGTAAAACCTTTTCTTGGATTATTTTTTGAGATGCATCGTCCATACATCTATTTTTTTACCATCTGGAGTTTTAGCAAAAAGGTCGTAAGGGTGATTGGGGGCTGGTGAGATGTAGTAAAACTTGTGTCCCCATCCGTCGGTAGGAACTTTGTCCAACTCTTGATGCCAATTGTCTGGGATTGGCGGTATCGTAGGCTTTTCTACCAAAGCCTGAAGCCCTTGTGCTGTGGTAGGATACATGCCAGTATCCACATAGTATTGCTCTAAAGCTCCTTGAAGATTTTTTAGCTGGACTTTTGTAGCTTTTATTTTTGCTTCTCCAATTCTATTGGTGATACGGGGTATTATGATGGCAGAAAGTATACCTATTATTACTATTACTACTAAAAGCTCAATAAGAGTAAATCCCTTCTTGTTTGCTGCTTTTGACGATGAACCTAAAGAAATTGCCATTGACTATTCACTCCTCCAATATCTTATCATAACACTAAACATAGGAAATTGTATGATGTATATAGCTAATACTATAAGTCCAAAAGGGGCAACAATAGCATAAAACATAAGCGGTACTATCATAACAATTACCATGGTGGAGTAAACAAACCACATGCTTATATCAAAAAAATATTGAAGATTGAGAGTTTTTTTCCAAACTCCAAAAGATATTAAGTCGAAAACTCTGCTAAAAGCTTCTTTAAAACTATCAGAGGTGTAAACGCTAGCATACACATATGGCGCAACATAAGATATCATGGAAAGCGTTGTTATTACAAAAATAAGTCCTAAAGCTACTGGAACCGTATAGTTTATAGCAAATATATCGTGATTTTTTGTAGCATAGTAAGCTGCTAAGAAACCGCTAAAATTTAGCACTAAAGCTTCTCCAAGAAAAATTATGAAAAATACTACAACGTTACCAAGCATCATGCCCAAAGACTCTTCCCAATATTGTGTGAAAAATTCTAAAGTAGTCCTTTGCTTTATGGCTTTTTCAAAAGAAATAATATCTTTGTTATCTTTTACTATGTGACCTATATGTATTAAAAAGGCGTTGGAAATCAGCGTCCAAAATATTGAAAATCCTATGTTTATAAAAATAAATTCTTTAGGTGTGTAGTTATCTAAAAGGCTAAAAAGCAATACTAGCGTTATATAAACCACAACAGGACCTGGTTTTTTCGTTATAAACGCTTGCGTATAGTCAAACAAGCTTTTAAAAATTTCCCATATGCTTATAGAATTCATTGTTCACCCTCCTTAAAGCTAAAAGATGGACTTATATACCAAGTGCCGTTGTTTTTAATTAGGTCTATGGCATTTTTTTTAGTTTTCCCGTCTTTGTATGTTATCTCTACAGTTGCGTGTGCAGTACCTCCCAAAATACTTATATCTTTTATGGTTATGCTTTTTACGTTGTAAGTGTTTAGTTTTACCCATCTTTCTGCCCATATTTTGCCTCTTGAAGATACCGTATCTGGGTTTAGAAGTTTTACAGCATCTTTAAAATTACCATTTTCTATATCTTTATCGAAGTTTTTTAATACGGTTTCTGGGTTGTTGTTGTTTACAGTTTGAGGAGAACACCCAGATAAAAATACTATTGTTGCGACTGCGCCAAAAATAAGTGAAATTTTTTTTCTCATAACAAATATATTAACATTACAATATAAAATTTTCATATATTTATATTAGAAAATCAAAATTTATGACATATAATCATTGTTTTTTGGATTTTATATACTATCATTAAGAATAGTTCTAAATTAAAATTTATTTTAAAGGAGGTAAGGCCTATGAGCAAGGACTTAAAGGGCACAAAGACACTTGAGTGTCTCAAGCACGCATTTGCTGGGGAATCCCAAGCAAACAGAAGATATCTGTATTTTGCTAGAGAAGCAGATGTTCAAGGCTATCCAGATGTAGCTAACAACTTTAGAGAAACAGCAGAGGGCGAAACTGGACATGCATTTGGACATCTTGACTATCTAAGAAAATACAACGGCGTAGACCCAGCTACCGATAAGCCAATATCAACTCTAGAGGAAATGTTGGAATCTGCAGTAGCAGGCGAAGTTTATGAATATTCTGAAATGTATCCTGGATTTGCAAAAACTGCTAGGGAAGAAGGTTTTGACGATATAGCAGCTTGGTTTGAAACCTTGGCAAAAGCAGAAAAATCTCACGCTGGTAGATTCCAAAAAGTTCTAGAAAGCGTAAAGAACGGTTAATAACATCAAAACAAGAGGGGCCAAAAGGCCCCTTATAATTAATTGAAAAGAAAATTATATATAAGGAGTGTTTATGTCTGAAATATCGATAGGCGGGTTAAAGGACTTTAACTTTGATTTAGATGACCCAAAATTTTACGATGAAGAAGCCCTTTATGAAGAAGCTAAGAGAGTTTATTTAAAGTGTAAAGATTGTAGAATGTGTGTAAATTTTTGTCCTTCTTTTCCAGCGCTTTTTGACGCAGTGGATAAGAAAAACGACAATATAGAAGCTCTTACGAAAGAAGAACTTGCAAAACCTCTGGAGCTTTGTTTTCATTGCAAACAGTGTTATTTTAAATGCCCATACACACCACCTCATGAATGGAAATTAGATTTTCCTCATCTATCTTTAAGGTATAAAGCTATAAAATTTAAAAATCAAGGTGCCAAAATAACTGATAAACTTATGCTTGATACAGATTTGGTGGGTAAGTTGTCCGTACCGTTTGGAAAAGTTGTAAATAAAACAATGGAAGTAAAACCTGTTAGGCTTATAATGGAAAAAACAGTAGGCATTGACCAAAGGGCTAAGCTACCACCTATAAATCAACAATCTTTCGTAAGTTTTTTAAAAGATAACTTGGTGCCAGTTAAAAATCCAGTGAGAAAAGCTGTTTTATTTTATACGTGTTTATTAAACTACAATTTTCTTGAGAAAGGTAAAGCTTTGTTGCATGTCCTCTACAAAAACAATATACATATAGAAGTACCAGAGCAAAATTGTTGCGGTATACCGTTTTTTGACATTGGAGATTTGGATAGTTCTATTAAAAAAGCCAAATACAACGTAGATATGATGATAGATTACGTAAGAAATGGGTACGATGTGATAGTGCCAGTACCAACGTGCGCATTGCAGTTAAAACATGAGTATCCTTTGCTTTTAAGAACACCTGAATCTAAAGAGCTGTCGGAAAAGGTTTATGAAATAGGAGATTATTTGTTCTCTTTAAATCAAGAAAATCTTTTAAACAAAGACTTCAAAAATTCTATGGGTAAGATAGATTATCATATAGCTTGCCATTTAAAATCTTTAGGAGTAGGTTACAAATCTGCAGCACTTATGAGGATGATACCAAATACGAAAGTGAGAATAGTTGAAATATGTTCTGGACACGATGGTACTTTTGGTGTTAAAAAAGATACCTTTGACATGGCAGTAAGCGTAGGAAAACCTCTTTTTGAGAATATAGCAAACCAAAAGGCAGATTTGGTGGTTTCAGATTGTCCTTTGGCAGGAAACTTTATAGAGTTAAATACTTCAAGAGCTGTTAAAAGCCCAATAGAAGTGTTATCTATGGCTTATGGAGATTGATTATGAAGAAAGTGGCATTTGAAGACATATTAAACTTGTATGAATACGAAAAGGTAAGAACCGAGAAGGTAAAAGAGCTTCTTAATATGAAAAAGAAGCGTAGCATATTTTTGCAAGATATGTTTCATATATTTTTTGAGAATACGTTTAGCGTATGGTTTCAAATCCAGGAAATGATAAGAGCTGAGCGCATGGTAAAAGACGAAGATATAAATTTTGAAATAGAGGTTTACAACGATTTGATACCAGAACAAAACCAGCTAAGCGCTACATTTTTCATAGAAATACCAGAAGATGAAAAAAGGAAGCAAATGCTAAAGGAGTTAGTAGGTATACACGATGGTATTTTTATATCTTTCAAAGATCAAAAGATAAAAGCAAAAGCCAACGAACAAAGCGATATGGATTATAAATTTGGCAAGGCTGCCACTATCCACTTCATAAAATTTGATTTTGACAACCATCAAAAAGAGCTTTTTAAAAACGAAAAAGCTTTTATAGAAATAAATCATAAAGATATAAACATAAAACAGGAGATACCGCAAGAGGTGAAAGAAGAATTAGTAAAAGATCTTTACAGTGAGTAATATATATCATGGAAAAAATAGAGTTTATAATTAAATTAAGTGTTATGAAAAGAGATAGTTTATATATACTAACTTCATTGGTGTTTGGAATGATGTTTTCAAGTTTAGGTTTTGCTGAACCTACCACGGTAAACAAGTCTACCACGATGAAGGAACCTCTTAACGTAATATTGGATTTTCATAATCCTAAAAGCATAAAAATGGTGGATAATATTTTAGAGCATACTTCGAAAAACAAAGAAGCTCATGTTGTTGTAGAGATATGGGGACCTACCATAAAATATATGCTTAAAAACTCTAAAGAGGAAAAAGATTTTGAGAAGTTTGTTAAACAAAGCAATGGAAGAATACAGTTTCATGTGTGTGAAAATACTATGCATAAATTCCATATTACAAAAAATATGATGGGGGATTATGCTAAACCTGTAAAAGGCGCACTTATAGATATGAATAAACTTGAAAAAGAAGGATATATGTACGTGAAACCTTAAGCTAAATCTTTAAATTGTTTTCTTAGTAGCCCTAGTTTTTCTTCTAGGGCTTTTATATG
>PNJC01000036.1 GCA_002878215.1 Hydrogenobaculum sp. | reverse complement strand
AGGGAGGATTCATGAAAAAGCTTAACTTTATCATTAGCTTAGTTTTATTATCCACTATTATGGCAAAAGCTCAAACATCTTCTCAAGAAAAGATAATTAGATGTATAAACCACATATACAATAACCCATTTTCGCAAAATACATATAAAACAAAAAAAGACTATATAGCATCTCTTGGGCTTGGTAGTGGATATTATCTGCTTGTAGATGCTAGCAATCTAACGCCTTTAGATATATGCTATATTGAGCGTGACTTAAAAAAGCTTGGTTATCATCCGCTTTACGAAAAGCCAATAAACAATATAATCGTTGGTATATTTGATAAAAAATCAAACGCTAAAGCCTTGCAACATCTATTTGGTAAGCAAAACGCAAAAATCTTATACATCCACACCAACACAAAGCTAGCTAATTTTTCAGACAACGCTCAAGCTAATGAGGTCTTAAAACAGTTAGAAAAGATAAAACACCTTGCCGAGGTAGACAAAGCAAAAGAAGATATAAAACTAATAAAACAGATGCGTAGTCTAAACCAAACCACTAAAGAAATGAATATATTGACAAAAAAGCTTGAGCAAAAGTAAAACATCAACGCTCAAGCCCCAAAATCTAACTTATATAATTTGGAAAATCTATCTTAAGTTAAACTCGTAAGTCTTTACCATTTTCACTTCCCTATCAGGATCATCGTTGAACTCTTCGATTTTAACTCTCAAGAAAAGTTTTCTTCCTACCGTATAAGCATCTAGTATTCTTAAAAATTGATTTTGGTATTTGCCCTTAGCTGGGTCTATATAGTAACACCTACCCTTTCCTGTTATTATTTGGGTAGCAGGACATATAGAAATTGTATCGTAACTATAACCGCCTGTTTCTGAGTCATGTTCTATTATGTAAGGTGTGTTTCTAACATAGAAAGCTCTCAGGCTATCAACAGCTCCACCCCCACTATATCTATGAATTTTAGAACCATATTTAATAAATATATCACCCCAATAATTAACATGGGTGCCACATGAATTTTCATCAGCAAGATAAATAAATGGTTTTCCATTAATGTATTTCTCTACTGCAGCATTTATGGT
>PNJC01000118.1 GCA_002878215.1 Hydrogenobaculum sp. | reverse complement strand
GCGGTAGGTGCGGCGGCAATAGGTGCGGCAGTAGCGGCTACTGGCTCATCTACTACAACATCAACTCACGCAACAACTACAACAGCTCACCACTAATAAACGTTCGAGGATTTGGTGAGGATAAAAGGAAGCGCTAAAAATACAGTATTTTTTATATTAATAGGGGTGTTTTCTTTAGCACCCCTTATACCATACAATATTTCTTACGCTCAAGAATCTCAAAGGTTAAAAGAAGAAGAGGTATTAGATACAGCCACAAAACTTTTCAAAGCAATGGAAAGAAAACATCTAAAAAAAATATGGCAGCTTATAAGTAAAAAATCAAAGAAAGATATTGTAGAGCTTGTTTATAAGACAATGTTAAAAAACAACGTAAAAACTTATACAAAAGAAGATATAGAAAAAGATTTTGAAAATGGAGGTCCTATAGCAAAAGCTTTCTGGGATGGTTATCTTAAAAATTTTGACCCAAAGAAAGTTTTAGATGAAAGCAGATGGGAAAAAGTGAAATTTGATGACAGTAAAGCAAAAATCGAAATAAAGTACAAAAAGGCAAAAGTGCCTTTTTATCTAAAAATGTACAAAGAAAACAACGATTGGAAAGTGGGCCTTATTGAAAGCTTTGGGTTATAATATATAGCATGTCAAATGAAAATGTAAATTCACAAATTGCAACATCTAAAGAAGAAGAGATAAATTTATTAGATATATTTATAATCCTTTTAAAGCATAAAAAACTTATAATATCAATTACAGGAATAGCAGCTATACTTAGCGTAATAATAAGTCTTATATTACCACCGGTTTACGAAGCAAAAACAAGTATAATGCCACCTCTTGGTATAAGTAACAGCTCTGGTTTATCGGCAGCTGCAGCAGCTTTTGGACTTGGTGCTATGGCCAAAAACCCTTCAGACGTGTATGTGGACCTTCTTAAAAGCAACTTTGTGATAGACAATATCATAAAAGAATTTAACCTTATGAAGCTATACAAAGCAAAAAACATAGATATAGCAAGAAAGGACGTCTTAGATCATCTTGATGTAAAAAGTGATCCTAAAACTGGCATCATAACAATAGGATATAAAGATAAAGA
>PNJC01000052.1 GCA_002878215.1 Hydrogenobaculum sp. | reverse complement strand
AGGTCAGATAAACCCAATCGTACAGTTTGGTGCAGATTTGGATTTTGCCGATAACAACACTTATAGGGCTTTTTAGTGCAGCTGTTGATTACTACATATCTGGTTTAAACGCAAACGTTGGATTAGAAGCTACAAGGTTAGTCCCAAACGCCAACCTTATAGGTGCTACGGCAAATGGCAACAATTCTTTAAAATCTTTTTGGGACTATACGTTGGCTTTAAGAACGGTCTTTTAATATAATATTGCTATGATAGAGATTAAGGGTGATATCTTTATAAACAAAGATGGTGAAGGCTTTTTTGGAGAAGGTCGTTATAAGCTTTTAAAGCTTATAGACAAATACGGTTCTATATCAAAAGCTGCTAAAGAGATGAAGATGAGCTATAAGGCAGCTTGGGACCATATACAGTCTATAAACAACTTAGCAGAAGAACCTGTTGTTTATACAAGAACCGGCGGAAAAGATGGTGGACAAACTGTGCTTACACCATACGGCAAAAGGCTTTTAAAACATTATGAACACATACAAGAAGAGTACCAAAAATTTTTGGAGCTTTTAAAAGAAGAAGAATTAGAAAGTTTATATTTTATAAAGAGGTTAGATATGAAATTGTCTGCAAGGAATCAGCTGCTCGGGAAAGTAAGCTCTGTAGAAAGAGGTCAAGCGGTCTCAGAGGTTGTAATCTCAATAAGAAACGGTGCTACGGTAAAATCTGTAATCACCACAGAAGCGGTTGATAGCTTGGATTTAAAGCCAGGTAAAGATGTAGTGGCTATTATAAAGTCCTCTGATGTTATGTTGGGGGTGGGGGAGGAAGTAGAAAAACTTCCTTTAAGCGTTAGAAATATCTTAAAAGGTACCGTCAAACAAGTGGTGGAATCTGATGTAAACAGCATGGTAAAGGTGGATATAGGCGCTGAGCTTACAATTAGTTCTGTAATCACAACAGAATCGTTAAAAGAGCTTGGTATAAAAGAGGGATCTTCAGTTTACGTCATAATAAAAGCTTCAAACGTAATGATTTACGTAATTTAATGTGGAGGTAATGCTATGAAAAAGTTTGTAGTTTTTGGGCTTTTAGCAAGCAAAATAGTTTTTGGTACTACAATTACAGTGGCGGCTGCCGCTGATCTTAGGTTTGTATTGCAAGATTTGACAGCGTTGTATGAAAAACAATACCCGCAGGATAAATTAAAGTTTATATATGGGGCTTCTGGTAACTTCTACAATCAAATAAGAGCTGGTTATCCTATAGACGTGTTTATGTCCGCCGACACTCACTATCCAGAACTTCTTTACAAACAAGGTTTAGCTTATAAGCCTAGACCATACGCCATAGGAAAATTAACTCTTTTTACCGTAGAGCCCAATATAAACGTAAACAATCCTAAACTAGCTCTTTTAAAAGCTTCAAAAATAGCCATAGCAAACCCCAGAGTAGCACCTTACGGTATTGCTGGTATATCAACGCTTCATTGTTATCATATATATCATGCTGTCAAAAACAAAATAGTCTTCGGTGAAAATATCATACAAACTGCCCAATACGTAGCCTCTAAAAATGCAGACGTAGGGCTTGTATCGTATTCACTCCTTTTGACACCACAGCTAAAAGGAAAAGGTAAAATATACCTTATACCTCAAGCTTGCTACAAACCTATTGTGCAAGGTGCCGCTGTAATAAAATCAACAAAAAACAAAAACGCCGCTATGAGATTTTTTAACTTTTTATATTCCCCTCAAGCAATAGCTATATGGAAATCTTTTGGATACGGTATACCAAAATAAATGGATTACAAAGTTTTTCTAATAAGCTTTGAGTTGGCTACATCCACTACGCTAGTCCTCGGCGTGGTGGGTATTTTTATAGCCTATTTTTTGGCTTTTAGCAAAAGCTTATGGGCAGATATCGTAGAACCTTTTATCATGAGCCCATTGGTGCTTCCACCGACGGTGCTTGGATTTTATATAATATATATATTTGGGCTCGGAAGCCCTATAGGACAGTTTTTAAATCATTTTGGTATAAAGCTTGTGTTTAATTTTAAAGGGCTTCTTTTTGGTTCTATCATATACAGCATGCCTTTCGCTGTTTCTCCAGTAGTATCTGGCTTTAGGTCTGTACCAAAGTCTATCATAGAAGCCTCTTACACTCTTGGAAAATCAAAGTTTTATACGCTTTTAAGAGTAATAATACCAAACTCCAAATACTCTATAGTAAGTGCTTTGGTGCTTGTATTTTCTCATACCATAGGTGAATTTGGCGTTGTCCTTATGGTAGGCGGTGATATTCCAGATAAGACCAGAACCGCTTCTATAGCTATATTTGACTACGTGCAAGAGCTAAATTACAAAGATGCAAATATTACAGCGCTGATACTTTTTGGTATAGCTATGAGTACCCTTATATTTTTACAAATTTTAAAGAGGCTTCAAGAAAGATGATGGAAATAAGTATTGAGACTAGATTTTTTAAATTTGATATTAAACTTTCTAAAAGCCAAATACTTGGCATATTGGGACCTTCTGGCATTGGCAAAACCACCACTTTAAGAGCTATAGCTGGCCTAGAGGATGCTAAAGGTAAGATTGTAGTAGACAATGAAGTTTGGCTTGATGAAAACATATCTTTGCCACCTCAAAAACGTTCTGTGGGTTTTGTATTTCAAGACTTTGCATTGTTTCCAAACATGAGCGTACTTGATAACGTAGCTTACGCCTCTTCAAAAGAAGAAGCTTTAGAGATTTTAAAAGCTTTTAACATAGAACATCTAAAAGATAAACGCCCAAATAAATTATCAGGTGGTGAACGTCAAAGGGTGGCAATAGCAAGAGCTATAGCAAGGCGTCCAAAAGTGCTTTTGATGGATGAGCCGTTTTCAGCTTTGGATAGAAAGACAAAACACTTTATACAAGATAAAATAATAGAATTTGCAAATACTTACAAATGTTACACAATTTTTGTAGCCCACGATTTGGGTGATATATTCAAACTATCTGACTTTGTCTTTTCTGTGGAAGACCAAAGACTTTTACCAAAAGAAGAATTTGAAGAATATTCTCTTAATTTAATGTAATAAACATTGCAAAATCGTTATACAATCTTTGTTGTGGTTTAGATATTTTATATGACATATATCCAAAAGCTTAAACTAAATCATTTTGGCTTTATACATATAAAATCATCTATTACTTTAATTGTGATGTTAAGATCATAAAGATTTGATATATCGTATTCTTTAAAAATACTATGCTTATCTTTAAAAGCCACTATCTTGCCATCTTTCATCAAAATTATAAAATCGCTATAATAAAATGCAAATTCTAGCTCATGTATAGTCATTATACATATCATATTGTTTGATTTTGTAAAATCTGTTATAAATCTTAAAATATGATGTTTGTTTTTAAAATCCAAGTGGTTTGTAGGCTCATCCAATATTAAAATTGGTGGGTTCTGTGCTACTGCTCTTGCTATTAGTATTAGCTTTTTCTCACCTCCGCTTAGCTTATCAAAATCCTTATTAGCAAGGTATTCTAAGCCAAGCATCTTGATAATTTTTATTGCCTTCTCATAATGTTTGGTTGATGGGGTTGAAGTTATATCAGACAACATCCCCATAACTATTACATCCAACACATTTAAAGGTTGTTTTGACAAATGCTCTTGTCCCAAAAAAGCCACATATTTTACTATTTCTCTCTGTTTTATAGTTTTTAGGCTTTTATTAGCTATAAAAATATCTCCAAAATCTGGTTCTATTAATTTTATTAAACTCTTTAAAAGTGTGGTTTTCCCAGCACCATTAGGCCCTACAATTGAATAAACAAATCCATTTTTAAACTCTAAATCAATATTTTTTAAAATAGACTTACCTTTTACACTATAGGATACGTTATTTATTTTTAGCATAATTCATTTTATACAAAAAGCCAAACAACGGTGCACTTATAAAAGATGTAACGATACCTATAGGTATTTCGCCGGTAGTTAAACTTCTTGCTATATCATCACATAAAAGTACAAATAAAGCACCTATTATTAGACTAGCAACAACAACATACTTGTTATCGTATCCTACTACAAGCCTCGCCATATGAGGCACTACAAGCCCTACCCATCCAATTATACCAACAAGAGATATACTTATAGACACAAGCAAGGTAGATAGTCCTATCATGAGTATTCTAAATCTATGTATATCAAAGCCTATAGCTATAGCCTCTTCGTCTTCTAAGTTGGCTACGTTTAAAAACCATCTTTTGTAATATATTACGCAAATTGGTATTAGACACACAAGCCCTATTGCTACATCCTTATAACCAACGTCTGAAAAACTGCCCATAAGCCAAAACGTAATAGCCGGAAGTTTGTTGTCTGGATCTGCGAAATATTTTGCCAGTCCAAGCAAAGATGAGAAAAAAGAACCTACTATAATTCCAGATATTACTAGGCTAAGTATATCTATATGCCCATCTTTTCTAGCTATATAAAATACTGCAAAGGTAGACAAAATCCCAGATATCAAACTAAAAAGCTGTATTAATATAAGGTTGCCAGAAAGCAAAATACCAACAGCCGCTCCAAAAGCACATCCAAAAGCAGTGCCTAGTATATCTGGTGAAGCTAAAGGGTTTCTAAACACACTCTGATAAACAACTCCAGCCAAGCTCATACTTCCACCCACTACACAAGATAATATTATACGTGGCAATCTTACATCATACACTATAGTTTCATAATAGCTTTTATTTTTTAAAAGCCAAAAATCTAAAGGTATTTTAACAGGGCCTATAAATACAGAAAAAAATATAATCGCTGTCAACAAAAAACCCATGAAAAATAATTTCTTGTTCATTTTACGTTTAAACGTCAGAATTCATAACCTATACTCGCTATAGCACTAAAAGGTGCGCCTACTTGATATGTGGGTTGACTTAACGTCGCTTGGTTTGAATTTGGGGACCAAACCGTAGATACATAATGTTTATTAAACAGATTTAAAAGTGCCAACGAAAAATCTATATTATGATTTTGTATAGATGTTGTATAATCCAATGTAAGATTTGCCACTACATAAGGCGACACTTCCTGAGTATGAGTAGAGTCTCCCCATCTTCTACCTATGTAGTATATGCTTGGAACTATGGATAGATTTTTATACTTATATAGCATGCCTACTTTTGCCATATTCTTAGGGGTATCTGGGGCTTGATTTCCAGCGATATTGTAATTTTGAGATACTATACCTGGTAGCGAAACGCTAACATTGTCAGTATAATAAAATCTATTGTAAGAATACCCCGCAAACAAAGATAAATAATTGGTAAAAGCATAAGAGGATATCAGCTCAACTCCATAAGATTTTGCGTTAGAGATGTTAGCTGGTAGATATATCGTGCTTCCATTGGCATTAAGAGGCACAAAAGCACCATAGTGGTGCAAAAAGCTATAAAAAAGTGTAGGGCTTATATAAAAATTATCTTTTTGATATTTTAAACCTAAATCCACGTTATCTGCCGTAGTAAGATTGAAAAACCTATTCCAAAGATATTGAAGGCTTATATTGTGTTGAGTAAACACTTGCTCGTTTGAGGCGTAAAACGGCCATAGGTTAACGTTGGCCCCAGCATATGTTTCACCGTAATTTGCAAATAAATTAAGATTTTTACCAAAAGAATGGTTTACCCCTATATAAGGAAGAGGCTTGTTAAAAACAACGCTTGAAGCCTGCTCATTTTGATTTTGACCAACTATAGCCATAGATTTATAGTTTAACCATTTAAACCCGGCTTCAAAACGCGTATTTTCTATATTCCATTTAAAAGCCAAAAATGGTTCATTGGTAGTGTGATAATTGTGAAGAGATTTAATACCATACTTTTTAAAAACAAGCTCTCCAGTACTTGGGCTAAAAACAGCTATAGAATAAGGAGGACCAGGTTGTTGTTGCCTATCATACCAATAACCAAGTATAAGTTTTCTGCTTTTACCAAAGTCATACACATATTTTGTAATAAATCCATACCTTTTACTATCCAAAGAAAAAAGTTGAACCACAGGTTGAGGACTCTTTTTAGGCCCTTGCATCATACCATATTCGTTATAACCTTTTATAGACCACCAATAAGGTTTAAATATAAGCTTTTGATAACCATCAGGCTTGATCGTAAAAGTCGGCAACATATAATAATATCTGACATCTTCTAAATTGTAGTTGTAATAAAGAGGGGATTTAGGATTTGTATTATAATCGTAATCATAACCATATTGCTGAAGTTGAGTAAACGTATATTGAAAATAGTTGTTATGCTTGTTTTTTGTATAACCAGTTAGAAGGTTTATATCTAAAGCATCGCCTATTTTTAAGTCTCCATCAAAGGTAAGATTATCTCTTCTTATTTCGCCGGGTCCTTTCCATTTGTGTGAATAAAGATAAGATCCAGATATAAAAAACTTAAATCTATTGTCTATATTTCCAGAATCCACTCTAAAGTATGTATTTGTAAGATCATGTGTACCAAAATACTCTTTTATATTGGTGGAAAATGTGTTTCTTGGTTTTAATATATGTAAATCTAGTATACCGGGAAAATCCCCAAATACGTTAAAACCTTGGTCTGGTGGTATAGCGCCAAGATATGTGGTTATGTTGGATATATCTTGCGGATTAAAGATAGATACAGAAGCACCAGCTCCTGGGCCATTTGGCATAGGCATATCTTCTATTTCTACATTACCAGCATGAGTAACGTTGAGCCCTCGTATTCTTACAACCTCATCCGTCCCTATGTAATCTGGCCCTGCTACGTTTATAGAAGGTAGTATCTTAACCATGTCAAAAGCGTCAAAATTTAGAGGACTAATCACTTTAAAACTTTTATTTGATATTACAAAACTTTGAGACGTTGAATCTGTTTGTTTTGTTTGATTTACAAAAAAGTTTAATATTTTTTGCTTTTGACTCTTAACCTCGTAAAGATTACCAGAAGCGCCAACTTTCAAAGGTGGGAGCTCGTAAACTTTTTCCGCAAAACTAGACAAAGAAAACAAAGCCATCAAAAGGTATAACTTTTTCACGCTTACTTCCTTTAAATCAAAAACTTAGATTGCATACTTTCATCGAGCTTATATTCCAAAATGTGTTTAGATAATACTTTTCCTCTTTTTGTATATAGCTTTTAAAATTTTTAAAATGGGTAGGATGCAACATGTAAGATGTCCAAAGAAGTCCTAATGGAAACTGCTCAGAAGAATACCAATTTGAATAAACGGATTTTTCTCCAGAGCAAAAAGATGGTACCAAATAAACTCTTTTATCTATTACAGCCTTTACATGAGAAAGGGCTTTATTTTTATAAATTAAATTTATATCACCACCAGCTCCTACAAAAATAAAATCAGGATTCCATTTTATTATATCTTCTGTAGAAATTTGCCCAAACATACCCTTTACATCCTTTGCCACATCAATACCACCTGCCATACTTATAAGCTGTGAATCCAATTTTGTAAACCCGCCACCAGCAGTTAAAGACTTCCCGCTTGGTCCTTCTTGTGTAAGATATAAAACTTTTGGCTTTCGCTTTATATTTTGAAGATGTAGCTTTACATAGTTGATGCTTTGTTTATAAAAATCTTCTATTTCCTTGGCATCTTGTTGATGATTTAAAAGTTTTCCAAGCTCATTCACATCACTTAATAGGGATTTTACACCACAAAATTGCCCACAAAAGGAAAACGTTTTAATACCCATGCTGTTTAACTTTTCATTGTAAATACCAAAAGGCGCTGTTATTACTAAAGATGGATTCAAACTTTTTATAACTTCTAAATTTGTAATATGAGGATTTCCTATGTCTATAGTTTTATCTATAAAATCTGGGTCCTCTTTCAAAATAAGATTACCAGCAAAAAATGGTATAGCTTTTCTATTCATACCCGGGTATCCCACTATACCGTCTTGAGCTTTTAGCATAAAACAAAAAGGCAAAGCCATAGGAAACAAAACCGCATATCTTGGAGTCTTGCTAATGCTATTATATTGGTTACCTGTAGAAGGCGATACGGTTGATTTTTGAGAACAAGCAAATATGAAAAATGGCACCAAAATTAGGGAAATCTTGTTTAATTTCATAATCCATATTCCTTAAAAATATTTTTTGCTTCTTCACTATTTGTTATAAAATCAAACAAGAAAATAGCTTCTTCAGTTTTATTTATAATCACTCCGGCTTGCTCTACAGGTTTATAATAAGAGATATCTAATTCAAGATAGTTTTCTGATTTTAGCTTTGCTAACACAAAAGATAAGGGCAAAAAAGCTATACTTGATTTTTGAGTTTTATGTATCTCTAAAACTTCCTTTGGATTTTTACCAAATATTAGTTTATCCTTATCATATAGATTTGTGTTTTGCAAAAACTCGTATGCTGCTCTCCCATAAGGGGCAACGCTCGGGTCTGGCATCGCTATAGCATCTACTTTCTTTATATCTTCTAAAGATGGTTTTCTATCAAAAGCAAATAAACAAAGCCTTCCTCTAGCATATACTCTTAATTCACTACCTATACCAAGCTCTTCTAGCTCTTTGGCTGACTCTACATCTGCCGACAAGAAAATATCATAAGGCTTTTCATATGAATTGATTAGCGATTTTTTGTATACTAAACAATTATCACCTATAGTAATAGATACAACGATATTTACCCTATCTGTTATCTTATCAATTATACCTTCTAAATTTGGTGCACAAGCTAACTTCACCATAATCACTCCTTCTCTACTAATACATCTGAAAAGTTAGTATATCTAAACCGCAATATATTTTATTATATTACGATATATAAAAAATGTCAATAACAATATATATGATAAAATATAACGGTTTTACATGATAAAAATCTATAAAGGTTTTATTTCTGCCTTAAAATCCATCATAGGTGCTTGGTATAAACTTGAGGTGACCAATATATCTACACCAGTACTAGCATATTGTTCTACATTTGACATATTTATACCGCCAGCCGCCAAAACAACCATTTCTGGTTTTAGAGATTTTATACGTTTTACCGCTTTTTCCAAAAGTTCAACACCAAGCTTATCAAACTGTATCATATCAACAGCATCTATAAAGATTAAGGCTTCATCTAAGGAAGAAACTTCCACACATACCTTATGTTCTTTTGCTCTTTGCTTTAGATTTTTAATAGTTTTTAACAAATCTTCATGGGTTTTAAAAAATACTTTATGCTGATCAAAAATCAATATACTTTCAGATAACCCAAGCCTATGAGGGATTGCTCCACCAGTTAAAATAGATTTTATAGTTAAACCTTTATTAAAGCCTATCATTTTTCTAGTAGTGGCTATTTCTATATCTTCTCTTACGCTTTTTGCTTTTCTTACCATTTCGTAGGTTTGCGTGGCTATACCAGACATATACTCTAATATATTTAGACATATTTTCCAAGCTTTATGTATATCTTTTGCGTCTCCTGATGCTTCAAAAAATGCTTCGTCGGGTCTTAAAATAGCGCCGGACGGCTTAAAATAATTTACATCTAAATCTAATTTCTTGGCTATTCTTACAGCCTCTTCTGTACCACAAAGTACACATTCATTTTTTCTATTCGATATTGCAAGCGTAGCACCGGATCTTATACCTAGTAGTTCTGTAGTTATATCCCAATAAGGAACATCATCTTTTATAAACTTATCTATTTCTTCATCTGATATATATATCATATAAAAACCCGACCGGTATTGAACCGGTCACCGAGCCTTATTACAAACTAATTATTTCTTCTTAGCTTTCTTACCAGCAGCTTTTTCGTGAGCTTTCTTTGCTGTCTTAGCTGCTTTTTTAGCATGGTGAGCATGACCACCAACTTCTACAGGTTTACCATGCAATATACATAGAGGGTTGCGTTTTCTATCTTTGTATTTTAGTGTCCAGTAGTTAAACTCACGTCTTGCCCTTGCTCTTTCAGCTGGTGTGAGGTGTACTAAGTATCTTAGTCTCATACCCACTCTCAATATCCATGGATCTCTACCTATAGTTCTTCTGTTTAAGTCATAGATTGACGGCCAGTATACTTGAGTACCATAAATCTTTTGAGATATAGTAGAAAGGGTATCGCAAGGCTTTACCCTATAATAACCGTACATGGCATGTGGCTTTACTATCGGCTTGCTTACTGGTGGAGGTGGTGGAGGTGGTGGAGGCGTTTGTGGTGGAGGTGGAGGAGGTGGTGGAGGTG
>PNJC01000108.1 GCA_002878215.1 Hydrogenobaculum sp. | reverse complement strand
ATATACAATGTCAAAACCAGAAAGCTTAGAAGAGTTGTTTCTTTCTTTTTGAATGCCAAGCTCATCTAAAAAAGAGTCGTTGTCTAACGGTATCTTGTTTATAAAGAAAAGCTTAATACCATCTTCCAAAGCTTTAGATACATAACTTTCAAAGTATTCTTTGTGAGTTACGTGTATATAGTGACTTATAATAGCTTTAAAGCCGGTATTTTTCAAAGAAGGTAGTCTTTTGTTGTTTACATTGTATAAAAAAGGAACATATCCAAGATATTCAAGTATAGGTTGAATTACATTGTTTACAAAAGTCGCCTGTCTTCCACCGCTAGTATTTTTATAAAGAAGAACTATATTTCTTCTTACTGGATTGCACATAGAATATCCCACTTTGTCTAAATTGTAATTTGATACATATGGTATAAACCCGTAAGACTTTATTCTATTTATGTCTTTAAGTGCTTCTTCTTTGTTGTTGGTGTAATCTAACACTATCACTGGTACTCCAGAATCTTTTATGTGTGAGAGAATGTTTAAAAGCTCCTTTGTGGTATTTTGGGAAGTAGATACGTATTCCTTTTTGGCGTTTATACCCTTAAATAAACTCTCTACTAGCACTCCATTTATATAGGGTCTTATGCTGCTAAATACACTAAAGCCTCTATTTACTATAATTATTTTGTTTGGATATTTTTCTCTTAAAGCTTTTACTATATTTACAACAGCAGCTTGGTAAGATTTCCAGTCTTTTTTTGGTATTATCAACTTGTAAGAATTTAAAGTGTCCAGAAAAAAGCCATCAAACCCTTGCTTTAATATGTATTTTGCTTCTTTGTCCACTAAAAATTTTTGGTAATTTTCATTTGTAACATCCAAAATCTTTGAATGCCACATTTTATTTTTGCCAATGGCAAAAGCCTTAAGCTCATTGTAAAAACGATTGCCTTCGTCTAGCTCACCTACGCTTAAATATCCTATAAACTTTGGAAGATGTTTTTCATAAAAAAGCATCCTTATTTTCTTTACAAACTTTGCATTTGGGTTAGTGATTACAATACTGTAAGCATGCAAAACATCTAAAGGAATATCTTTATTACCATAATAAACCATTACACACTGAGGGTTTGGTAACGCTAATGCCA
>PNJC01000014.1 GCA_002878215.1 Hydrogenobaculum sp. | reverse complement strand
CAGGTTAGCTAAGCACGATAAGAGAAGGTTTCCCGATATAATAACCTCCGGAGAGAACGAACCTTATTATACAAACTCTACCTTGCTACCTGTAGGATATACCGATGACCCTTTTGAAGTTTTAGAACACCAAAAGGATTTGCAAACGCTTTACACTGGTGGTACTGTAGTGCATATGTTTTTAGGAGAGTCCCCAAACGAGGATACTTTACCAGAATTTATAAGAAAAGCCTTTGAAACCTATCCCATACCTTACCTCACAATAACACCAACGTTTTCTGTCTGCCCGAATCACGGTTATTTAAAAGGCGAGTATTTTAATTGTCCTATTTGCAATGCGCCTTCAGAAGTTTATTCAAGAGTAGTGGGATATTATAGACCTGTACAAAGATGGAACGCTGGTAAAAAGGAGGAGTTTAAAGATAGATTAGAATACGTGTTGTAAAGTCCTATGATATACGGTATCCAAAAAACAGCGTTTGTAGATTGCCCCGGGATACCAAGCAAGGGTATCCCACCATCTTTATGCACTGTCTTGTTTTTTGGTGGTTGTAATTTAAGATGTCCTTATTGTCACAACAAAGATATTGTGTTAAAAAATACGGAGCCTTTTGATGTTGATGAAGTTTTTGAGCTTTTAATATCGAGAAAACATTTGATAGAATGGGTATGTATATCTGGTGGAGAACCTACCATATACGAGGATAAGCTTGTAGATTTTGTTAAAAGCCTAAAAACTATGAACTTTAAGATAAAACTAGATACAAACGGCACAAATCCATCGGTAGTAAAAAATATAAGCGAGTTTGTGGATTATTTTGCCGTAGATGTAAAAACGATAAACTATAAGCTATGCAATAGCAGCGATGGGTTTTTTAAACTAATGGATACGTTGTGGTATTTATCAAGGATGGATAAACCGTTTTTACTAAGGACTACTATTTATCCTCCTTTTGTGGGAGAGTATTTTATAAGGTATGTACTTGATGTTTTAAAAAATCTTAACATAAAAAATATAGATTGGTTTTTTAACGCTTTTGACAACAAAAACGTTTTAGAAGAAAAAGCCAAAGTTTATCCATCTACCACAGGCGAATATATCAAAAATTTGCTAAAAGATATAGAGATACCAGAAGATATACATATTCATTTTTGATTTTTAAAAGCCCCA
>PNJC01000019.1 GCA_002878215.1 Hydrogenobaculum sp. | reverse complement strand
TTTTCATTTAGTTTCCACACTCTTCGCAATATCCTTCTTGTTTCATGACTTCATCCAAGGGAAGTATTTCAGGCGTATTGGATTTTTCTTTTTTGCCGTTGCCTTTTGATGCAACAAGTGTACCACGATCAGCAGGTGTGCCACGATTAGATCTTTCTTTTGGTTGTTCTATATCTTGTTTGGCGGAAGGTGATTGTTGCTCTTTCAAGTCTTCGTGTACGTATTTTCCTTCTGTTTTTATCTTTGCTGGCATAAAGGCATAGTATGTGGCTTTTAGTCCATATTTCCAAGCTTTTAGGTATATCTCCATTATCTTTTGTGGGTCTCTGGTGTTGAAGTAAAGGTTTCTTGATATAGAAGAATCAATCCATTTTTGGAGTACAGCCGCTTGTTTTATATAGACCTCGGTGTCTATTTCGTAGGCGGTTTTGTATATATTTTTTATCTCTTGAGGTATCTCTTTTATATCTTGAATAGAGCCTTGTTGAAGGAGCACATCTTCTCTTAGCTTATCCCAAAGGCCTAGTCTTTTCAAGTCGTTTATAAAGTTTTCGTTTACTTCTAAAAATCTTCCAGCTATGTTTGTCCTTGAGTATACCAAAGCGTAATAAGGTTCAAAGCTTTGAGAAGTACCAGCTATTATAGATATTGTGGCAGTAGGTGCTAGCGTTGTCTGGCAAGCGTTTCTTATGCCTTGTTTTACCTTTTCTCTAAGCTCTTCCCAATCAAACATAGGGAAGTGCGATTCTTTTGTTTCATAATCATCAAGTCCTACATACTTATCAACGAGTTTTTTATAATCTATATCCTCATCTACGTAGCTCTCACTATTTAAAAATCTTTCTCTAAAGAGGTGCTCCAAGGTATCTATAGGTAAAATACCCTTTGACCAGTCCGAGCCCTCAAAGTTTGGATAAGTGCCTCTTTCTTTGGCGAGCTCTACGGAAGTTTCTATAGCTACGTAAGACATCGTCTCGCCTATTTTGTCTAAAAGCTTTAAAGCTTCTTTTGAATCTACTGGTAGCTTTAGCTTTTCTATCATATCCTGATAACCCATGAACCCAAGACCTATTTTTCTGCTTTGTTTTGTGCCTTTTTCCACAGCTTCCAATGCATAGTAGTTGGCATCTATGACGTTGTCTAAAAATCTTATGGCTTTTCTTATAACCGCTTTAAACTTTTCCCA
>PNJC01000053.1 GCA_002878215.1 Hydrogenobaculum sp. | reverse complement strand
GAAATAAGAAAGTTAGAGTTTAATAAAATAAAAGAAAACATAAAATTAAGGACACATTCTATCGCAAGTGCAGATTATATAGAGAATATAAAACCTATTCCAAAAGGCGAACTTTCACAAGAACAAAAGTTAGTTGAATGTTTTATGAAGCTTTTAAGACAAAAAGAAAATATTTTGTATAGCTTTGACGATATCTCTAAAAGCCTCAAAAAAGCAATGATAGAAGAAAGCGTGTTGGGAGTGGATGAAATACTTAGCATATACAGAGTTTTAAAGATTGTAAGAGATGTAAGAAAATTTTTAGTGGATGCTTTGGATAGGTGCGATGTATTCAACAAAATACTGAAAGATTTAGGCACGTTTCAAACGCTAGAGGCTGAGATAGAAAGAACCATAGACAATTCTGGTGTTGTCAAATCAGAAGCTTCTAGAGATCTTTTTGAGGTAAGAAAAGAGATAAAGCAAGTAGAAAAAACTATCACGGAAAAATTAGAAGCTCTTTTCCAAAGACCCGATAGCGATGTTTTATTTTCCGAAAAGCTTATAACGGTAAGACAAAATAGATACGTAGTGCCGGTGAAAACTCAGAGTGTAAAAAGAATAGTGGGAATAGTGCACGGTGTTTCTTCTTCTGGTTTTACCACATATTTAGAACCTCAGATTGTGGTAGATTTAAACAACAAGCTTGCAGTTTTAAGAACGGAGGAAGAAAAACAAATACATCTTGTATTAAAAAAACTTACCTCCTTTATAAGGGAAAGAGCGAACAGGCTTTTAGAATCTTTCAATACGCTTGTAAAAATTGACGTTTTGATGGCAAAGGCATCTTTTGGTATAGAATACGAATGCTCAATACCTTCTATTGGTGATTGTATAGAGCTTTTAGAAGCAAGAAATCCCATTATGACCATCTTATCTCAAAACCCTATCCCAGTGGACATAATTTTAAAAGAAAAGAAGGGGCTTGTGCTTACTGGCCCAAACACCGGCGGAAAAACCGTCTTTCTAAAAACGCTTGGTCTTAGCTACGTTATGTTTTTACACGCTATACCTATACCTGCATCACCTAATAGCAAATTACCTATTTTTGACAACATCTTTGTAGATATAGGTGACGAGCAAGATATATCTCAATCTCTATCAACTTTCTCTTCTCATATAAAGAATATCTCGGAGATTTTACAAAACTCAACAGATAAAACGTTGATACTGATAGACGAGTTAGGAGCTGGCACAGACCCACTTGAGGGTTCTGCACTTGGTATAGCGATTCTCGATTATATAAAGAAGATAAACGCTTTTGTAGTGATTTCTACTCACCATACACCCATAAAGCTTTGGGCGGTAAATTCCGATTATTATGAACCAGCTACGCTGATGTTTGATAGGGACACCTTGAAACCTCTTTACAAAGTGCTTTACGGTACTATAGGAGAAAGCATGGGCATAGAAGTAGCCAAAAGGTTTGGCATACCAAAAGAGGTTATTTTAGAAGCCCAAAAACTTCTTGGAGAGAACACTTTGGAATACCAAGGTGTCATGGAAAATCTAAATAGACTTGTCAGAGAATACCAAGACAAAATGGAAATATTAGAAAAACATAGAGAGGAGCTTGAACTTTTGAAAAGAAAGTATGAATCTCTAGTAGAAGAAATGGAAAAAGCCAAAGAAGATGCATGGAAAAATGCCGTAAAAGATGCTCAAAGTTATTTAGAACAACTTAAGAAAGAAGCTCAGGAATTTTTAGTTGGTCTTAAAGAAAAAGCTAGTTTAAAAGATTTTATAAAACAAAAACAAGAAGAGTTGAGAAAGTTTGAGAAAGAAGAACAAGAGGCTATAGAGGTAGGAGACTGGGTAGAGTTTATGGGTGGAAAAGGTAGGGTGTTGGAAATAAGGCAAGATAAAGCTCAAGTCATGTTTGGTGATATAAAGGCTTGGATAAAGCTAAAAGACCTTTCAAAAACCACCAAAATACCAAAAACCCATACCACCAACATAAGCTTACAACGGTTTGAAAATAAAAAAGCCGGCATGCCTGAAATAAATTTAACCGGTCTTTCAATAGAAGAAGCTATAAGCAAGCTTGATAAGTTTTTAGATAGTGCTTTTGCAAGCGGAGTAAAAATGGCAAAAATAATACACGGTGTTGGAGTGCTTAAAAAAGCTGTAACTGACTATCTTTCATCATCTTCTTACGTTGTATTCTACAGAGATGCCTATCCAAAAGAAGGTGGAGTTGGTACCACCATAGTTTATTTTTAGTATGGACAAAATAACGATCACCAAACATCTAAGGTTAGAGTTCCTAGGTCACATTTTTAAAAGTAGAGAAGAGTATGGCTTGGTGGTGTTTGGTTTTTATAGTATTTTATTCTTTGGTATAGGGTTTTTAATAGGAATATCTTTAAATACCGTTTTTAAAAGCTTTAAAACCACAAAGAAAATATCTGCGAACCCATTTCTAATAGGGTTATGGGGTATGTTTTTGGGAGCTTACATATCTTCTGATTACCTTTATCTTACAAGAAAAGCACATATTGTTGTTGATAGGATTATACTTTTTGGACTCGTATTTCTTGGTTTTCACATACTATCCAACATAATTGGAGACTTAATCTCTTTGTATGTAAAATCACGAACGCAAGAAGTCCCATCTTCAATTTTAAAAGCTTCTATAGTAATATTTATATCTACTGTTGGACTTTTTATAGCGTTCCAAAGTATAGGACTTTCCATAAGCCCTCTTATTACTACGTTAGGAGTTGGTACCGTTGTTATAGGCCTTGCTCTTCAGGATACTTTGTCAAACTTTTTGTCGGGCTTTTATATACTCGTTAGTAAAAATATAAGAGTTGGAGATTATATAAAGTTTGATGTATATGAAGGATACGTAGAAGATATATATTGGCGTACCACTCATATAAGAACTCTTTCTGGAAACGTTATAGTGGTACCAAACTCAAAACTCACATCTTCTGTTATTACTAACTATCATCTTCCTTATGAAAACATGGCGGTGGTGTTTTCTTTTTCTGTAGGGTATAAAGAAGACCTAGATAGAGTAGAAAAGCTTCTCATAGAAATAGCAAAAGATATTGTAAGCAAGGTAGACGGCGCGGATAAAACCTATGAACCGATAGTAAGATACGGCTCTTTCGGTGCTTCTGGTATTAACTTAAGTCTAGTGGTAAAAGTAAAAGAGTTTGTAAATCAATACCTTATAATACACGAGCTTATAAAAGCCATAAAGAAACGATTTGACCAAGAAAATATTGAAATTCCATACCAAACTA
This sequence comes from Hydrogenobaculum sp., assembly GCA_002878215.1. Classification (GTDB taxonomy): domain Bacteria; phylum Aquificota; class Aquificia; order Aquificales; family Aquificaceae; genus Hydrogenobaculum. The sequence continues at coordinate 7,854 of PNJC01000053.1, read as the reverse complement.
TAAATGTAATGATAAAAAACGAAAGTTGATATAATTTTCATATGGAAAAAGATAAAAAGATAGTGCTTCCCGGCGGTGCTGGGCTTGTGGGACAAAATCTTGTAGCTTTTCTCAAAGAAGCTGGATATTCAAATATAGTAGTAATAGATAAGCATAAAAAAAATTTAGACATATTAAAATCTCTTCACAAAGATGTAATCGCTATTTACGGAGATTTATCGGAAGAAGGCGATTGGGAAAGGTATATAGAAGGCGCTAATGCTTTAGTGATGCTTCAAGCCCAGATAGGAGCAAAAACTTACGAGCCATTTTATAGAAACACCATAAAATCTACAGAAAACGTTTTAAAAGCCTGCAAAAAATATAACGTAGAATATATAGTGCATATAAGCTCATCAGTAGTAAACTCTGTGGCAAAAGATTTCTATACAGAAACAAAAAAAGCACAGGAAAAGATGATTTTAGAATCTGGCATAAAAAATGTTGTCTTAAGACCTACTCTTATGTTTGGTTGGTTTGATAGAAAACATCTTGGTTGGCTATCGAGGTTTATGAAAAAAGTACCAATATTTCCAATACCAGGAGACGGTAAATACATAAGACAACCTCTTTATGTAAAAGATTTTTGCAACATCATAATAGATTGCATCCAAACAAGAAAAGAAGGTATCTACGATATCACTGGCATTGAAAAGGTTTATTACATAGATATAATAAAAGCTATTAAAAAATATACAAAATCAAAAACCGTTATACTAAATATTCCATACTGGCTTTTTTATACACTTTTATATATATGGGGAATTTTTGATCCTGATCCACCTTTTACTGTAGATCAATTAAAAGCTCTAGTGGCGGGAGATATATTTGAGGTTATAGATTGGCCAAGTATTTTCAACGTAAAACCAACTCCTTTTGAAAAAGCTATAGAAGAGACTTTTACTCATCCTGTATACTCTAAAGTGGTGTTGGAGTTTTGATGAAAATAGCTATAATAGGTGGCGGACCTATGGGTCTTGCAATAGGCTATTATGCAATTAAAAAAGGCTACAGTGTGGATATATACGAAAAAGATAACGTATTGGGAGGAATGAGCGCCTCTTTTGATTTTGATGGTGATATCATAGAAAAATATTATCATTTTTTCTGCAAAACAGACATGGCGCTTTTTGAACTTTTAAAAGATTTGGGCATATATCATCTTTTGAAATGGAAAAATACCTCTATGGGATTTTATTATAAACAAAAGCTTCAACCTTTTGGAGACCCTATAAGTCTTTTAAAGTTTGATGGACTTGATATAATTTCTAAGTTAAGATACGGTTTTTTAGCTTTTTATAGCACAAAACTAAAAAATTGGAGTAGCCTAGACAGAAAATACGCTATAGATTGGTTAAAATCAATAATAGGAGAAAAAGCATACAACGTGTTGTGGGACAAGCTTTTGTCTTTAAAGTTTTACCAATATCAAACCAAAGTATCGGCGGCTTGGATATGGAACAGAATAAAAAGAGTGGGACTTTCGAGGGACAGCATATTCAAAGAATCTCTTGGATATGTTGAAGGAGGTGTAAAAACTATAATAGACGCTTTATCAACACATCTTAAAGAAAGTGGTGTAAACATTTATTTAAATAAAGGTGTTGATAAAATCCTTATAGAAAATAACGCTTTAAAAGGAATAGAGGTAGAAGGTGAAATATTTAGCTACGATAAGGTAATAAGCACAATACCCATTAATATACTTCAGCATGTTATAACAGATAAAAACATAGCCTCTAAGTATAAGGATTTTACATACCTTGATGTAATGTGTGTAGTGATAAAACTAAGAAAACCGTTTTCAAGATATTTTTGGATAAATATAAACGATGACGAGATAAAAATACCGGGGCTTATAAACTACAGCGCTTTAAGAGAAGATATAAAATCCAATATAGTCTATATACCTTTTTACCTTCCAAAAGATAGCGAGCTTTTAAAAAAGGATGAGTCTTTTATCAAAGACCTTTGCAAAACTTACCTTAAAAAGATAAACAAAGATTTAAAAGACGAAGATTTTTTGGCTTTTAGTATAAACATATATAAAAATGCTCAAGGAGTATATGAACCGCTTTATCTTTACAAACTCCCGCCCATAAACGTTGCAAAAGATTTTTACGCTCTTGATACCACCTATTACTATCCTGAAGATAGGGGTTTTTCAGAAAGCGTTAGAATAGCAAAGTATGTGGTAGACAGATACCTTTAGAATTTACATACAAGGTAGTCTGAGTTTTGATAATTTCTTACTATTTTAAAATCCTTATACTTTGATAAGTTTGCTGTAAATACACAGCCGTAATTTAAATTGTTTGGCGGATAGAGTATTGGTTTGTGTATTTTTACATCTATGTTTGCTATAACAGAAAACCCAACCCACCCAAAATCATCGCAATATAAAGGTATTCCTCTTTTTATGGTAAGATTGTAAACCTCTTTTGCTATCTCGTTGGTATTCTCTCTTATATGTCCATAGTATATAGGAAACGCTATGCCAAAGGCTATAAACTTAAATACTATAGCAAAGTATATAAACTTCAACATCAAATCCTTAAACTTTGGATATAGCATAACGCTAAAACAAACTGCAAAGATGCTGTACAAAGGAGCGGCATACCTTATACCGCTAAAAGGTGGAAGCCAATAAGGTATAAAATTTACAATACCCACCATCCAAGCGTTTAGCAAAAATTTATCAGTTTTGACAAGATTAGTATCTATTTTTCTTTTAAAAGCCAGATACAAAAATACCAAAGAGTTTAAAGACATATTTAACCAAAACTGTATAGGATAACCAAAAAATTGTTTTAAATAAGGTACGATGCCTTTAAATCTAAACTTGTTTATTATATCCCACAGCATTCCATGTTCGCTAACATTTGATTTTGGAGCAAAACCATACCACAGTATTAAGAAAAACAACGGGACAGCCAAACTAACAACTGCGGTTTTATATATGTTTAGTTTTTTAGGTTTTAATATAAAAAAAGATATTATGAGAGTAGCATAAAAATAAACAAAAGAAGTAAGAGCTTTTGTCAAAAAACCACCGGTAGCCAACAAAGATCCTAAAAATAAAAACCAATAGGATTCCTCGTAAACCCCAAGCATGGTAAACAGCATTGACATAGAAGAAAAGCCTATGTAAACCCCATCTTCATAACCAAGCCATCCATCGTGAATCATTACATCACCCATGCTTAAATAAATAAGTGCTCCAAACCAACCAAGTTTTTCATCTTTGTAAACTCGTTTCAACACGTATCTTATGCTTAAAGCTGTAAGGATTGTCATAGTGATGGTTTGAAGCCTTTGGATAGCCTTGGCGTATTCCCATCCTAAAAGCTTTGAAAATATTATCGTTGGATAGTTAAAAAGAGGTGGCCTATAATAAGGCACTTTGTATATTGTTTGGAGTACGTACTCTTTGAAATAACTCATCTCAAAAGAAGGTATAACCCAGTTTGCCTCTTCTCCCACATAAGGAAGATTTAACACAAAAATATAAGGTATTATTAAGAGCAAAAACAACACTCTATAATCTTTTAAAAGTTTCATATCAAAGCCTTTCCACAGGTATGTTATATTTTTTAATCCTATAGTCTAACTGTCTCAAGGTAAGCCCAAGCATTTTTGCCGCTTTTGATTTTACATAACCGCATCTTTCTAAAGCTTTTTTTATAGCCTCTTTTTCAGTGCTTTCTATAATACTCGGTATATCAGTTTTTGATTTCTCAGAGTTTATCTTTGTAGCCAACAATACATCCTCTTTTGAAATATCTTTGCTGTTTATCACCACGAGACGCTCTACAAGGTTTTCAAGTTCCCTTATATTGCCTGGCCAATTGTAGTTTATAAGAGCTTCCATAGCTTCTTTTTCTATGTTTATATGTTTTTTATAATGCTTGTTAAATTTATCTAAAAAATGTTTCACTAAAAGCGGTATATCTTCCTTTCTTTCTCTTAGAGCTGGTACTCTTATAGGTATTACGTTTAATCTGTAATATAAATCCTCTCTAAACTCTCCCCTTGCCACCATAGACGCCAGATCTTTGTTGGTAGATGCTATTACTCTTACATTTACAAAAATGCTATTTTCAGCTCCAAGCTTTTCCAATTCTTTTTCTTGTATCACCTTTAACAGCTTTGATTGGGATTGAAGGGGAAGTTCACCTATCTCATCTAAAAATATTGTGCCTCCGTTTGCTAGTTCAAATTTGCCTTTTTTAGAGTGAATTGCCCCTGTAAACGCCCCTTTTTCATATCCAAACAACTCAGCTTCAAGAAGCGTTTCTGGTATCGCCGCACAGTTTACAGATATAAAGGGTTTATCTTTTCTTTCACTTAAAGCGTGTATTGCTTTTGCTATGAGCGTTTTACCTACTCCGCTTTCTCCCAGCAAGAGCACAGTGCTGTCTGTTTTTGCTATTTTTTGGATAGTATCTTTTAACATAGTTATAGCTTCTGATTTCCCAACAAATCCCTCTATGCTAAAAGTATCCGAAAACTCTTTTGCCAAAAGTTGCCTTTGTTCCTCCCAAGAAGCTTTTTCCTCTTGTAAAATCCCAAAAAGTTTGTAAGACATGCCTATCATAGCGCTTACTATAAGCATAATATCTACTACTCTTGTGAGTTCTTCGTATCTATCCAGGCTTTTAAAAAGACAAAAAACTCCAATGGTTTCATCTTCTGATTTTATCGGTACACCCACAAAGGTTTCATCTTTTATTTTGTCCAAGATTTTTGTTTTGTTCAGAAAAGCTTTATCGTGTCTTGGATCTTTTATTACTACAGGTATGCTGTTTTTAAATATGTTGCCCACTATGCCTTTCCCAGATTCAAAAAGTATCTTTTTTACGCTTTGATTAAAGCCAAAAGCCTCCCTTATTTTTATAGTTTTTGCGCTTTTATCGTAAAAAGCTATGTAAGAGTATTCCACCCCCCAAAAAGAATAAAATATTTTTAAAATATCCCTCAAAGCCTTATCAAAATCCTTTTGAGAAAGAGCCTTGCTCACAGAGGTTAAAAGCGATATATCTATATTTTCAAGCTTTATCTTGTTAGTCATCTTCTTCTTTTAACTCTCTTGATAAAAGCGTATTCATACTTTCCTCAATGGACATATTTTCGTAAAGCACCTTATAAACAGCCTTTGTTATGGGAAGATCTAAATGTCTTTCTATTGCTATGTCATATAAGGCTTTTACGGTATAATAACCTTCTACTACTTCTTTTATTTCTTCTAACGCTTCCTTTGGAGATTTCTTTTTCCCTACCAAAAGCCCAAAACGTTTGTTTCTAGATTTATTAGAACCAGCCGTTAGAAACAAATCCCCAACCCCTGAAAGTCCATAAAAGGTCTTTTCTCTAGCACCCATCAATTTTCCTATTTTAATCATCTCCTTTAGCCCCCTTGTTACCAAAGCTGCTTGAGCACTCTCACCCAAACCTGCTCCTTCCACTATACCAGAGGCTATAGCTATCACATTTTTTAAAGCACCTCCAAGGGCTACCCCTTTTATATCGCTAGAGGTATATATCCTAAAAAGCTGTGATGAGAGCAGGTTTTGAAGCTTCAAAGCTTTTTCCTTGTTAAAATATCCAAGCGTTAGGGCTACAGGCAAGTCTCTTAACACATCCTCAGCAAAAGATGGCCCAGATAAAACAAAAATGTTTGACTTTTCTATGTTGTACTCTAAGGCTAGGTCTATAACATCCTTATGGGTAGATATATCTATGCCTTTTGAAGCTATTATTGTATCTTTATCTTTGCACTTTTCTATTATATGCTTGATGCTTTGGGTTGGGGTTGCTATAATTACAATCTCATGTTGTAGCACATCTTCAACATTTGTTGTGGTTTTTATGTTAGGGTGCTTTGGTATATTGTTTAGCGCTTCTTCTTTTATATCGTATACGGTTATCGGTATTCTTTTTTTGCTAAAAGCGTAAGACAGAGCATAGCCCCACTTACCGGCTCCAAATATAAAAATCATATTTAATATTATATCAGAACGCTTATCGCATATTTTCTTAACAAGAGATGATATATATCATGGAAATGTTAATAATGAATATAATAAAATGAAAAAACTATGAAGAAGGTAAAATATGTAGGGGTGATTTTAGCAAGTTTGGTGTTGGCTTTTAACGTCGCTTACGGAAGCGAATTTGTAAGTCCCATAAGGCAAATAATAAATTATCACAAATACGGGCAGGACATCTATAAAGATCCTATACTAAATATAATAGAAAAGTCTAAAGTAGAACTAAAAGAGCCCCAAACTATTTCAGAGCTTGTAAGATATAGCGTAGGCAAGCAGCCTATTCCTAAGAAAATAGCCTCAGATAAGTTTGACAAAAAATTGGTACAAAAGCTTATTGAAATAGCAAAACAATACTTAGGCACTCCATATAGGTTTGGCGGCACATCCAGATATGGGATTGATTGCTCTGGTTTTACCATGAAAGTTTTTGATAAGCTAGGAATAAAGCTACCAAGAACCGCCTCAGAACAAGCTCATGTTGGGAAATTGGCTATAAATTTAAAACCTGGAGATCTATTATTTTTCAAAACCTACAGGAAACATCATCCAGGTCATGTGGGGATATATATAGGCCATGGTCTTATGATAGACGCATCCTCTGCCTATGGCAAAGTGGTTATAGAGCCTATAAATCAACCTTACTTTAAAAAACACTTTTTATTTGCAAAAAGCTTGTTATAGGGTTTGTTTTATAGGCTTTTATAAGTATATTTATTACAATGGATAGTAAAAAGTTCTTAATAGTTATATTTTTGTCTTGTTTAGCTATCTCTTATGCCGAGCCTACTTTTAAACCAATTCCTATACAAGCCTACGAGGAGATAAAGCCTAAAGTATATAGTGTGAATGTAAAAATTGCAAATGTATCTTATACATCGAAATCTCCTATAAACTATTCACCCCCTAAAGTCATCACGAAGTCAACACCACCTAAAATAAAACCGTTAAATTTTGAAAACTCTGTTTTTATAACAGATAAATACCTAATAAAAGATATCAACTATCTATACAACATGGGTTATTTACCTTTTAAGGTTATAAGTTATACTCCATATAAGAACGGATATAAAATTACTTATGAATGGGACGCAGAAAATGTACCATCAAAACTTGTAAAACTAAGCATTACAAGCAAGTATAGCATTCTTTATAAAAGCGCCATTTTAAGGTTTATAAAAGATTACAACGTAAAGTTTAATCCCGACAATACAGCTTTAGCCAGCATTATTCTACAACAAGCTTATAAGACAGGTTTTAAAGCCAAGAAACCCTTTGTATGGGTTTACGTAGACCAGCATATACCTCAAAGAGTATATGTGTGGGAAAATGGAAAATATATATTTGAAAGCCCAGCTAACACAGGGGTAATGGGTACAACCAACACAGGGACATATATGGTTTATCTTCGTTTTAAAAAAACTGAAATGAAAGGCACTTTCCCGGGTTCCAATAAAACCTACGAAGACCCAGATGTGCCTTGGGTAAATTATTTTTACCGAGGAGAAGCGCTGCATGGTTTTCCAAGAAGAAGGTACGGTTATCCACAATCTGCTGGTTGTGTAGAGCTTCCAATACCAAAAGCCAGAGAGTTATACAAAATATTGTATAAATACGCCGTAGTAACCCTATCAAACTACGATAAGAGATATCTTGCCACACATCCTTATGTAAATGTCAAGAAAACCAAAACGTTTAAGCCTTTAAATCCTGTAAAATTTACTTTTGAAAGCTGGTAATAGCTAACAATCGTGGCAAACTTGTGAAT
>PNJC01000078.1 GCA_002878215.1 Hydrogenobaculum sp. | reverse complement strand
GTAAGAGTAGAGTTTGATTCCAAGCATAAAGCTTATGCAAAGTTGTGCCTTGAGGACTTGGACGAATGTTTTTCAAACCTCTCGTTAAAAAATATTAGCGAAACTGGTTTTGCTATAAAAATAGAAAAAGATGAAAACAAAGATCACATATTAGACAAGATAAAAGATTTAGCAAAAAAGGATAACGTCTTTGATGTTGAGCTTTATATAGATAGCGATATTGTTAGGGGTAAAGCTAGTCTAGTAAATATATACGAAGAAGAGGACGAGCTATACGCTGGTTTTAAAATGTCTGTAGATAGGAAAGATGCTATAAAGCTAAGCTCCATTATCATGAAGCTTCAACAAGAGATAATACAAGAAATAAAATCTCTATGAAAAAAAGTGTATTTTTTTTATTTTTAATTGCGTCTTTTGTAGTTAGCTCTTGCTCTAAAAAACCTTTCAACAACGAATGCATGTCAAAACTATATCAAGGTGATTTTAGGTTGGCAGTGTTTGAGGGTCATAACGAACTTCTAAAAAATCCCAAAGACCCAGCAGCGAGCCTTTGTCTTGGTATAATGAGTGAGATAAACGGAGACTATCAAGATGCTGTAGTATTTTTAAAAAATGCTCTAGACAACACAAAAGACATAACGATGATGTCTGAGGCAGAAAGCTATCTTTGTAGGGTTTTTGCTATGAGCGGCGATATAAATAAAGCTACAACACATTGCCAAAACGCCATGAAATATAACCCAACAGGCGATGCTCTTGCTTTAGCCTTAGAGTCTCAGGGCTTTTTGGAAAGCGCTAAAAACAACTATCAAAAGGCTATAGAGTTTTTTGACGATGCATTAAAACATGCCAAGTCAGATTTTGTCAAATCAGATATAATGGCTTTAGAAGGGCTTGCGTACTATCACATAGGAAATCTTGATAAAGCCAAAGAAATTTTAGAAAAAGCTCAGAAGCTTGCAAAAAAATCAAAAAATCACGACGCAAGAGCTATAGCACTGCTTTCTTTGGGAGAGATTGCAAGGGAAAACAAAGACTATAAAAATGCACTTACCTTACTATCAGAAGGTTATCAAGAGGCTTTGAAAGCGGATGACAGCTATTGGGAATCTATGGCTTATGCGTATCTTGGATTTTACTATAAGGACGTTGGAGATAATATAAAGGCAAGAGCCTATATCCAAGGAGCCATAGAGTATCTAAATCAAATTCACGCAGATAAAGAGGTCCAGTATCTACAATCTTGGTTAAATGGACTACAATAAATTAAAGATTTTCCTTAGGCTATTAAGGGTAAAACAATATACCAAAAATCTCATGCTTTTTATACCTATAGTGTTTGCAAGAGAGATTTTTCATACAAAGCCCTTTTTTCATACAGCACTTGCTTTTTTAGGCTTTTGCCTCATAACATCATCCACCTATATACTAAACGATATCATAGATGCTCCAAAAGACAGGCTTCATCCCAAGAAAAAAAATAGGCCCATAGCAAAAGGAGATATTTCTATTAAAACCGCATCTGTTGTGGGTATTTTTTTGTTTGTGGTTGGTTCTATGCTTGTAATAAAAGCCTCTATACTGGCTTTTGGCATGTCTATGGTGTATGTGTTAAATAGCTTTGTTTACAGCTTTTATTTTAAGAAAAAGCAACTTTTTGATGTGTTTTTCATAGCCTTTGGGTTTTTGATAAGAGTATACATAGGAGCTTTTGCATCGTCTGTGGATGTATCGCCATATCTATTTTTAGATATGTTTTTCATAAGCCTTTACCTTGGTTTTGGTAAAAGAAGATATGAGCTATTTACAATGGAAGAAAAAAGCCAAGATTTTAAAGAGGTTTTAAAGTATTACAGCGTTTATTACCTTGATCAGCTTATGGTAATATCCGCTACGCTGTCTCTTGGAATATATGCTATGTATACTCTAAGTGTACCCAGTAAAATATTCTTTTACAGCGTTATAATAGCCACTTTTGGTATATTTAGGTATTATCATATAACGCACAATTTAAAAAGCGGGGAGCCTTCAGAAGAGCTTTTAAACGATAAACTCATACTCCTTAGCGCTGTCTTGCTTGTTTTGTACGACGGAGTTATCCTATACTTTCATTTTTAAAAGCCAGATAAAGAAGATTTTAAAATACCGTTTAACTCATCAAGGGCTTTTATAGTAGAGGGTTTTAGGCTTTTATTGATATATTGAACAGCTTTTGGGTTAAAATAAGAAATAAAAGTTTTGTTAGATTTTTGGTATATCACAATCCTACAAGGGGCAAAAGCTCCTATATCTTTGAAATCGCTGAGTATATACCTTCCCCATTTGGCGTTGCAAGAGTAAAGTATATCCACATTCTTTGTTTGATATTCATGAGGCACTGTCATATCGTTTGATTCTAAAGAGCTTTTTATAAATGTAGTAGCATCTTTAAAATCCATGTTGTAAGGCATATTTACAAACAAAGCAATACTTTGATAAGAAGAGGATGTTGGTTTTTTAAACTTCAGATCTTTTAGTATTGTATTTTGAATTTTCTTCAAAGTATTTAGGCTTTTAGCATCAGCGCCTGTCAAAAGACCAACGTAATATATATTTGGTATAACTATGTAAGATTTGCCGTTTTCTTTGTAAGTTAGCACGCTAAAGGGTACCGCGTTGCCAAGAAGAGGGTTTTTTGAGAGAAGGGCATCTGTATATTTTGTATTATAAATATATACTTTATAAGGTATAAAGTTTTTGTCGTAGGCTTCCATAGTTTTTTGTATATCAAATGTGTATAAAAGCTTAAAATCCTTGTTTAGATTTTTCACATAAGAGCTTGGAGCCACTTCTTTAAAGTAAAGTGGGCTACTAGCCCACGATAATCCTACCAAAATCCCAACACCAAACAATATTTTCTTCATAAACGCTCCTTATGTGGTAGTGTAATTGTACGGCTCGTCCAATACTTTGAAAAGGTTTCTTGGATTTGTAGTTATCTCTATGTGTCTTTTGGATTTTATATAGTTTATTAAAAGCTCATAAGCAGGTATTGGTTTTGCATCTTGGACCAAAGTACCTATCTTATAAAGTTCTCCACCGTAAGTGGCTGCTACGTACTCTTTGTTTGGGTCTAGGTCTTTGCCGTTTATTTTGATGACTTGAAATCTTTTGCCCTCTGGTTCGTTTATCTTTATCTCGTAGTATACATTTTTGGAAAGCCTTGGCATATCACCACCTTGTTGATATATAGGGTTTGGATTAAAGACGTTGTCCGCCATGTCCTCTAAAAGGGATTTTATTTGAGAGCCCTTTAGTTTAAACACATAGACATGTGGATATGTGATGGCGGTAAAATCGTATACATCGTTTATGGTTATATCTTGACCAGGAAGTAGCGTAGCACCCCATCTATAACCTGGTGAAAACACTATATCTATACCGTGATAATAATCCATTATTGCATCGTTGGCAAGCTCATCAAAGGTGCTGTAAAACGTATCTCTTTTGTATATCAAAGAAGATGTGGTACCTATCTTTGTATTTAGCTTTTCATCGTATGGTTTAAAATACTCTTGAAGAAGTTTTTCTGAATCTTCATCTTTTGGCACTATATTTGTGGCTACTGGTATAAGTTTAAAGGATACATCTTCTAGCCTTCCTTTAGAAGCCTTTAAGTCTATGCGCCCCACAAACTTACCGTGAGAACCTGCAACTACTACATATGTATTGTTGTACCTTAATACCTTTGGCGTTATATCGTGGGTGTGTCCACTTATTATGATGTCTATGCCGTGTACGTATTTTGTAAGGGCTATGTCAAGAGGCAATCCGTCGTGAGATTGGAGTATTACAACATCTACTTTGTGTTTATCCCTTAGTTCGTTTACATACTTTTGCATAGAGTCCATATTTATACCAAATGTCCAGCCTTCTACAAACTTAGCTGGGTTTGATATAGGAGTGTATGGAAATGAATTACCTACTATACCTATTTTTACACCGCCTATTTCTTTAACTACATATGGTTTAAAGGGAAGCTCTCCAAACTCATCTTGGATATTTTGAGATATAAACTCTCCTTTAAACTCCTTTATACGTTTTAAAAACTCTTCCTTTCCAAGGGTAAAATCCCAATGCCCTACAAAAAGGTCGTAGCCCACAAGGTTCATCCAGTCCAACATGGATTTTCCTTTGGTAAAAAGGGTAATGGCGGATGTGGTAAGAGTATCGCCGTTGTCCAATATAAGGCAATTATCTCTACCTCTTTCATGGACTATATCTTTTATTATGCGGGCTATATGAGAAGTCCCACCCATTATGCCGTATTTGTGTGCAAGCTCTATAAAATGCACGTTTGTATCAAAATAACAATCGATAGTATCTGGCTTTAAGCCGTAAAACTTTAGGAACTCATAACCTGCTATAAACCCAGGTGTACCGGCTAGGTTTTTAGGACCTACCAAATTAGCAGGCTCTCTGAAATAAAGAGGTTTCATATGTCCGTGGGTATCTGTGGTAAATATAATACTAGCTTTACCAACTGGTCTAAAACTCATCAAATCGTCGTAAGTTAGCTTGTTTACTTTTGCCACAGCGCTTATGGGATCTGTTGCTATTCCAACTCCTATTACACTAAGAAGCTCTAAAAAGTCTCTTCTTGTAAGGTTCATAAGTTAACTCCTTAAGAAAGCTCTAAACTAAAGTCGTGTTCAAAGCTTTTACCGTGATTGTCAGTAAACACCATCTTTACGGTGCCTGCTTCTTCCGCTTTAAAATCAAGACCAAATATTGGATTAGAAGATACACCAGGTCCGTTGTGTATTGTGGCTATTTTTTTGCCATTTAAAGATATGTCTATCGTAGTTATATAGTTTGCCGGTATAAGTTTGCCGGTTTTTGGGTCTTTTATGGTACCCGGATCCATTGGATGCTTTACTAAAAACATAAGCTTTGCCACATCGCCTTTTTTAGGTTTGTTTGGTATAACCCTTACTATTACTGGTACGCTCATAAAACCTCCTTTTTAATTATCCACAACCACCTACTGTTACCTTTGTAAATTTAAAATCTCCTACCAAAGATCCGTCTTTTAAAAGCGCAATACCTCTTACATATGAACTTTGAGCCATCCTTATGGGCACTTGGAAAAAGGCTTTACCGCTAAGAGGAGTAAGCTCTATATAAGATATATGGGGATCTGGGTTTTCATCCACAAATATATGAAGGGACTTTATATCCTCTATGGGATAATCTGCTTCTACAGACACTGGAACGTGAAGTCCGTTTTCTGCTATAGTAGGAGAGCTTAACTTTACCTTTGGATCTTGTTTTACGTCTTTTAGGCTTTTACCAAAAACTTTTTGAAGGGATTTTTCTATCTTCTCCAAACTCTTTGCATCTTCTTGTGGTGTTGCTGGAGCGCCAATAGATAAAATAGGAACTTCAAGAATAGGGGCTAAAGCTAGTCCAAGCCAAGCACCGGTACCAAGTTTGAACAACTCTCTTCTGTCTAACATGAAAGACCTCCTTTTTTAGCGTTTAGACATACGTAGTTTAAGGTTTTTAAAAATTGATTTGGATTCATATCTCCAAAGGCTTTAAAGATAACGCTGTTTGTCTTTGGATTTATAAATACTGAAGTAGGAGTGCCAAAGATTCCAAACCTCCTACCCAATTTCTTACCACATTTAGAATTCAAATCAATGCTAGATACCACAAAATGTGTATCCATAAAGTTTGACACGTTTTGATTGGACAAAGTAAACATCTCCATATGTTTGCAATCTTCGCAGTTGTTTTGGTAAAAATAAACCATAAGAGGTTTGTTTTGGGCTTTTGCTATAGCTAGTCCGTTTTTAAAATTGTACCAAGCACCAAAAGTTAGATAAGGTATTGTAAATAAAAGCAGTATAAACTTCTTCATGGTCTTACGTAAGCGTATCCTTCATGCTCTAACTTTGCAATTTCAAGTATGCCAGCGGGTACCACTTTTGCAAAGCTTACCACATCCTTAGGTGATAGGTGGTAGGCGTTTAACGATTCATGGCATACTCTAAAATGCACCACACCTTCTTGTTGATAGGCTTGGAGCTGCATTTGAATATCCATAAGGTTGTTGGCAAGTTTTGTATCTTTTGCGAAAGGGGTATTGTCAAGGCTGTTTAGCATATACTTTATAGCAGGCCCGTAAAAGACCAAATAAAGCTGTAAGTTTTTGGGATTGTTGCCGGTGTTGTGGGTAAGATTCCTAAGGTTGTTCATGATAAATTGAAACTTAGCATCACTACCAGTATGCACATCAAAGACGATCTTAACTGGATTTGCCAAAGCAACAGTGCTTGCTATCATAAAAGCTACAATACCTTTCTTCAACATAAAACCTCCTTAAAAGTAAGTATATTATAAAAAAATAAAAACGTTGTGAACTTAAAATACTATTTGAAGCTGTAATGTATAATCTACAAAGTTCTTACCACAGCCGCCTTTGGCAGGATTGCCATTTATACATTCGGCATTCTTTACCACGGTATTTGGATTTACAAAATCAGCGCCCAAAGATATTTTAGCAGCTTGATTTGCAATATAGTAATTTAAATATACCGATAAATTATCTATCTTACCATCTTGGTAAGAACCGTTTGGAGCTTTTGATATGTTGTTTGGATTGGGAGATACTGCACCATTAGGAGCTACTGCATACACATTTTTATTTGTATAAGATTCGTATCTTAAAGCCAGCGCTGGTTTTCCTATACCTACAAATCTATCGTATAGCCACTGAGTTTGGAGATAGTATCCATCTGATTCGGGTTTGTTGCCGTATTTATCACCAAAGCCCAAGTCTTTATTTACTATATAACCAGCTTGAAACTGCGGGACAAAATTGCCAAATTTATTTTCATAAAATATATCAACGTCGTAAGCTTTTGATGTGACAGAAGATGCAGGTACCCTAGGACAGTTTGACGTGGGTAAGCCGTTGCATTCTCTTTTCTGCGTTTCATAACCTATGCCTATTTGTAGCGTTTTCTTATGCCCTAAGTAAGTATCTCTCATCATATAAGTTGGGTCTGATGAAAAGCCTAAAAATGTCGGCACAAACACAAGCCTAAAAGAGTATTTTAAATTGGGATTGTCGGTTTGATATACATTGCTTTTGTTGGATAAAGAGGTTTGATAATCGTACTTACCTTGACCTACCATGGCGTAGTATTTTAGCATACCTTTTGCCAAATTTCCCCAGATAGAAACTCCCATATCCCTAAACGCTGAAGTAACGCCCGGTTCTCCTTTTATACCAGGCAAAGATCCATAACCAAGCGGGAAAAATGGGTTTATGAAAGCAAGCGCTGGATTCTTTGTATTTAAATTTATAACATCGTCTATAGGACCTATACCGTATCCATAATAACTTGGTATTACAAGGGTATAGAGTCCAGACAAAGATATCCTAGAAAACGGGTCTCTAAACTCTCCAAAGGTTATATTTAGGGCGTTGGAAGGGGTAAAACCTATATAAGCATCTTGCAATACGGAAGTTTGCGTCGTACTCTGGTGGGGTCTTGCACTACCATCAAATCCCAAAGCGTTGTTGTCTGCAAAATCAAAAAAAGCACCAAACTGAATGTATTTGTTTATTTGACCTTCTATACCTATCCTTGCGTCTCTTACAGAAAAGTTTGTAGCGCTTTTAGTATTTTGAGAGACTTGCCCATCGGATTGCGTCCATATTTGTGTCAAAAAGTTTAAGCTCATAAAAGAGGTCCTAGATCGTTTTAGGACTATGCCTTCCGTGGGTAAAAGTGGAAATATCCAAGCACCGTGTGCTATGCTAGTTGCTAAAATAGACGCTAAAAGCACTTTGGCTTTTCTCATAAAAACCTCCTATCGTTAAACTTTAAATAATGTTAAGTCCTCTTCTTTTTTGTGTGTTAAGTTTTTATAATAACGTTAGTTTTTATAATTATATCATATATCAATATATTAGAATGAAATCTTTATATAAATTTTTTATCTAATAGCGGTATAATTTTTATAGGAGGTGTTTTATGAGGAAGTTTGGCGTTGCTGTTGGTTTCCTTGTGGTTAGTTCTTTAGCTGTGGCCCAACCATATTATAGTGCTAATTACAGTAGTCAGAATCTTGGCGATTTTACATCTTATATGAAGCTTGATTATATGCATTTTACAGGTTCTCACATAAGCAGTTTCGATGGACCTTACCTTGGAGTTGGTGTGGATTGGAACTGTAGGCTTTTCAAAGTAGCTTATGGACAGCTAAAGCCATCTTTACAGCTTGGTACAGGTAGAGCTTATGGGGATGGTTCTCATCTTGATTTTTCAAATATAGAGCTAAATATGAGATACATTTATCCTATAGGTCAAAATCTTTTTGCTGGTTTTGGTGCTGGTATAGGAGCAGCGGATGTGAAACTACAAGGGATATCTTCTGGTATAGTAGGTACTATGCAAGGTTCTGGAGAGCTTGATGTTAAGATATCACCAAACGTTTACATAGGTGCTCAAGCAAAGTATCAATTTGCTTCAGAGTACAAAAACACCGGTATAAATCCTGATAACTATAGGCTTGGCATAAAGCTTGGTATGATGTTTTAGTCTTGCCAAACTATATATAAGATTTATATTGTTAGTATGAAGCTTTTAATGATAGACAATTACGATTCTTTCACTTACAACTTGGTGCAGTATTTTAACATATTGGGTCAAGATGTGGAGGTTGTGAAAAACGATGAAATAAAACCAGAAGATATAAAAGATATGGACATAGATGCTATAGTAATATCTCCAGGACCTTGTTCTCCAAAAGAGGCTGGTATATCTGTAGATGTAATAAAAATTTACAAAGACAAATATCCAATATTGGGGGTTTGCCTTGGGCATCAAAGTATAGGATATGCTTTTGGAGCTAATATAGTAAAAGCTAAAAGACTTATGCACGGAAAAACTTCTATGATATCCCATAACAACGATGGTCTTTACGAAGGTTTACCAAACCCCTTTAAAGCGGTAAGATATCATTCGTTGGTGATAGATAAAAATACGTTGTCAGATGAGTTTGTTGTAGATGCTGTGGCTGAAGATGGCGATATAATGGGCATAAGACATAAAACCCTTCCTATTTTTGGCGTGCAGTTTCATCCAGAGTCCATAGTTTCTGAACATGGGTTTGACATACTAAAAAACTTTTTAGAAAAAGCTAAATTGAGTTATAATAGAGTTTAAACGGATAGGAGGTTTGCATCATGAAAGGAGTTGCTCTTTTGTGGTTAACAACGCTAGTTTTAGCAGTAGCTGAGGTAGCAGGTGCTATTTTGTGGCATGGACAAGAACATTCTACTGTAACGTTTGGTTTTCTTATGGTGATTGCAGCGGTTATAAACGGCATATGGGCAGGGTTGGTAGCGCCTTTAGCCGCTAAAGATTGAGAGTTTGGAAGAGCTTTTCTTAGAAGTAAAAAATCTAAGGAAAAACTACAACGGTTTTGAAGCTTTAAAGGGTATAAGTTTTGAAGTAAAAAAAGGCGAGATTTTTGGTCTTCTTGGTACCAACGGTGCTGGGAAGACTACTACTATAAAGATAATAGCAGGTATAATGCCTCCTACTTCTGGTGAAGTAAAAATTCAAGGTAAATCTATCCAAGAAAATCCTATAAAAATAAAAAGCCAAATTGGATACGTCCCTCAAGATATATCTATAATTCCCAGCCTTAGCGCTTACGAGAACCTAAGACTTATAGGAAAGCTTTACGGTGTTTCCAAAGAAAGAGTTGATTATATGCTAAAAGCTGTAAACTTATTCGATAGAAAAGATTCTTTGGTGCAAACGTTTTCCGGTGGTATGATAAGAAAGCTTGAGATAGCTATGGCGATGCTACACGAGCCAAAGCTTCTTCTTTTAGATGAGCCGAGCGTAGGTTTAGACCCAAACTCTAAGCTTAGTATATGGAATTTCTTAAAATCAAAAAAGCAAGATATGGCAGTTTTGATTACTACCCACGATATGAACGAAGCTGAGCGCCTTTGTGATAAAATAGCCATCATGAAGAAAGGACAGATAGTGGCACAGGGCACTTTAGAAGAGCTGAGGTATTTGGTGGGAGATAAAGATGCATCCTTGGAGGATATATTTATAAAACTTACTGGTGAGAATATAGAAGAGGATTACCAAGATATAAAATCTATAAGAAAAACAAGGAATATAGTCAAAAGGCTTAGCTAGATGTGGTTTTTGGCTTTTACAAGAGGAAGTCTAGTGATTTTAGAAATAGAATTAAGAAAGATGATGCGTCAAAAAACCGATATACTTACAAGAGCTGTGCAGCCCCTTATCTGGATACTGCTTTTTGGTAATGTTTTTAAAAATATAAAAAACATGCCTATAAAAGGTGATTATCTTTCTTTTATGACACCTGGTATTTTAGCTCAATCTGTAATGTTTGTGTCGTTTTTTTACGGCATATCGTTGATATGGGATAAAGATCAAGGTCAAATAACCAGATTTCTTAGCGCTCCAATTCCTTACTCTTCCATTACTACCGGCAAAGCCATTTTTTCTGGTGTTAGATCTTTAGTGCAAGCTTTTTTAATAATGATACTCTCAAAAGCTATAAATATAAACATTTATATAAACTTTTACACCGTTGTCTTTTCGATTGTTGTTATCATGCTATCTGGTATATGTTTTGCCAGTTTTTCTATGCTTATAGCCTCGTTATTTAAAAATGTTGAGAGATTTATGAGCGTAATTCAAATAATCACCATGCCTATTTTTTTCTCCAGCAGCGCTTTATACCCTATATCTTTGATGCCAAGATGGTTAAAGGTTGTTGCATTTTTAAACCCTTTAACTTACTCTGTGGAGGGCCTCAGACTTTTGTTGTATAAAAATAGCGTTGGTATAGGTATACCTTTAGCGGTATTAAGTTTGTACAGCGTTGTTTTTTTGGTTTTTAGCGCTTTTTCTATAAAAAAGCTTGTAAATTGAAATCTTTTAACTAAATTGTTATGGTATAATGTTTAGGTAAGGAGAGGTGGCCGAGTGGTCGAAGGCGGCGCCCTGCTAAGGCGTTGTACGGTTAAAGCCGTACCGCAGGTTCGAATCCTGTCCTCTCCGCCATAATTAATTATTTGTGTTTTTGCTCAAACATCCAAGGCATCGGCCCGCAATAATATGGGTTTGAGTAAGGACAAGGTGGTGCATAAGGAGGTGGCGCGTACCCTCCCCAAAGTTCGTACAGGTTGCAACTTTTTAAATCTTTCCAAGACTGTGCTTGATCTACACACAACTCCATGTTTTGTAGCATATCTATTTTATTGTGTATAACCTCTAGAAGATAAGCTTTTTCTTGATTTAACATCATGGTATCATCGGCATATGAAAATCTAAATCCTAAAAGCCAAATACCAACAGCTAAACCTATTTTTAAAAGTTTTCTCAT
>PNJC01000073.1 GCA_002878215.1 Hydrogenobaculum sp. | reverse complement strand
GGCGGAGTGAAATTGATTAGTTCAAGCTTGAACAGGCTCTTGCTTTTTCATTGGAGCAGGTGGAAGCATAGGAGTAATACCGTTCTCCTTAGCCCATTCTAAAGCCATGTTGAAGGCTTCTCTTGCGGTATTTAGGTTCTTTTCTATAAGCTCCAATTTTTTCTTAAACTTTCTTTCTAGGGCTGAGTCCAAGGAAGCTGTACCACCAGAAGCCACAAACTTTTTCATAAACCTTGATTTTATACCCTCTTCTATAGCAGGTAAACCAACTATCTGAGTAGCACCAAAAAGAGCACCTATCATAGCCATATTTGTAGATAACTCTGTGCCCGCTATGTCTATAGCTATTTTAGTGGCTGGAAAGTTTAAAACTTTTACGTTTATAGAATCAAGTCTCTTATAATCCTCTGGTTTCAAAAGTTCTTCGTCGGTGTTTATTATAATGATACCACCTCTTTTTATACCAGAGTAGAAAGGCATTGTATAAGACTTACCCATT
This sequence comes from Hydrogenobaculum sp., assembly GCA_002878215.1. Lineage (GTDB taxonomy): Bacteria > Aquificota > Aquificia > Aquificales > Aquificaceae > Hydrogenobaculum. The sequence continues at coordinate 11,030 of PNJC01000073.1, read as the reverse complement.
GTAATAACGTGGTTGTGAAAAACCATTATAATATCTGGATAAACCACTTCTCCTCTGTCGTATATAGGTTCTATACCTATACGAGCATAAGATTCGGCAGGAGCCATACGCTTTTCGGCACCAAAGAATGGATTTGAAACAGCATAGTACCCTTCGTAATCTGCTGCTGTAGCTATAATATGAGCTGCAGTTACGGCTCCTTGACCACCCAACGCTGGCATTCTTATGTTGAGACGCTTTCTGACAGGCTGCTGAATTGTCATATTAAGCCTTCCTCCTTTTTCCTTTTAATCACTTCCTCTGCTTGAGGAGTCATATACTCAAAGAAAGCAAACCTTTCTTTATCACCAAGCTTCATTTCTTCCAAGCCTTCGTCTGAGTTTCTTCCTATTTCAAGTATACAAGGTGTATAAAGATGAATATATGTTGGACCTACTTCCCTAGCTACGTATATAGCCTTTTTCACGGCTTGCTCAACTCTACGAGGCGATGAGACCGTCATCCTTACCACGTAATGACAACCTGAATCTATAGCAAGCTGCCACATGGGGACTTTATCCCACTGTTTACCCTTCGGAGCCATTTTAAATACGTGGCCTTTCACCGTCAAACCGCTTTCTTGACCACCGGTGTTTGCATAAACTTCGTTATCGTAACATATGGTGGTGATTTTCTCTTGCCTGAAAAAAGATTGTAGTGTGCAATCTAAACCTATATCAACGGTAGCACCATCACCAGCCAACACCACAACATCTTTTACTTTATTTGGAAATCTATACTCTAAAACTCTCTTTATACCGCTGGCTACCGCATTTTGGTTTCCAAACAAAGAGTGAACTGTATGTAAAGCTATATGAGGAAACACCAACGATGTACACCCAGTAGAATTTACAATAATGGTATCTTCTGGGTTTGGTAAAGATGCCAATATATACCTAAAAGCATCTGATTCTGGACATCCAGCACATAAAGAGTGCTCTTCCAAAAGCTCTTTTGCATAGGGCAAATCCATTACGCCTCTTTTAGGGTTGCCCCAAGTGGCTTTTTCTTCAAGCTCCAGTATTTCTGGAGGCATAAAATCTCTAAGTTCTTCATTTACCTTATATATATTAAAGGACATAGCTTACCTCCTTACCTAAAACCTTTAAAGCATCTCTATATATAATTTCTGGTGGCATTGTCATACCGCCAGCTACCCTTGGTGTACCTATTATAGTAGCATTTGACTTTCCGTAGAAAGCCGCTCTTACCTCTCTTTCAAGCCATCCTATTATATTAAACTCCGGTACTATTATATACTTTGCAGTTTTTGTAGCTTCTAAAAGCTCTTGATGAGGGAATGGTCTTATAGATTTTACTTTTACAACTTTTGCTTTTATGCCTTCGTCCAATAGCAACCTTGTAGCTTCCTTAGCTTGGGAAGCAGCAGTTCCACTAGCCACAAATACAAGCTCTGCTTCTGGATCGCCGTATTCTTCCACTAAACCCCTTAGATAATGCTTAGCGTAAGGTCTAGAACGTTCTATAGCGGCTCTTACCTCCCACTGCCAGCTTGCGTGAGTAGCGTAAGATATGTAGTTTGATTTCATAACAAACGGGTCTTTTATATATCTACCAGGTGCTATTTCAGCGTCTATTATTGGTGTAGGTGACATATAAGGATTGTAAGGAGGAAGAGCTATATCTTCTGGTGGAATCATTATAGACTCTCTTGTATGGGATATAAAGAAACCATCTATTGCGGTAATGATAGGTACGTGTACATCTGTTTTTTCAGCCACTACAAAACCAGCTAAAATCATATCAAAAAGCTCTTGGGCATTTTCAGCGTGCCATATCATAACACCAGTATCAAGCAAAAAGCTTATTTCTAGATTATCTGGCTGTATTGAAAGCGGTGAATTTACACCTCTTGCCATCAACACAAGCTGTATGGGTAATCTAGAACCTGCCCACATAGGGAAGTTTTCCATGGCTCTTAGAGTTCCTGGTCCAGAGGTAGTAGTTATGATTCTAGCACCAGCCATTGAGCATCCTGCTACTTCTGACATAACGCCAAACTCTGACTCACCTCTAAAGTAAACTCCTACGTAACCTTCTACCCAAAGCTCACCTATCAAGTGGGCAGCTTCCGATTGTGGGGTTATAGGATATGAAACAGAAGCGTCAACGGAAGCTCTTCTAACGGCTTCTTTTACCGCTTCAGAACCAGTCATAAACACCTTTTCCCTAGGTGCTTCAAAAAGCAAATAATCTGGTGAGACAATCTTTTGTCCCGATTTATTAACGCCTGAGTAAACACCGTTGTTACCCATACCAAAAACCTCCTTTACTTACCTAACTCTTTCTTTACTTGCTTGGCTATCTCTATAAACTTTCTCACATCTTCTGGATGTTGATCTCTAACGGTTATCATAGCATCTTCATGACCCATTTTTGCACACATAGCTATTGTCAAACAATCTGTTTCAGCTCTTATAATCTTCAAAGCTATATTTGCAAAATGACAGTGAACACCTATAAATATACATACTTTTATATTGTTGTGCCATATTGTAAGATTTGGATGATTTGGATTTATCTCTACTTCGGGATTTATTTTTGGATATTTTGGCCTATAATCAACCATAGGTATAATTTTGGCGTTCAAGACTTCCGCCATTTCTCTTACAAGCTTTGCCATTTCCTTAGCTTCTTCGTTCCAAGCGTATATGATGAGGGGTCCTACGAATATAGTCGGGTTTTCCCTTGTAAGCATCTCTTTAGCAGCCTCACGCATGGCCACTTCTTCGTCTACAATCTCATTGTACAAAAGCCCTTTACCAGGTGGTGGTGTTAATACACCTTCTACTACTGCCGTAGGGTACGGTGAGAAATGATAAGGCCCCAGTGTAGCCATTATAACCTCCGTTTAAAGTTTGAGATAATAATTTTAATATAATATTAAAATTTTTGCAATGTTTTTAATTATAAGAAAGATTCTATGCCAACGTGAATTTTATAATTTTTATAGCTTTTCAACAAACGACCCAATCTTTTTATGTTTGCTGTATTTTTTACTTTTATTAAAAGCTTAAAACGTTTTTCTCCCCTTTCGTAAAAATAACGAGGTTTTGAAACATAAAAAAAATCCTCTTCAGAAAGCTCCTTGTAAAGGTTGTATATTTCTTTCCCCATCTCTACCAATATGGCTTTTGTAAAAGGTGGATCGTTGTTTAATCTTCTTCTGTTGAGTTCATCTTCTAAAAATATAAATTGATTGTTCTTTAAAATGGATTCCAAAGCGTATTTATCTACCTGAGTAGTTTCCAACACAAACAGCTCTTTTGCTTTTAAAGCAAGGCTCCATAGCTTATGATGATAAACTTCCCTAGCGCTTAGCTCTGGAGCAAACAGTAAGTTTTCCAAAGAAAAAGCAAACACTACATCATAAGCATCTTCTTTTTCTTTGGTATCAAAAGAAAAGTTTTCTCTATTTCCAAACATAGAGATTATATATTCTTTATACTGTTCTAAACCAGCACCCAACGTTTTTAAAGGCCCGCCACATCTAGAGCAAACGCCTTCTTGATTTACCTTCTTACATCTTGTACATTTTATGGTATTTAAGCTTTTAAAATAAGTAGTATAAGACTCACAGTAAACACACGTATCAAGAGCGTTGCATCTTTCACAATAAGCATAGCTATAACCAGATTTGTTTACATAAAATAGTATATTTTTATCTATATGTTGTTTAATAATCTCCAAGGTTTCATTGTCTATTAGAAAGCTTCTATCCTTTTTCTCTACTATTTTTATGTGGGGTAGTTTAACGCTTATGTGAATATGCTTTGCCTTTTTCTCCTTATAAAGGAAATAATCGTTTATACTTAGTGTCAAAGAAACAAGGTACAAATTTGCACCGTAATGTTTTGCCACATAATAAGCAAGCCTTCTAAAATCTAAATAAGGTTCTTTTTTTGATTTATAACCCTCTGAGTACATATCGTCTATTAGCACAACGTTTTTCAGATTATAAAAAGGAAGCCCAAGTCCAAAAGGCGTGCTTACAAAAACTCTATCCTCTTTCATAGCACTTTCATAGCAAAGCCTAGCCTCTAACACAGTATTTGGGCTTTTCAAGAAAACAGCATCTTCAAAAATATCTCTAAGACCATCAAACATATGTTTAGATGGGACCACCACAAGAGATTGGAAAGGACCCATCAGCATATCCTTAATTTTTTGTTTGTAATCTCCAGTGATTATTTCTATGTTTAGTCTTTTTAAAAAGTGCTCAGTGTTAGAAATTTTCATATCTATATCTTCAACTTTTACCAAGGGCTCTACGTTGTTTTCTATTTCCAAAAAACCTTTTTTTATATAAAAATCTACCACGCTTTTGGTATATTTCTTGTAAGCTTCTTCTAAGGAAAGTTTTCTTTTTTTTAAAAGCCTAAAAATACGTTTAAACGTTTTATCTGTAAAATCTTTATTTTCTGTCTTCAATTTTAAGCTTCTGTCGTTAACTTTAAACATTATATCCGGAACAACCTTTGCCAAAAGCGTATAAGCTGGGTAAAGGTAATAATCTCCAGCATCTTTTATGGCTTCCACAAAACTTTGATTAACTATTGGGATTTTATCTTTATAAACAACGGTTTTTGTTTTATCAGATTCTGTACCTTTAACATCGTAACCCCAGAGTATACCGCCTTTTACAGAACCGTCTTTTGAGTTAAAAAAAATACGCGTCCCGAGAGAAGGGGCATCTTCATCGTCTGAGTAAGCTTTTTGCAAAATTTTTGATTCTGTAGCTAGTTTTAGTATCAAACGCTTTTAAGATACTCTATCACTATCTTATCAAGATTAACAGCTTTTTCTATATTTCCAGTATGAGCAAAAGCTATAGGTCCAAGAATAGTAGCTCCTGGAAATAGATTGCTTTCCACGGATTCTATCTCTATGCTAAAAGCAGAAACATCAAAAGGTACTTCCTCTATTCTGTTTTTCAAATAACCTTTGCCGTGAGCCACGACGGCCACATCTTGAGCAAATATGCTTATACATACGTTTGGATTGGTAACAATGTTTTGAGCGGTTCTTGATTTTGTGCTAAGAGCTATATTTATCTTGCTTTCAGAAACAGGATATACCCAACTCACCAAAGCGCTGTAGGGTTTTAAATCGGCGGTAACGGTGCTCACCACCACAGGGAACACATAAAGGTCTCTCATTAAATCTATGAGTTCTCTATTTAGCATACATCATCTCCTTAGTTAAATTTTAACACGCCTCTTAATACTATTTTACCAGCCCTCAAATCATCAAGAGCTTTATTCACATCTTCAAACGCATACTCTTGAATTATAGGTTTTATGTTGTTAAAAGCCGAAAACTCAAGCATCTCTCTTAAAAGCTTTCTTCCGCCGATAGCAGAGCCAGTTATCACTATACGTTTTGTTATTAAATCAAAAGGGTTTACATATATTGGCTCTTGGGCAGCGCCTACCACAGATAACCTACCTCTTGGTGCCAAAGCGTTTACAAGGTTTTGTATGCTTTTAGAATCATAAACCGTTGTAAGTATGGCATCCGCTCCGCCTAAAGCGTTTATCTCTTTTATCGGGTCTTGCTTCGATGAGTTTATAAAATAATCTGCCCCCAACTCTTTAGCAACTTTTTCTTTGTCAGAATGGCTCAAAGCTACCACCTTAGCGCCCATAGCCTTTGCATACTGAATAGCCAAATGCCCAAGACCACCTATGCCTTGTATCACCACTAATTCGTTTAGTTTTATGTTTAACCTTACAAGGGCTCCATAAACTGTTATACCGGCGCAAAACAACGGAGCTGCGTAAGAAAGTTCAAGTTTATCGGGGATTTTGGTGACAAAATGAGCAGGGGCTTTCATATATTCTGCATATCCGCCTTGTCTTGTAATGCCCGTAATCTCATGGTTTGGGCAAAGAGGTTCATCTCCTTCTACACAATAATCGCATATCTCACAAGAAGAGTATAACCAAGGCATCCCAACCCTATCGCCTTCTTTAACATTCTTTACCTCTTTACCCACCTTTTCCACAACACCCGCCACTTCATGCCCCGGGACCACTGGCAACTTAACCCACGATTCCCAATCCCCGTCAACTATATGAAGATCGCTATGACATATACCGCAGTATTGGACTTTTATAAGTACCTCGTTTGGTCCTACCTCTGGTATTGGTATATCTTCTATTTCAAGGGGTTTTTTAAACTCTTTACATAAAGCCGCTTTCATTTTCATAAATTAAAAAATATAAAATATTTCATTTTTTGCAAGTGCATAACATCCAAAGCCCAAAATTCAACCGACTACTTAGACCTTAAAAACGATGCTCATTTCTCAAAAAAGACACAACCTTACGTATACGCCAACGTAGATGTGAAAGGTCCCTACCTTTTAGCAGGCGTAGAGTTTTAAATCCATAGCCCCTTTTTGGGGCTTTTGAAAAAATTAAGGGTTGATTCTTTTTATCTTTGCTCCTATTTTTTCAAGTTTTTGCTCTATATGGTCATAGCCTCTATCAAGATGATATATATTTCTTATAATAGATTTACCCTCTGCCATAAGACCAGCCACCACAAGCCCAGCAGATGCCCTAAGGTCCGTAGAAAACACTTCTGCACCTTTTAGATGTTTTACACCCTTTACATAGGCTGTTTTTGAATGTATTGTAATACAAGCGCCCATACGTGCCAGTTCTTGGGCATGCTGAAACCTATTCTCAAATATATTTTCCACTATAGTAGATTCCCCATCTGCCATAGAAAGTAGGCTCATAAACTGGGCTTGCATATCTGTAGGAAACCCAGGATATTCAAGGGTTTCTATGTATAAAGGGTTTATCTTATCGCTTTTAGGGTAAACCAATACACTATTAGGCGATAAAATATCCACCTTGGCACCGGCTATCTCAAGTTTTTCCAAAACACTTTCTATGTGGTTTACATCCAAATTTACTATTTTTATTTTTGAGCCAGTGGCAAGGGCTAAAACCATAAACGTACCTGCTTCAATTCTATCTGGAATTACCTCTATATCAAAACCTTTCAAATACTTCGTACCTTTTATAGAGGCGGTTCTATTTAGTTTGTCTATTTCTATGAAAACCCCCATCTGTTTTAAAGCTTCTACTAAATTTATCACCTCTGGCTCTAAGGCAATATTTCTAACAAAAGACTCTTGTTCTACTGTACTTAGCATGCAAAAGACATTTTCGGTGCCTGTTACCGTTATCATATCAAATCTAAAATCTATAGGGTTTAAATGTGTGGCGCTTAAGTTTATGAAACCTTGTTCAATGTCAATATTTACACCCATTTTCTTGGCGGCTTTTAAATGTTGATCTATGGGCCTTGCTCCAATAGAGCACCCACCCGGCATAGATACCTTGCCACTTTTATATTTTGCTATAAGAGGACCCATCACCAAAACGGAAGCCCTCATTTTGCGGACTATGTCTTCTCTTGTTTCTTTGTTTAAAATAGGTCCTTCTATGTAAAGAGTGTTGTTTTCTAATATTATCTTCTTGCCCATATCAGAAAGAAGCTCTATCATGTTTTTTATATCAAGCAAATTTGGTACATTTCTTATAATACATGGCTCTTCTGTCAAAATGGTAGATGCCATCAAGGGTAAAGCGGCGTTTTTTGCGCCAGAGACTTCTAAGGTCCCTTCCAAATATTTTGATTGCTCTATCAAAAGGTAAGCGTCATTCATAAAAGCTCTAGTTTAACGGCGGTTTCTATATGATAGGTCTGTGGAAACATATCTGCCATATATATCTCTTTTATCCTATACTTTTGTTTTAAAAGCTTTAAATCTCTAGCCAAAGAAGATGGCTCACAGGATATATACCATATGTAATCTGGTTTTCCAAGAAGCACAAGCTCTAGCTCCTCCTTTGACAAACCGCTCCTTGGCGGGTCTAAAACCAGAAGATTAGCATGTTTGGATAGACTTTTTTTCAAAAAGATATAGCTGTTTTGGGCATAAAAAGACGCATTGGTGATGTTGTTTATTTTGGCGGAATATTCTGCATCGTTTATTGAGCTTTTATTGATATCGGCTATATCAACAGAATTAGAGCGTTTTGCAAGATGCAAGCCAAAAAGCCCCACACCACCATAGTCATCAAGCACCTTATCAAAGTTATTCTCTTTATCTAAAAGCGCTTGTAAAAGTTTTTGAGCCACTCTTATATTTACTTGAAAAAAGCTATTTACACTTATTCTATATTTTATTTTTAAAAGCTCAATAAAAGTAAAAGGGACTCCTATTGAGAATACAACCTTATCTTCTCTTTTATCGTCTTTTACAAGCGTTATACCAACAACGTTTTTAGGAGTAAGGTGCTCTTTAAACTTCTTTACCTTTTCTTTGTCTATGTAGTCGTAAGAGGCAAACTTTATCATATACTCTTTTTGCGTATCAGAATAAAACACGCTTATCCAAGACGGGTTAAAATGTTTGGCAAACTCTTTCAAAAATGGTATCAAATCGTTTATCGCTTTTGAACAAATAGGGCAAGATTCTATCTTTATAAAATCCTCATCAACACCAACAAAACCAAGCTCTTTATTATGAACCTTAAACTTAACACGGTTCCTATAATAATAAGGCTCGTCATAGATAATGCCGTTTAAATTCTCTATCTCTATATTGCCTATCTTTTTTAAGGTCTCTTTTAGGATGTTTGATTTTTGATTTAGCTGTTCTGGATAATCAATATGTTGAAAATGACACCCACCGCATCTTCCAAAGTAAGGACAAAGCGGCTCTACCCTATTGGGACTTGGTTCTAAAACAGCTTCTAGTTTAGCCATAGAATAATCTTTTTTGTTTACAATATCCTTTATCTTAACTTTTTCCTTTGGTAAGGTAAAAGGCACAAAATATACTTTATTTTGAAATCTTCCTATTCCGTAGCCGTTGTGAACAAGTTTTTCAATTTCTACTATCATCAGGAAAGCTTCTTTAGCTTATCAAAATCTTCTTTTGACATAACATCTATATGTTTACCCAGTATTTTATAAGCTAGCTTTGTATTTATACCTCTTTTGCCTATAGCTAAAGAAACTTGGTCTTTGTCGACGGCAACCTCTATTTGATTGTTAGTCTCCCTTATATCAAGGATTTTAGCCGGGAAAAATAAATTTTCCAAAAACTTCTTTTTATCCTCAGAGTATCTTACAACATCTATATGCTCTCCGGCAAGCTCTTTAGATATGGGATTTATTTTTGAACCTTTTACACCTATAACCACGCCCACTGGGTCGATCTTTTTATCCTCTGTATCAACCACAACCTTAGCTTTTTCACCCGGCTCTCTTGCAACAAAAACTATTTTTACAAGCCCGCTTGCCACTTCTGGTATTTCGGTCTCCAAAAGCCTTCTTAAAAACTTAGGGTGTGTTCTGGAAAGCAGTAAAACTGGTTTATTCCTTTCTTTTTGCACGGAAAAAAGCAGCGCTTTCACCCTGTCGTTTTTCTTGAAACTTTCTTTTGGAATTTGTTCTTTCCTTGGAAGTTCAGCATCTATAGGACCCAAATCCACAATAGCGGTTTGATCCTTGGTTATTTCTCTTACTATACCGTGTACAATATTGCCCTCTTGAGACACGTATTCTAAAAACCCACGCTCTCTCTCAGCATTTTCCAATTCTTTTAGGAATTCCTCTTTAGCGGCATAAGCTGCTATACGGTTTAAATCTTCAGTGGATATATCAAGCTTAGTTTTTTCCTTTCCAGAGACTATATAAGCCGTTATAGTATCGTCTTCTCCAAAATCTATATAAATTTTCCCCCTTATATGCTTTTCTTTTCTTATGCCGTAGGCTATAGCGTTTTTTAAAGCATTTTCCACTATTTTAGCCGGTATATCTTTTTCTTTTGCCACGTTTTCTATGAGCTTCTTTATATTCTTTACCATTTTTCCACATCCAACCTTGCTTTTGCTATTTTATCAAAAGGTATTTTCAAAGTTTTATCTAAAAGCCTCAACACCAAAGTATCATCTTCTACGCTATCTATATAGCCAGTGTACTCTTGTTTGTTGTCTATCTTTTCCTTTAAATAGAGTCTTGCATATTTGCCCTTGAAAAATTCGTAATGCCATTTTTCTTTTAATTCCCTAGTAAGACCCGGTGAACTCACTTCGAGAAAATAACTGCTTGGTATCACATCTTCTACATCCAAAAGAGCGCTTACTCGCTTTGAAAGTTCCTCACAATCATCTATGGTAACCCCTCCTTCTTTGTCTATTATTATCCTAAGCACCCACCCGTTTTCTGGTTTAAATTCAACATCAAACAGTCTAAATCCAAGGTTATCGGATATAGGTTTAACCAAATCTTTAACGGTGTTAGCTATTTTTTTTGCATCCAACATAGTGTTATTATACCATAACCAAATATAACAATATGATAAAATATAATAATGAAGCTTTATGTGGTCCCAACTCCCATAGGAAATTTAGAAGATATAACAATAAGGGCAATAAACATTCTAAAATCTGTAAAATTTATAGCTTGCGAAGACACCAGAAGAATTCAGGTACTTTTAAAACATTACAACATAGAAGGTAAAACGCTTTTATCATACTATCATCCTAAAGAAGCTATACAAATAAGAAAAATTATATCCCTAATAAGAAAAGACGAAGATGTAGCGCTTGTATCAGATGCCGGCACACCTGCTATATCAGACCCTGGTTTTAAGCTTATAAACGCATGCATAAAAGAAGACATACCAGTAGAAGTACTGCCTGGGCCATGCGCACTAATAACAGCGTTGGTAGGCTCCGGACTTCCAACCCACAGTTTTATGTTTTTAGGCTTTGCACCAAGAAAATCCCAAGAATCCTTTTACAAAGAAATTTTTAGCTGCGACGCTGGATCTTACATACTATACGAATCACCACAGCGTATATTAGATACATTGGATTTTATAAGCCAAATAGAACCAAACATTACAGTTGCTATCGCAAGAGAGCTTACCAAAA
>PNJC01000029.1 GCA_002878215.1 Hydrogenobaculum sp. | reverse complement strand
GTATTTAGTACATCGTCTATGTTTTGTTTCGTAATACCACCAAGAGCGTATACGGGCTTTTTAGAAGATCTTACAACATCTTTTAAATAGTCCAATCCAAGAGGCTTAGCGTTTTCGTGGCTTTTCGTAGGAAAAATAGGGCTTAGCGTTATATAGTCAGCACCTTTGTTAAAAGCTTCCAGCGCGTCTTCTTTCGAGTGAGCAGAATACCCTATTATTTTATTTTTAAATACACTTTTTACAACAGGTATATCTATAGCGCTTGACGGAAGATGCACACCGTCAGCCTCCACCGCTATGGCGATATCAAAGCGCTCGTTTACAAAAAATAAAACATCGTAATTTAACGTGATATCTCTTATGGCTTTTGCATACTCGTAAAAGTATTTTCCTTTCAAGTTTTTAGCCCTTAGCATAATGCTTGGCTTGTAAGTTTCTACAATCTTCTTTGTTTTTTCGACTATATCGTCTTTAAATACATCAACATCGACTATTGCGAGATATTTTGAAAGTTCCATAAGCCTTAAACTAAAGACATCAGTATACCAGCCGTAAAAACCCCAAAGTATATAAGTAAAAGCGCATTAAAAAGTCCTACATCTTTTATATCCTTATCGTAAGCTTTTGGAAATTCTCTATCTCCTTTGGCTCCTAAAATCACAAAAACCTGGAAAAGAAGGAGCATAAACATAAAAAGACTCCCAAATATGAAGTTTCTGTCTGCTAGAAAACCCATCGCCATAACCGATAATCCAACAGAGGTGACATAAATCACCAGTTCAATTATATATTTTTTGAACAGTTCCATATAAACCTCCTATATCTATTAATTATATACCACTCTATTTTTACCTAACTCTTTTGCTTTGTATAGCCTCATATCAGCTACTTTTATTAATTCTTCTAAGTTTTTGGCATCGTCATCAAAGGTAGCTACACCAAAAGACGCAGTTATGTAGTACTTTTTATAAATGTCATTTGTATTTAGCGTACTTGCATCTTTTGGTAAAGTTGTAGGCTCCAAAGAGTTTGCATAAAACATTTTACTTGATAAAGCATCCTTTATTCTATTTGCTATTTCGATTGCATATTCTTTAGGTGTTTCTGGAAGCACTATTGTAAACTCCTCACCACCATACCTAGCAAATATATCTGAAGCTCTTATGCTTTCTTGAATAACTTTAGATAGATGCTGTAAAGCCATGTCTCCTGCTTTATGACCGTACGTATCGTTAAATTTTTTAAAGTTATCTACATCCAACATAATAATCGACAATTTGGTTTGATATCTTAGAGCTTTTTGAAATTCCTTTTGCAATACCTCGTCTAAAAATCGCCTATTGTAAGCGTTTGTAAGAGGGTCTCTTATAGAAAGCTCTCTATTTATCTCTATGAGTCTTAAGTTGCTAACTACAGGTATAAAAGCCTCTATAAATTTATTTATTTTATTTTTTATATCTTCATTGAAAAAATGCTCTTTAGAAGACATTAGAGTTAAGATAGCTGTAGCGTTTGTTATATAAACACCGCCTATAAAAATAGGTATGCACATATAAGATTTTATAGAAGATCCTAAAGCAACCCTAGGACAGCCGTAGTCTGTGCTGATATTGGGGACTGCTAAAGTAGTTCCAGATTTTACAACTTTACACAAAGACGGATTATCTTCTAAACAGTCCCTTATCCACACGTTGTTCCCGTCATGCGGTTGATATATGCTTTTTGTCTTTAGCAAATAAGAGGATACAATTTTGTTTAAAGATGGATTTAGCTTGTACATATGTACGTATTCTATTCCTAACCTCTTTAAGTAATGAATAAGTATATCGTAAGCTTCATCTTCTTGATGTGCTTTGGAAAGATCCGTGATAAAAGAATAAAGCATATTTAAATCTTTGTTTGTATTTTTTAGTTTTTCTTCTATGATTAACTCTTTTGATATGTCTCTTGCTACTACGAGTATGTGTTCATTGCCGGTGTGATTTTCAAATTCTACTTTTGTTGCTACTACATGCACTGGTAAAAAGTTTCCATCCTTTTTGATATACACTCGTCTTCCTACCACTTTTCTATTTTCTTTTACGATGCGTTCTATAAAATGTTTTATTACATTTTCTGAATTTAGTATGATATCGAAAAAATTTTTGCCTACAAGCTCCTCTTCTGTATATCCCAAATGCTCTAAAACAGATTTGTTAACAAACTTAATTCTATAATCGTAAGTGTCGTAGATTATAACCATATCGTTCATTGCGTCTAAAATATTTTTGTATTGTTTATTTATCTTTTTTAACTCTAACTCAGATTTATAGGCTTTTGTTATATCTTTAAACAAGATTTTAATTCTACCGTCTATTATTTTTTGTTCATCCTCAATATACACACAAGATATATGATATATATAATCTTTTATAAAGATAGGCTCATAGTTTACGCTTTTTTCGTTTTTAAGCTTTTCGTATATGTATTTCCATGTATAATGATCTATAATCTCCTCTATATTTTTCCCTAAAAAGTTCCCGAATATACTCTTTGCGCTATCATTTTGCCATATTATTACACCAGAAGAAGAATCAAAAGCACCGGCGTCCATAACCTCTAACACCGGATCTTGCATTATGTTTAGCATAGATCTTAAGTGTTTTAACTTTTTCTCTATGTATTCTTCGTATTTTTCCTCAAGATTTCTTATTATATCCCCTTGGGTTATGATGCCTATAGGGTTTTCTTTTTCATCTACCACTACGAGTCTTCTTATGTTAAAACTTGCCATCATCTTTGAGGCTTCTATAAGAGGCGTGTCAATTTTGCAAGTTATTACAGGGGATTTCATATAATCTTTAATCAAAGCGTTATCTAAATCAACGCCGATAGATATTAGCTTAGTTAAATCTTTTTGAGTTATTATACCTACAAGTCTACCACGCTCCACAAGTTTACCACGGTTTACAAGCTTATCGTCTTGTTCGTTTTCATCAGATTCATTATTGTTTATCGTTTTATCGTGTTCTAATATTACTACTGCTCTTATTTTGTTTTCTACAAGAGTTTTAAGAGCCAAGCTTAGCGTATCCGTTGGGGATAAGCTTATCAAATCTCTTTGTCTTAGTATATCTTTAACATGTTTGTGTCTTTTCAACATCTCTTGGTCTATTGTTTTTATAAGGGTTCTTTGAGTAAGCACACCAATTGGTGTATCTGCGTCATCAACTACAATAAGCTTTGATATATCGTTTTCTATCATTAAATTAATGGCCTCGAAGAGGTTAAAAGAGCTTCTAACGGTTATTGCCGGTTTTGAAGCGAACTCTAATACGCTTTTATCAAGATTTTCGTCGTTGTATTTTAACTTTAAAACATCTGACTCAGAGAAAATACCCACTGCTTTATTGTTTTCAACAACAACTACGTAGTCCTTATCAAAGTTAGCCATCAGCTGTATAGCGTATTTTGTAGGCGTATCGGCTTCAACCTTTAGAAAATTTACAACTTCCTCATTCTTTAAAGCCAAATAAACGGTATAACTCATATAATCATTTTAAAAATAAACAGTAAAATAGCTCCTAATAGACCAGCGGCAATATCATCCAACATAACACCAATGCCGTCTGGGGTTTCTAATTTTCTTATGCCAAAGGGTTTTGTTATATCTAAAAGCCTAAAAACAAGAAAACCTAAAACCATCCACCAAAAGGTATGTGGTACAAACATCATTGTTATGAAGTACCCTACGAGCTCATCTACTACAACTTCATCTGGGTCTTTGTTTCCTGTAATATCTATAACATATTGGGAGGCTACGACGCCAAGCGGAATAAACACTATAAAGAATAAGAGCTTTTCAAAGAAATTGTTGCCCAACAAATATATAAAAGGTATCGCACTTAAAGTACCAACAGTGCCCGGAGCCACTGGGGCCTTTCCAAGCCCAAAGCCAGTAGCTATAACTTTTAAAAACAAGTCTTTGTAATTCATAAAGGTATATCTATGGGCGGAAGCTCTTTATCTTTGCAAAGACCTTTTGGGTCTTGAAGAAGCCTTTCTATAAACCTTACTTCATCTTCTTTTGTATTTAAAGAAACGCCGTATATTTTTGCTAAATCTGATAATTCAGGTGTTTGACAACCTATGTTTGAAAGTTTGTGCGGTATTACATAAGCTATGTTGTCTATGGCAGGGTAGATGTCTTTTAGATAAGTTAAGACGGCGCTTTGGTATATAACCACCCTTTGATAATTTGGAAGTTCTTTGGTGAGTTTTTCTACGCTAAGTTGGTCAAATTGTTTTATGTTGTCGTCGTTTTTAGCTTTTAAAAATAGAAAAAGTTTATCACCATCAAACCCAGCATGTAAAAACGCTATGTTGGTGGGGTAATCTTCAAACCCAAGCTCATAAGCAAAGCTTCTAAAAGCACCCATAGCCTCTTCTTTGGATTCAAAAATGCCTACGGCTTTCTCAAAGTCTTCATCGTTTGTCTCTATATAAACCACGTTTATAGAGTCATCCCCCACTTTTACCGGTTTTATAGTAACCTTGTAAGAGATTTCTGGCCAAGCCTCAAAAAGGCTTTTTATGTCGTTCTCTACGTTTTCGTCGTATATTTTCTGTAAAATCATAACACTCTCCTTTAAAGTTCATCTGTGAAGATAACATCTGGTATCTCTGCTTTTATGATGCCTTTTTCTTTGCCAAGTTTATATAAAAGCCTTACTGCTTCTTTTCCATCAGGTCCATAATCTATGGTTCTTTCGTTCACATACATGCTTACAAACTTTGAAGCCCTTGCCTCGTCGTTTTCTAAGTCTCTTGCATAATTTATGGCGTAATTTAGAGCATCTTTTCTTATCTCCAAAGCTTTTTTAACGCTTTCTCTCATTATGTTTTCAAGCTTTTTTATAACGTCTAAACCAAGATCTTTCCTTACTATGTTGCATCCCAATGGAAGTGGAAGGTTGTATTTTTGCTTCCAATCTTCCCCCAGGTCTACAAACTTGTATAGTCCTTTGTCTTTGTATGTAAGCTGCCCCTCGTGTATAACAAGACCAGCATCTACACTGCCCTTTTCCACCTCGTCCAATATCTTGTCAAAAGGCATAACAACTGGTTCAAAATCTTCTTCGAAAAGCCTCAAAACAAGGTAAGCCGTTGTCAGTTCACCTGGTATGCCTATTCTTTTTCCTTTTATGGTGTTTATTGGTTCTTTCGTAACAACGATAGGGCCATATCCTTCTCCGACGCTTCCACCGCTTGGTAAAACGTAGTATTTATCCGCTACATAAGGGTATGCGTGAAAAGATATTGCAGACAGTTCGTATGTGCCCTTTTTAGCGTCCTCGTTGAGGCTTTCTATGTCTTTTAAGATGTGTTCTATTTTAAATCCATAGGTGTCTATAAGACCTTTTACCATTGGATAAAACATAAAAGCATCATCTGAATCTGGGCTATGAGCCACTCTAATTATTTGCTCCATAACATCTCCTTAAAAATTTACTAATATAAACATTATAAACCAAACAAAAATGAGTTAAAGCAAGTTTTTTAAAAGCCAAGAAACTTCAATCTTCTAAATTATTTGCCACGAAATCTGCTATATGCATAATCTTTTGGTTATTTTTAAACTTTAGGTTGCCATCGTTCAGTTGTAAAACACAGCCAGGGCATGCACTTAGTATATATTCTGCATTTGTGGATTTAAAGTCTTCCATTTTCTCTTTTTGAATGGCGGTAGAAAGTTCTGGATTTTTCATAGAAAATAGCCCAGCAAAACCACAGCAGCTTTGGGCTTTAGAGGCTTTTTTATACTCTACGTTTTCTATCTTTTTTATGGTATTTTCAAAATCAGAAACAGGTGTTTTCATGGCACTATAAGAATGGCACGGGACGTGAAAGGTGACGGATTCTTTTGATTTCGATTTTAACACCAAGTCGTTTGAAGAAGCTACTATGCTTGCAAAATCTAAAACATTTTTATATCCGTAGTCTTCCAACAGCGCACCACCGCAAGTAGGGCAAACTACCACTATGGCGTCGAAAGAATATTTTGATATCTCCTCTTGGTTTTTGGCTTTTAGATGAGAAAAAGCTTCTATATTGCCAGAGTAAAGATGTGGAGCACCGCAGCATTTTATATCCTTTGGTACAACAACATCGTACCCTGCTTTGTTCAAGACTTTTATGGCATTTTTACCGGTGGTAGTATAAAAAGCATCTACCATACAGCCGGTGAAGAAAAGAAGCGTGCCCTTTGAAGGGGTTTTGTCGGTTTTGAATGTTTGTCCTCTTATGCTAAAAGCATCTTTGCTTGGTTTTGGCATAAATTTTACAGCGCCGTTTATGCCAGATGGTATGTAAGTTTTCAGTTCTTTTTTGGGTATTAGAGACAACAAAGAGCCGGCCATTTTCACAACAGTTCTACCGACGTTTGTCTGCATAAGCTCAAGAGCGCTTAAAGCAGTATATTTAAACGGATCTTTACCAAGTGTGTTTGATTGAAGCTCTTTGGCTTTTGACATGATTTCTTTATACTCTACGTTGTTTGGGCAAATCCACTCACATCTTCTACACATTGCGCATTCGTCCCACTGTCTTGCCACATCTTTGGTAAGGGGTAATTCTCCAGACAGCACCATTTGAGCTAAAGCAAGCCTTCCCCTTGCAAAGCTTCTTTCTTCTTCATTTATCCTATATGTAGGACATACCGATTTACAAAGACCGCATCTAACACACTTTTGTAGCAAATCTATAGGTATTTCAAAATGTTTTTCTTCCATAATTAAAATATAGTTTTTATTTAGTATATAGCTTTTAGTAAAATCATAAAACTTTTATATTTAAGTAAATAGTATTTGATCTAAAAACTCATCAAGCCCTTGTCTAAAAAGCATGTCTTCGAATAAATCTGGATAAAGCTTTTTCAACAAAAATAGCGGTGGATAGCCTACCCCTACTACAGGTCTTGGTTTTAAAACGTTTGTAGACGATTTTGCTATTTCAAAGATTATGTCATATCCTGTCTTGATGGCTTCTTCTATGTTGTAAAACCTCTGGATAGGGTCTCCGTATTCAAGAAGGTATATATTTCCTACTGAAGTGGAGAAAGTGTCCCAATCTAAAATGTTTGATATTAACTTTGAACCGTAAAAATCGGTAATTTCCACCGAGTCTAAATCAAGAAGTTTAAAGGATACCATGTAAAAATTTATTAGGTATTCGCCTACATACGTATCGAGATAAAAGTATAAATCCATCAGAAAATCTCGTAAGAAAGCATGCCTTCAAATACTTTTGTGGTGGGACCTTCTAAAAATACTTTGTCATCCTCTATGGTTATTTTCAGAAGCTCACCGGATTTAGTAATAATGTCTACTATGTTAGAAGCTGATAAACCAAGAAGATATGCGTTTATACCGCAAGCTGCACTACCTGTCCCGCAGGCGAGAGTTTCACCTTCAACGCCCCTTTCGTAAGTTCTTATTCTGAAACTACCGTTTTTTGTTTTTGCTACAAAGTTTACGTTTGTTCCTTTTGGAGCAAAATAATCATGATACCTTATGGCTCTACCTACTTTTTCTACATCTAAGTTGTCTAGCTCATCTTCATTCATAAATACAACAAAGTGAGGCACTCCCGTATTTACAAAATGACCTTTGAAAGTGCCGTACTCTGTTTTTATTTCTATATCCTTTTGATGTGAATGATATGGGGTGAGCTGTACTTTTACCCTTTTTGAATCCATTATATGAGCTTCTATCTCGCCTGCTATTGTTTCAAAAACCATATCTTTCGGAGCAATATCTTTTTCGTAAGCAAACCTAGCAGCACACCGAGAACCGTTGCCACACATCTCAGCTACAGAGCCATCGGCATTAAAAAAAGACCAGCTAAAGTGATTTTTAGGGTTTTTGGCTTTTTCTATAAGTATAACGCCATCTGCACCTACCGATGTATGCTGTTCGCAGAGTTTCTTAACAAATTCGTTTACACTTAAACCTAACTTTTCTATCTCTTTATAAACAAAATTATCCCTATTGTCTATGATAATAAAATCGTTGCCAGAACCTTGATATTTTGTTATAAGCATAATTATTTTAATCTTACCGTAACAAAGATATTTTGGCCGTTTCTATCTATTAAGAAAGTAGCTGTATCTTTGTGCTCAGATATTAAGCGTTCTAATATATTGTCCATCTCGGCTTTTGTGTAAACCCTATGAAGATTGATGCTTAGTATTATATCACCAGCCCTTATACCAGCCTCGTAAGCTGGAGAGCCGATAAGGACATCTTCTACCAAAAGACCGCCTTTTACTTCGTAGCGTCTTTGCTCTTGCGGGTTTAAAGGTCTTACCATAAGACCCAAGTCTTTGGCTTCTGATACAACACCTATGTTGCTAGTGTTGCTTGGCATTTTTGCAGTTTTTACTTTTATCGTTATAAGCTTATGATTTCTTATAACACCCAACGTGAGGACAGTACCAGGTGGAGATTCCATCGTTTTAAATTGGAGATCTTCTATGCTTTCAAGAGGTTTTCCGTCCACAGACACTATGATATCCCCTACTTTAAGACCATACTTTTGAGCAGGAGATCCAGGAAATACTTGAGCTATTATAGCACCATAGTTTACACCTAAAGAAGAGGCCATCTGAGGTGTTATCTGTTGTATGGATACCCCAAGCCATCCTCTTATAACTTTGCCATGTTCCATTATTTGATGGTAAACCCATTTGGCTAGATTTATTGGTATTGCAAAACCAAGCCCTTGACCCCCTTTTACCATGGCAGTGTTTATACCTATCACTTTACCTTCTATATTTATGAGAGGACCACCGCTGTTGCCCGGGTTTATAGCAGCGTCTGTTTGTATGTAATCTTCATATTGAGAAAGACCTAGCCTTCTGTTTAAAGCAGATACCACTCCCATCGTAACGGTTCTACTAAAACCGTATGGATTTCCTATAGCTATGACAAGTTGCCCTATTCTTACGTGAGAAGAATCCCCAAGCGTAGCTACTCTAGAACTAGGATTATCTATGCCTTCAGCGCTAACCTCTAGCACTGCTAAATCAGTCTTAGGATCTCTACCCAAAACCTTAGCTTTTCTTTCAATAGTTCTAGATAATTTTACCATTACATCTTTTGAATTCCCTACGACGTGATTGTTTGTTAAAATTATAAAAGCATTTTTAGATTGAATGTATTTAATTATAATACCAGAACCTAAATCCTTCTCTTTCTCTGGGATTTCTGGAGTTGGAATGCCAGGCATCATAAACGGTGGAAAACCTGGAAATATTTGAGTGTTTAAAGGAGTTTTGACTATTTGAGTAGCGTAAATTGTTACTACTGAAGGTGAGACCTTGTCTACTATTTGCTCTACTTCTTTTTGAAACTGCTCTAAGATTGGACCAGAAACCGCACTAACATTTGACCCTAGGATAGCTAAAGCCAAACCTAAAACTAAAAATTTTCTTTTCATAAAAACCCTCACATTTTAAGAAAAAACAAAAACCCTCCCATGTTGGGAAGGTGTTATAAAACTTGCATTAACCTTTCTTTTCAGTTTTCTTTTCTTCTTTCTTTTCTTCTTTCTTAGAGTTTTTCTCTTTGTCGTTGCTTGATGATGAAGATGAGCTAGAAGAGTTTTTGTTGTAAAGAGCTAATACCATTTGAGCCAATTGTTTAGCCTCAGCATCGCTCACGGATGTTTGAGCTGGCATTGGTACAGCGCCCCATATACCTTGGTTACCGTTCTTTATAGCCTTTGCCAATTCGTCTACAGCATTTGGCTTACCAGCATATTTTTTAGCAACGTCTATCCAAGCTGGTCCTACCACTTGCTTGTCTACAGCGTGGCATGCTAAACATCCTTTTGTACCAGCCATAGCTACCAACTTCTTAGCATCGTCTTGGTTTATAGAAGATGCGCTAGCACATACTTGTTGAGCGCCAGTACCAGAACATATTTGAGCTGATGAAGAAGATGAAGCTGTGGTTGTAGATGTAGTGCTAGATGTAGCACTAGAAGCTGTAGAGGAAGAAGATGGTGTGGAAGGAGTTGTAGCTGCTGATTGTTCTGAGCTTGCAGATGATGACTCGCTTGATTCTTGGTGGCTACATGCCACAAGGCCTAGGGCTAAAACTGCAGCACCTAAAAGTGTCTTCTTCATTTTAAAACCTCCTAAAAATAAAAATTATCTAATATAATAACCTATTATATATTAAAAAAGCTATGATATAAAACATTTTAATATAATGAAAATCGCTAAAAAATAAAAACTTTATAAATTTTTTTCTATAATGGATTTTGTATAAGAATATCCTATATCATAAAGCTCATCAAATTTTTTGTAATTTATAAAACTAATATGTTGCACTGGAAGATCCAAATATATGTCGCATAGTTTTTTGCTAAGATCCATATTCCTTCTTGCTATTAGAAATGTCGATCTTAAGAAGTTTCCGAAAGCGCCCAAGTTTTCTTTTATCAAAACATTTGGCATTATATCAGAACATACAACCTTTAGATTGGGATACTTAATTTTTATTGGATTAACGGGCAGATTTTCTGTTAGCCCGCCATCTACTAAAAGCATGTTCTTGTAAGCCACCGGCTCAAAAATAAACGGTAAAGCACAAGACCCAATAGCTATAGAAGCTGGATCACCTTCGTCTAAATAAAGAGTTTTACCAGAGAACAAATCTAATACGCTAGCGCTGTAATAAACAGGTAGATCTTTTATATCATCATACTGAATGTAGCTTCTTACAATTTTAAAAGCTTTTTTAAATCCAAGCATTCCGCCTTTTCCTAATGTAAAAACGGTAAACCAGTTTATAGATTTTAAGATAGATAGCATCTCATGAGGTTTATAACCTGCTGCAAAGAATAATCCCACCAAAGCACCAGCACTTGCCCCAGAAACAGCTTTTACATTAAAGCCTTTTTCTAAAAGAGCTTGTAAAACTCCAATGTGGGCTGCGCCTCTTGCTACACCTCCAGAAAGGCATACTCCTATATCATTTTTTGTAAAAGCACTATACATACTACCTCTAAGCTATTTTCTTTGTTGTAGCCTTCTTTGGTTTTGGCTTTTATGGATATGCTATCTTTTGGTATACTTAAAAGTCTCGATAGACTTTCTATTATTTTATCTCTAACGCTTGATATGTTTGGTTTATCTGCTATTATGTTGCAATCTAAATTAACTATTGAATAATCCATATCGTACATAGTCTCTAAAGCTTTATTTAGAAAGTCTACACTGTTTCTATTCTTGTTTTCTTTGCTTTTATCGGGAAAAAGGGTGCCTATATCGGTTTTTGCCAAAGCTCCTAAAATGGCATCTGTTATTGCATGTAAAAGAGCATCACCGTCTGAATGCCCTTTTAAACCATATCCTATGTCAAACTCTTCACCTCCTAAATATAGCTTTTTCCCTTCTTCGAAATAATGAGCATCTTGACCTATACCTATCCTATACATGAAAAAATTATACCACGATTCACAAGTCTGCCACGATTCACAAGTTTGCCACGATTGTTAGCTATTACCAGCTTTCAAAAGTAAATTTTA
>PNJC01000015.1 GCA_002878215.1 Hydrogenobaculum sp. | reverse complement strand
AGCCTTGAAATAAGAGAAGGAGATAGTTCTACACCGTTCATCCAATTCTGAAACTCTGGTAGACTTATCTTGGAGCATTTTACCTACAGTATTGGCAACTATAGTTCTAATGAGTTCTGAAAACTCTTGTTGATTTTACCTCCTTAGAACAAAATATTTTAACACATATAAAGATTTACACAAAAGAGTAGACAGTCCCAAATCCAAACCTAATATCCAAAAAAGTGCTTGGCATAGAGAAAAACTTTACTGATAATTTCTTATAAAATATTGTCATTCAAGACTATACAAGGTATAAACGCTTTTATGGTAGATGTTTAGATATGCCAGCTTCATTTTCCCCTTTACAAAATTAAAATTTGTGCTATAATGTATATACTACGGGGTGTGGCTCAGGTGGTAGAGCGTCGGCTTTGGGAGCCGAATGTCGCAGGTTCGAGTCCTGCTACCCCGATTTTAAATTATTTTATTGTTTCAAATAAAAAATCCGCTATCCTTTCGGTGGCGTTTTCTGGAGATAATTTTTCTCTTAAAAGCTTTAAGTTTTCTTTCATATTTTCTAAGCTTTTAGGATTTTCTAAATAATAAGATACTTTTTTTATGATGTCTTCTTTATAAGGTTGAATCAGTTCTGGGATTATCTCTTTGTCCATTATGATGTTTGGAAGGCCTATGTATTTTGATTTTACAAGGTGTTTTGCTATTTGAAGCGTTATTGGATTTAATCTATAAAATATTACATGGGGTAGTCCAACAAGGGCTGCTTCTAAAGAGGCTGTGCCTGAAGCTATTATGCCAAACTTTGCTTTCTTCATAATCTCTATAGAGCTTTCTCTGGTGGTTTCTATATAGTCTTTTGAGTATATGGGATAATCTACCGTGCTTGCTACAGGTATTAGGCTTTTCATATGAAAAGTTTTATAAATATAATAAGCTACTTCTTCTAAAAGCCCAATATGCCTTTTAAATTCGGAGTTTCTAGAACCGGGCAACATAGCTATTATGTTTTCTTTTTGGACGCTTGAGGGTTTTATAATATCAAGAAGAGGATGGCCAAAATAATGTACTTTAAAATTCTCATTTTCATAGGGTTTATATATGTCTAACTCAAAAGGAAGTATTACTATAAGATGTTTTACGTGATTTACAATCTCTTTTACCCTTTGGGGTTTCCAAGCCCATACTTGAGGAGATATAAAGTATATTATGTTGTCGTGTTTTAGGTTTTTCATAAGACGAAAGTTAAACCCAGGGGCATCGCAAAGCATTACCCATCTTGAATTGTTGGCCGCTTCTAAAGAGCGTTTCATTATTTTTTTTATTTTAAAAATCTTTGGAAGGACTTCTACTATGCCTACCAAATTTAAATCTTTTATATTTGCTATGGGTTTTACGCCGAGTTCTTCCATTCTTTTGTCTGTAATACCTGATATGCTTAGAGGTTTTGGTTTTTCTTTAAGATGTTTTAAAATATTTACTACGTAGTTGGCGGCCGATAAATCTCCTACTGATAAAAATAAATCATCCACTTTTTAAAGTGATTTTAAATGTATCTTTGGATTTTTCTATGATAGCTTTTATGTTATCTATATCTATAAAGCATCTGTAAGAGATTTCTATTTTGGCGTTTGATCTTATATTTACATATCTTTCTGCTGTTATGTTTTCTATTGAGTTTACAAACGTACTTTTAAGATAAACCCCGTCGTGATGCTCCAAAACTTCTGTTTTTACATCGTAGTAGTTGTTTTGCTCTACGGCATTTACGTATAGCTCTTCGTTTAGGTCTTTTTCAAAGGAATAACCAAACTCTAAATCATCTTCATCGGCGTTTTCTATCTCTTCTTTTACAATAGGCTCTACATATGCCTTGAAGTCTAAAAGTTTTTGCAAGTCCTTACTTTTGTAGCTTTCATCTATGGGCATAGCAATATTATAACATAGTATAATATTCATATGGATTTTATTCTTATAGTAGTTTACATGATTTTAATATATATATTGGCAGAGTTAATCGTAAACGCTATAGATGTTTTGGCTTACGAGTTGAAAATTCCAGAAGGCATTACTTCTTCTGTAATAGCTTCTTTGGTTACCACGTTGCCTGAATTTTTAGTACCTTTGATATCTTTTTTGAAGGGCTCCGTTGATACTACACACATTGGTTTAGGTTCTATATTTGGTGGGCCCATGTTTCTTAGTGTGTTTGGCTTTGGTTTTATGCTTTTAGTGATAGAAGCCAAATATAAAAGATTTAAAGATTTGTATGACTTGACAAACATACTATTTTTCTTGTTTGCTTTTAACATGGCTCTCTTGGCTAATTTTTTGCCCTTTAAAAAACCTCTTGTGTTGTTGTTTTTGCTAATCTATGCATACTTTGTATATGTTCAGTTTAAAAGCCGCAAAACCACGGGCGAAGAAGAGAAGGAAACGCTTTTTTTCTCTAAGCTTGGAATAAAAGGCTATACCAAAACGCTTGCCGTAGTTCAGGGGGTTTTGGTGATTTTGGCGCTTCCTTTTGTGATAGATGGGCTTGTGCTAAGCATAGACGGTGTATCTCATCTGCTTGGATGGGATTCTTACAAGAGTGCTATAGTTTTTTCTCCGCTTGCTACGGAGTTGCCAGAGCTTTCAAACGCTTTTATTTGGGTCAGAAAAGGAAAGCTAAAGTCGTCTATAGGCAATATAGTAGGGTCTTTGGTTTTTCAATCTTGTATGCCGGTTAGCTTGGGCTTATGGTTTACCGATTGGCATATACCAAATATGCTTATGGTTGGGGGATTTCTCAGCATTTTGAGTACGTTGATTTTTTCTCTTAGCATATCAAAAGCTATAAACCTTAGAATTGGTATCATATTTATAATTTTTATAATTGTGTTATACTTTTTATATATATTATGAGAAAGAAAGATTTGTTAAATCAAGTTATGATAAAGTTGCAAAAGCAAGATACCAAACTAAAGAAAAGGGATGTGTCTCGTATCATCAATATGTTTTTAGATATATTAGAAGATGCTATTATGTCAAAGAAGGAAAATAAAATTCAGCTTTCTGGTTTTGGAACTTTTTATATAAAAGAAAGAAAACCGCGCATAGGAAGAAATCCAAAAACAGGTGATTTGTATAAGATACCTACAAGGTATAGCCTTACTTTTAAGCCAAGCCAAAATTTTGTTTTGCAAGTAAACCACAAGAAAAAAGCTTGACGGAATGTGGCGCAGGTGGTAGCGCACTGGCATGGGGGGCCAGGGGTCCCGGGTTCGAGTCCCGGCATTCCGATTTTAAAATTTTTTTGTTTTTAGCGATATAATAATAGAGGTGTTTTATGTATACATCGAAAGCTTTTTCTTTGATAGAGATGCTTGTAGTAATAGCCATATTCGCCATCTTAGCATATATATTTATTGGGCCTGGTATGGTGTGGTATCATCAGTATAAACTTTACTCTGAAGGTCAAAGGCTTCATTACCTTGCCATGAGAGCAAAAACCTACGCCATATCAAATACTGTTTATACTTCTTTGTGTGCTACAAATTCTTCTATTTCAATCTACCCTACTTCATTGTGTACAGGTACTGCTGTAGAGTCTTACACTTTGCCGTCTTACGAGAGCTCTTATCTTAGCTATACAGAAACTTCAAATCCGATATCCTTTGATGCAAGAGGCGTAACAAGCCAAAATGGAAATGTATGTGTATACGATTCTTATATAAATCAATACTATATGATATGCGTATCTTATGCAGGTATAAGGGATACATCTGGTACCGGTGCTTGTCCTACCAACTGTTCTATATAAATGCTATGTATCATAGATTTTATTAATTTTATTTGATATAATTGTTGATCACAATTAAAGGTTAGAGGTTAGTGCTTATGTATGCTGTTATAGAAACTGGTTCAAAACAGTACGTAGTTAAAGAAGGCGATGTTTTAAAGGTGGAAAAACTTCCTTTTGGAGAAAACGAGGAGATAGAAATTCCAGCTTTAAGCGTAGTAAAAGATGGCGCCGTGAAGCTTGGCGGTAAAGTAAAGGCAAAAGTTTTATCTACTGCTAAAGATAAGAAGGTGCTTATTTTTAAGCATCTTCCAAAAAAGCATTCTAAGAAGCTAAGAGGACACAGGCAGTTTTATACAAAAATCTCTATACTATCTATAGGAGAGTGAGTTATGGCATCAAAGGCAAGCGGTGGTTCAACAAGAAACGGTAGAGATAGTAATTCAAAGCGTCTTGGTGTTAAGGCTTTTGGCGGCCAGTTTGTAAAAGCTGGTTCTATTATAATACGTCAAAGAGGTACCAAGGTGCACCCAGGTAAGAATGTGGGTCTTGGCTCAGATTATACTATCTTTGCTCTTAAAGATGGTGTAGTGAAGTTTGAAGAAAAAGGTAAAAAGAAGTTTGTTCATATAGAACCGGTGGAAGCAAGTGCATAAGGCGGTAGAAGAAAAGGCTCCTCAAAGAGAAAGCACAAAAGACAAAATAATAGAGATAGCGGCTGAGGTGATAGCCCAAGAGGGGTTAAGAGGGTTTACAGCAAAAAACATAGCCGCTAGGCTTAACATAACTGATGCCGCTATATTTAAGCACTTTAAAGATATGAACGATATAGTGCAAGCGGTGGTAAAAAAATATACAGGAGAGTGTTTAAATGCTATAAGAACCATAGTCTTTGATAGGGATTTATCAATACAGCAAAAGATAGATAAGATTATGGATACACATGTAGATATGCTTGAAAAGAGTAAAGGCGCTATTCCAGTTTTGTGCTTTGAATTATCACGCCCAAACATATATGACAACAGGGCTGTGGTAAGTTTTTTAGAAAACTATTTTGACCTTACAAGTATTCTTTTTCATAGAGGTGTTGAGGAAGGAATTATAAAGAAAGATTTAGATATAGAGGAAGCTGCCTTTACATTTTTAGGGCTTTTACAATCAAGGGTGTTTATATGGTTTTTGAGAGGGAAACAAGGTAATATAGTAAAAGATAAAAAAACATTAAAGATGCTATTTGAGGAGGGGTTGATTGATGCAGGCTCATAAATACTTTGTAGTACATGGGCATTTTTACCAACCTATTAGAATAAGCCCTTCTTTGGGCGAAATTGATTTAGAACCGTCTGCCTATCCTTATGAAAATTGGAATAAAAGGATTCTAAGAGAATGTTATCTTCCTAATGCTTATGCTCATATAAAAGAAGACGATTTGGTGGTAGATATAATAAATAACTATGAAAATATTAGCTTTAACGTAGGTTATACCCTTTTAAGCTGGTTTGAAAAACATGCTCCTTATCTTTTGGATGTCCTTAAGAAAAGCTCAAAAAACGCACTTGCTATTAGTTTCAATCATACTATATTGCCTTTGGATCCGAGGTTTGATAAAGAAATACAGGTTTATTGGGGTATAAAAACCCACGAGCGTTATTTTGGTGTCAAGCCAAAGGGTATGTGGTTGCCAGAATGCGCTGTAGATTACGAGACGCTAGAAGTCTTAAAGATGTTTGGAATAGAGTATGTAATATTGGCTCCTCATCAAGTTCACAATAAAACTTCTAAAAACTACGGTTATATAAGGCTAAAGAATGGCAATATCAAAGTTTTTATATACGATGGTATTATCTCTGGTAAACTTTCTTTTGAAGATTTACTCACAGACGTTAAAAGGTTGGCAGATACTTTTAGACAGTCTGGCGATGTTGTTCCAATAGTTGCTACGGATGGGGAAACGTTTGGCCATCATAAAAAGTTTGGAGAAATGGGGCTTGCCTATCTTTCCAAATTGATACCTTTAAAAGCCTTAAACGATCTTGTGGAAGAATTAAAAGACTTTGATTACGAGTTTAAACTAGTGGAAAATACCTCTTGGAGTTGCCCTCACGGAATAGAGAGATGGCGTACCCATTGTGGATGCAACTCTGGTGCCCATCCTGATTGGAATCAATATTGGCGTGGACCTTTGAGGGAGGCTTTGGAATTTTTAAGGCGAAAAGTTAAAGAAAATTTAGAAAATATAGCTAAAAAGTTTAAAATAGATGTGAAGCAGCTTCTGTTTGAATACGTAGATGTTATCCTTGGTGTAAAGGATGTAGAAGAGTTTTTGAAAGAAAAAGGCATTGAAGATGAAGAAGACAAAATAACTATTGCTAAGCTTTTGGTAGCTTACAAGTGTGTTCAGTTTGCTTTTTCTTCGGATGCTTGGTTTTTTGACGATGTGTCTGGAGTTGAAGTAAAACATTGCCTTGATATGGCAAAGTACGCTATATACTTGTTAAAAGACTATGAAGATATAGAGATACCTTTTATAAACATTTTACAAAACGCCAAAGGCAATACCGCTCAAAGACCCACCGCAAAGGATGTTTATATAAAAGATGCGAAAGTTTATACTCTTGAAGATGTGGCATCTTATTTGGCTATCATGAATCGCTACGGTTATATAAAGGATGATGGATATTTTATTAAATTTTATTATGAAATCTCGACTGCTGGAAATTATATATATGTCTTTTTAAAAGACAAAGAAAGCCTTGAAAAAAATTCTTTTGAGTTTAATGTTAAAGATTTAGATGTGTCTAACATGTTTGGAGCTTTTAAAAAAGATATAACGGAGTTTTTGATATACAATACGGTTAAAGAAAATATTCAATATTATGAAGAGCTTATAAAACAAATTATCTCAAAAATATCTCGCATAGAGGCCATTTCTCCATTTTTAGAACAACAAAAAGCTTTTATAGAGCAAATAGCGAAAAATGTATTGCTTTACATGTTAAAACAAAACTACGGTATAGAAAACATCGTTTCTTTTTATAGTGAGCTTGTAAATTTTGGTGTAAGTCTAAAATCTGCTTATATTACAAAGGAGGCTGGTAAGTATCTATACAGAAAAGCGAAAGAGTTACCAAACAACGAAGATGAATTTTTAAAAATACTCAGTTTTGTGAAACTTTACAACAAAGATGAAAAAGATTACACTCTTATGATAGGTATATGGGAAACTCAAAATGAAGTATGGACTAAGAAAGACCTTATAAAAAATAAATCTATTTTGGATGCACTTCATATAGCCTATTGATGTAAAATATTTTTATGTACAGTCAACCGGACGAAAAAGGTTATTTTAGAGAAGGAGATATAGCTTTTGGTGGAAGGTTTTTGCCTGAAACGTTGATGTATGCTCTCGAAGAGCTTGAATATTTTTATAAAAAACTCAAAGACGATGAATCTTTTAAAAATCAACTTAATTATTATCTGAAAGATTACGCCGGAAGGCCAACCCCTCTTTATTTCGCTGAAAAGCTTTCTGGACTTGCTGGTGCTAAGATATACCTTAAAAGAGAGGATTTGCTACATACAGGAGCGCACAAAATAAACAACGCCATAGGACAATGCCTTTTGGCTAAAAAAATGGGTAAACACCGTATCATAGCGGAGACAGGAGCAGGACAACACGGTGTGGCTACGGCTACCGCTTGTGCGTTGCTTGGTCTTGAGTGTGTGGTTTATATGGGCGAAGAAGATGTCAGACGTCAGAGGTTAAACGTTTTTAGAATGGAGCTTTTAGGAGCAAAGGTAGAAGTGGTAACCTCTGGTACAAAAACTTTGAAAGATGCCATCAACGAGGCGCTGAGAGATTGGGTTACAAACGTTGAAACTACCCATTACGTGGTGGGTTCTGTGGTAGGACCTCATCCTTTCCCTATGATCGTTAGAGATTTTCAAAAAGTAATAGGAGAAGAGGCAAAAGCTCAAATAATAGAAAAAGAGGGAAGGCTTCCTGATTTTGTTATAGCCTGCGTGGGTGGAGGTTCAAACTCCATAGGTATTTTTTACCCTTTCATTGACGACAAAGAGGTTAGGCTTGTAGGTGTTGAAGCAGGTGGGCTAGGTCTTGCCAGTGGAAAACATGCGGCACCTTTGTCGGACGGTGAGATCGGTGTCTTACACGGCATGAAATCTTACTTTATGCAGGACGAAGAAGGGCAAATATTAGGCACTCATTCTGTATCTGCTGGTCTTGATTACCCCGGTGTAGGTCCAGAGCATGCTTTCTTAAAAGCCACAAAAAGAGCTACATACATATACGCTACAGACGAAGAGGCTTTAAATGGTTTTAAGATTTTAGCAAAAACAGAAGGTATAATACCAGCCTTAGAATCTTCTCACGCTGTTGTAAAGGCTATAGATATTGCAAGAGAAAATCCCAACGCTTTAATGATAATAAATTTATCAGGTAGAGGCGATAAGGATGTAAATCAGATATTTGATATGTTTAAAGGGAGTATTTAACTTTATATCTTTTTTGCCAGCGTATCTAAGAATTCCTCGTAAGTTTTTGATATTTGCTCTGCTTTTTCACATAGATTTTTGTCCATGAGTATATCTTTTTTCATCAAAAACGGCCTTATCGTATTTTCATAGTTGTTTTTATGTTCTAAGTAATCGTATTTTATATCCTCTTTATCCATATTTTCTATATCTATCATGTAGGACTTGTAAAGGACTCTTACAGATATAAGTAGATGCTCTAACTCCTTTGATAAATCGCCCTTATCTTTGCCAGCCAAAAACATTCTATTAAACTTCGAGTAATTTAAGTTTTCCATGCTTTTAATATAGTATTTACTCTTTAAAATGTGATGAGCAAAATAAGTATGCAAGATTTTGCAACAATGGATATGTGTAGAGATTTACTTTAGGAAGTTTTGTGCTATAATTATAACTTTAGGCAGCGCTTGCCGTAAGCGCTATATAAATGGCGGTGCCTTTTGGCTTAAGGAGATGATATGGCTATAACCGTTAGGATACCAACACCTTTGAGAAGGTTGGCCAATGGCCAAGGAGAAGTAAGCGTAGAGGCTAAAAACATAAAGGAGCTTATAGATGCTTTAGAAGCCTCTTACCCAGGTTTCAAAGAAAGACTTGTAGACGAAAACGGAGAGCTAAGAAGGTTTGTAAACTTGTATCTAAACGACGAGGACATAAGGTTCTTAAAGGGTATAGACACAGAGCTAAAAGATGGAGATACGCTTTCTATAGTCCCAGCGATTGCAGGTGGTGTTTGATATCCTCAAGGGTTCTTATAGGTATGAAAGGGGTTTTTTGAAACCATCTTCTTTGCCTTGAGGCGTATTCTTTTGTATTTTTTATAATGTTTTCCACAGCCTCTTTGAGGCTTGCTTTCCCTTCTATGTAGGGTATCATTTCTTTGTAGCCTATTGCTTGAGAAGAGGTCATAGCTTCTTTGTATCCTAAACAAAGCAAGTTTATACATTCCACCTCAAGCCCTTGTTCTATCATGTGGTATGTTCTTTTTTCTATATTTTCGTTTAGCTCTTCTTGGGTAAGGTTTGTATAAAAGCCTAAAACTTTCATCTTTGGTTCTTGCCATTTGTGGAATGTGGAAAAAGGTTTTCCTGTGTTTATAAACACTTCTAACGCTCTTATTATACGTTTTTTGTCGTTTTTTCCTATCTTTTCCGCATATGCTTTATCTACGGTTTTAAGCTTTTCGTATAAAAAATCAAGTCCCTTTTTGTGTGCTATGCTTTCTAGTTTCTTTCTAAGCTTAAAGTCCGGTTCTGAAGTTTCTGGTAAGCCGTATAAGAGTGCCTGGATATAAAGGTATGTACCACCCACTATTATTGGGATTTTACCTGACAGTTTTAATTTATTTATAATTTCTTTGGTTTTTTCTACATACATATAAGTATCAAAATATTCGTTTGGCAATACTACATCTATCATATGGTATTTTATCTCTTTTCTTTTTTCTAAACTTGGCTTTGCGGTGCCTATGTTCATAAACTTGTACACGCACATGGAATCTGCGCTTATTATCTCTGTGTTTAAAAGTCTTGCCAACTCGTGGGCAATTTCTGTTTTGCCAGATGCCGTAGGCCCACCTATTATTATAGCATCTATAGACATAATTTAAACAGCCTTCTATTTTTACCTACATCTTTTATGCTTAGTGTTTTTGTGCATTCTATTTCTTTTGGCCATTCTACAAAGGTTATGGATTCGCTTTGCTTTTCTTTTATATAATCTACAAAACTTTTTACATTTTCTACTCTGTAGAAGTCTACATGCAACACGTCAAAGTCTTTCAACTTGTATTCGTTTATTATTGAAAATGTTGGGCTTGATACGTTGTAAAAGTTATAGCTTTTTAGAAACGCTTTTACAAACGTGGTTTTCCCCGCTCCAAGCTCACCTTCTAAGCATACTATGTCAGATACTTTTATATAATCTTTTACAAGATTTACAAACTCGTCTAAATTATCTGGTGTAACAATGTCTATTATGTATTTGCTTTGCATAAATGTTGATTATATCAGATATATACAGCATTAAACATGAGTTTTATCATTGAATTTAAGCTTTTAATATGATAAAATCTTCTTGCGAGGTGGAGCAGCTTGGTAGCTCGTCGGGCTCATAACCCGAAGGTCGAAGGTTCAAATCCTTCCCTCGCAATTTAACTTTAGTTTTAAAATCTCTATATTTTCCTTTACGCTTATTTAATCTTTTTATAAAAGAAAATGTTGTTTATTTTTACGGTTTCGAAAAACTGAGTGTGTATGCGGCTTAGTACTTCTGTCATAGATACTGTGAAAAAACCACCAATTTTTATAGTGTAAGCTATATTTCTTATGGCACTTAGCTTTGAATTATCGTCAAAATATATTAGTGCATTTCTACAAAACGCTGCATCAAACAACTCTTTATAGGGTGCAAAATCTTCTTTTCTTATGAGGTTTAACTGCTTAAACTGTGTTTTTTTCATTATAGAATCTTTTATTTTGAAACTATCTTCTTTTATATCTAAAAATTGATGATATTCTTGCGGTATATCAAGCATCTCTCTTTTTGGATATATGCCAGTTCTTGCTTTCTCTAAATAGCTTTCGTTTATGTCAAAACCTATTATTTGATATGGTACAGCGTTTGCTTCAAACATCATCGCTAAGGTGTAAACTTCTTCTCCTGTGGCGCATGCAAAAGATGCCACTTTTACTGGTTGACCCTTGGGAACAGATGGAAAGATGATTTTCAAAACTATTTCTTTCATAAACGTATCAAGCTGCAACTTTTCTCTAAAGAATTTTGTTTCTGGGACAGTGATGATATTCAATATATCTTTTGTTAGTTTTTTCTCTTTGAATAATTTATCTATTTCTTTTGCAGAATTATTTATTTGTAATTTCTTTTCTAATAGACACAACCTCTCTTTTGTATAATAGTTTCCTGTTAACTGATAAATTATACTTTGTAATTCATCCATATTACAACTCCTTCAATCATGATTTTTAATATTGACAAAAACAACACACTAAGATATAATATATACAAAGGAGGTAAAAACAATGAAAAAACTTATAGGTTTAGCTGCAATATCACTTTCTCTTTTCTCTTGTGCAGCAGAGACAGGTCAATACACACTATCTCAAACTGGACAACAAGGGGCTGCCGTTGGCGGTATAATAGGGGCTACTGCTGGCTTAATGCTTGACCACTCTAATAGATGGAGAGGTGGAGTTATAGGTGGTGCTTTAGGCTCTGCTTTAGGTGGTGCTTTAGGTCAAATGTCTTCTCAAAAGTGAGATAAATCATAGACAAAATAGATAATGGTATTATTTTAATATATGTTCCATATAAACCTCCTGAGAGTTATTCCCCCTTTCACTTAGGGGGACTTTTTTCTTAACTTTTCTCTGCTTCTTTTATCCTTTATCTTCCTGTAGTAATCTTTGAGATAACTA
>PNJC01000135.1 GCA_002878215.1 Hydrogenobaculum sp. | reverse complement strand
TTAATATCTAAGCAAAGGCATTTTTTAAAATGGTTTATACTCGGTATTATAAATGGTGTAGTCTCTGGGCTTGGAGCTCTTTTCTTTTACTATAGTTTAAAATTATGTGAGTTTATATTCACTGTAAAAATTCTTGGTTATCATTTTCCGTCTCCTGTAGGTGAAAAGCCAAATGATTTATTTTTCAAACAAGGGCTCGTATATTTACTTCCTATTATCACTGCTATTGGTGGTTTGATAGCTGGTTTTATAGTGTTTAAGTGGGCTCCAGAAGCAGAGGGGCATGGTACCGACGCGGCGATAGACGCTTATCACAACAAAAGAGGAATAATAAGAGACAGGGTAATTTTTATAAAGACCATAGCTTCTGCTATTACTATAGGCTCTGGAGGTTCTGCCGGAAGAGAAGGACCAACAGCCTTAATTTCAGCTGGAATAAGCTCTTGGCTTGCTAGACTATTGGGGCTTTCAGAAAGGGATAGAGAGAGAATTCTAGCTGTAGGTATGGGTGCGGGTATAGGAACTATATTTAAGGCACCTATAGGTGGTGCTATTTTAGCAGCTGAGATTCTTTATAAAGCAGATTTGCAAGCCGATATAATATTTCCTGGTCTGGTAGCTTCGGCTATAGGATATTCCATATTTGGAAGCATCGTTGGTTTTACGCCGGTTTTTGGCTTTTACCAACAACAGTTTGACCCACTTAGGTTGCCGCTTTACGTAATTTTGGGTGTTGTCTGTGGTATTGTTGGGGTTATTTATGCAAAAACTTTTTATTATTTTAAAGATAACTTTTTTAAAAACCTAAAACTAAACATATACCTAAAACCTGTGCTTGGTATGTTTATCACTGGTATTATTGGTATGGCGTTCCCTGAGATTTTAGGTACAGGATATGGATGGCTTCAAGCTGTCATAGATGGAAAGTTGCAAATCTTTAACACGTATGGTATACCTTTTGTGTTATTTTTTATATCTCTAGCTCTTATAAAGATAATAGTTACATCTTTTACGGTGGGTTCTGGAGCTTCTGGAGGTGTATTTGCACCAGGTCTTTTTATAGGTGGATTTTTAGGCGCTGGAATGGGTATTATGTTTCATGATTTATTTCCATCTTTAGTACACAGCCAAGATATAGGTGCTTTTTCTATAGTTGGCATGCTATCTCTTTTTGGAGCCGCTGGAAAAGTGCCAATAGCCGTTACTCTCATGGTAGTAGAAATGACAGGAAGTTACCAACTACTACCAGCTTGTATGTTAGCAGTAGCCACATCCTATCTAATCTCTGGTGATGTTTCTATATACAAGTCGCAGGTAAAAACACGAGAAGACTCACCTTTATACAAAAAAGCATCTTAATGCTATAATATTAACCACAATGTTTAGAGAAAAATTTAGAAAATTTCACTTTATAGGTATTGGTGGTATAGGTATGAGCGGTATCGCTAAGATACTGCTTGATATGGGTTATGAAGTGTCTGGCTCTGATGTAAAGGAAAACGATGTTATAAAAGAGCTAAAAGAGAAAGGGGCGGTTATTTACATAGGGCACGATGCTAAAAACGTCATAGGCAAAGAAGTGGTAGTTTATTCGTCTGCGATATCCAACGTGAATGAAGAGCTTTTAAAAGCCAAAGAATTAGGTCTTCAAGTAATATCAAGAGGAGATATGCTGGCGGATTTGTTTAGGATGAAAGAAGGTATAGCTATATCAGGCTCTCATGGTAAAACTACCACTACATCCATGATTTCCCATATATCCCACATAGCTGGCTTAGATCCTACTGTTTTGATAGGCGGTATTTTACAGACGTTTGGTTCAAATGCAGTGTTAGGAAAAAGCGAGCTCTTAATATCAGAAGCTGATGAGTCTGATGGATCATTTTTAAAACTTAACTCCGTTATAAATGTAGTCACAAACATAGACAAAGAGCATATTGGATATTACAAAGATTATGAAGATATAAAAGAGGCATTTGTGCAATTTATAAACAACGTACCTTTTTACGGAGCTTCTATTGTAAATATAGATGATGCTGGGGTTAGATCTATACTCTCAAAAATACATAAAAAGATAATTACTTATGGGATAGAATCTGGAGACTTTCAAGCTAAAAATATCAAATTTTATCAAGATATTACAGTGTTTGATGTGTTTTATAAAGGTATAAAACTAAATACAGTAGAGCTTCAAATCCCGGGCATACACAACGTGTATAATGCGCTTGCTTCAATAGCTGTTTCAACGCTTATGGAGATAGAACAATCTACTATAAGAGAGGCTTTAAAAAGCTTTAGAAACGCCAAAAGAAGAATTGAATTTGTCGGTGAAAAAAATGGCAACCTCATCTACGATGATTACGGACATCATCCCACAGAAATAAAAAGTGTTTACGAAGCTTTAAAATCAAAATATAAAGACAAAAATATAATAGTGGTATTTCAACCGCATAGATATTCTAGGACTTACTATCTTTTTAACGATTTTGTAGAGCTTTTTAAAAGCTTAGACAACGTATTTTTAATGGATATATACGGTGCCTCTGAGGAAAATACATTTGGTGTTTTCTCTTCGGACATAGCAAAAAATGTGGCTAAGGATTCTTGTGCTTATGTATCTTCAAGAGAAGAGCTTTTTGAAAAGCTAAATCAGTTTAACGATAGCGTTATAGTATTTATGGGGGCTGGTTCTATAGGAAAATGGGCTCATGAGTTTGTTAGCTCGTAAAATTTCTTTTGTAATACTAACAAAAAATGAAGAGAAAAATATAAAAAGAGCTTTAGAAAGCATAAAAGATGTAGCAGATGAAATACTTATTGTAGATTCAGGATCCACCGATAAAACAATAGATATTGCGAAATCTTACGGCGCAAACGTCATATTTAACGAATGGGTAAGCTATCCATCACAGGTAAACTTTGGCATATCAAAAGCTAAGAATGATATAGTTTTTGTTTTAGATGCAGACGAGGAACTTTCTTCTGAGCTTAAAGCTTCTTTAAAAGATTTTCTTTCATCTGACTATGAGATAGGGCTCGTTACAAGACGAAGTTTTTATATGGGTGATTTTTTAAAACATGTGTGGAACAATGAAAAGCTTATAAGAGTTTTTAAAAAAGATGTATGTAAATATACTGGTGAGCTACACGAAACAGTAGTATGTAGTAGCAATAAAACATATGAGCTAAAAGGTTATTTAAACCACTACTCTTTTAAAAGCTTGAAAGACCAGTTTGAAAGGACTTTAAAATATGCAAAAATAAGCGCTGATATTATGTGTAAAAAGAACAAACCGTTTCATTTTTACAACCTTATTGTAAACCCTATATGGATTTTTTTTAAGTTTTTTATACTAAAATCTGGATACAAAGAAGGTGTAAAAGGGCTTATAATAGCTTTTTCTGGCATGTTTTACGTGTTTATGAAGTATGCTTTTTTGTACGAATGCTATAAATCAAAAGAAAAGGATCTTTGGAAATAAATTATTTTTGCAACATATTTTTTACTATACTAAAAATAGATTTGTTATCTTCCTCGTGTTCTAATTTTCTTAGCTCTTCTATTAATTTTTGTTGTTTTTTAGACAGTTGTTTTGGTATTTGGATTTTAATATGAAAAATTAAGTTGCCATTTTGAAAACCAAGCCCTGGCAATACCTTTTGAGAACCGCATTCTGCACCGGGTTGTATGAATACGTCAATATCTTTCCCATCTATCCACCTAAACTTTATGTTTGCTCCTAAGACGGCGTCTGCATAGCTAATGGGAAGTTCTACATGTATATCGTTTCCAACTTTTTTATAAACGCTGTGGTCTTGGATAAAAACTCTTAAATATAAATCACCAGGCTCTTTGTTGCCAAAGCCAGCGTGACCTTTACCTATAACTTTTAGTATATCGCCGTCGTTAGTTTGAGGAGGAATCTGAACTATGATTTTTGATTTCTTAGCTATTCTTTTTCTCCCAAGACATGTGCTACAGGCGTTTTTTATTATATAACCTCTTCCTCTACACACTGAACAAGGCCTTGGAAATGAGAATATGCCGCTAACCCTTTTGCCAGTCCCTTCGCAAGCCTCACATAAAACCTTATCCGGTTCACCTATATATCCTTTTGCGTTACAATCAGGACAAGGAATCCATTTCTCGTACTCTACCTCTTTGGATGTACCAAGATAGGCTTCTTCTAATGTTAAGAAAATTTTCAGCTTTATATCTTCACCTTTTTTTGGTTTTTGTTCTTTCTCTCCATTAAATATTGAGTTTATAAATTCTTGAATATACTCTGTAAAATTCTTTATTTTATTTTCGTCGGGATTTATAAGAAGACTATCGTATTCACTCCTCTTGTCTTTGTCGCTTAAAACGCTGTAAGCTTCGTTTATCTCCTTAAAAAGATCCTCATAATCTTTATTAACGTCTGGGTGATACTCCTTAGCTAATTGTCTATAAGCCGCTTTTATTTCTTGTTCTGTAGCATCTCTTTTAACACCCAGTATAGCGTAGTAATCTTTAAGCCTTGCCATTTATTTTGTTACCGATGTCCTGGTTTAATAAATTTGTTTGATGTTGATCCTTTATCTCTTGTTCTACAGCTTTTTCTATAAACTTGCCAAACCCAACACCCCCAGCTTCACTTAACACTTTAGCTATATTTTGGAAAAACATATCCTGATATGTATTTGCTTGAAAATCATTTTCGCTTGCAAAAGACTTGTAAGCTTCTTTTAAGATTTCTTCTAGGAAAAAGGCTTCAAATTGCTCTGAAGCTTTTTTAATTTTCTCTTTGTTGTTTAAATGTGAAAACTCGTTTGTAAAGTTTTCAGGAGGAAGCAGATAATTTGGGTTTACAAGATTAGGTTTAAAATTTGTCATGTTTCATCTCCTTTACTCTACTTCTACTTTAGCATGTATGGCACCCTGAGCTGCCATAGCTTCTATTATGTTTATTATATCTGATGGTTTTGCTCCAACGCTGTTTAAAGAACTAACTAATTGTCTTAGTGTCGGTGCTTTTACAAAAAATACGTTGTACTTTTTACCATTTTTAGTAGTGGTGTTTGCTTGCTGTGGATTGGCTGGAGCTTGTCTTACTTCTACCGATATATTGCCAGAAGCCACCGCCACAGGCGATATCCTTATATCTCCTCCCATAACTATCGTGCCTGTTCTACTATCTATGATGATTTTAGATGGGTTGTGAACATGGACTTTCAAATCTCCTATTATCGATAAAAAATCAACGGCGTTGTACGGGGGCAGTTTTACTCTTACCGTGTCGCTATCTATAGCTACAGCTGTACCGTATCCAAACTTGTTGTTTATGGCATCTTGTATAGCGTTCGCAGTATTAAAACTTGGGTAGTTTAAGTATAAATCTATATATTTCTTTGGCATCGTAAAAGGCAAACTTCTTTCTAATGTGGCACCATTTGGAATATATCCGCTGTTTAAATTTTGATTTGTAGTTCCACCGGTAGTAGGAGTTACTATTTGACCTTGGGCTAAGGCATAGACTTTGCCATCTGGTCCTTTTAGTGGAGTCATAAGAAGTACACCACCTTGTAAGCTTTTAGCGTCTCCTATGGAAGAGACTGTAACGTTTAAAGGTGTACCAGCTTTTGCATACGGAGGTACTTTTGCAGTAACCATTACCGCTGCCACATTTTTTGTAGTCATTTGATTGATTTGTGCTGGCGTAAAATTTATGCCCATTCTTGATAGCACATTTACCAAAGAATCTACTGTAAATATGGTGGCTTTACTATCTCCTGTACCGTTTAAACCGCTTACTATACCATAACCTATTAGCACGTTGCTTCTATTTCCTTCAAATGTCACTATATCTCTTATTCTTACTGCAAAGGATAAATTTATTATTAATAAAAGCCATAAAACTCTTTTCATAAGCATAAATTTATATAATAAATATTATAAGTCAATAGGAGGCAAAAGCCTCCTTTATACGTCAGCAACTTAGAAATATCTACCAGTGCTTGGGTTTAGGAAGTCAGGATAAGCTTTTTCCATCTCGTAATCGAATATCTGCTCTCTTATGTTGGATAGATCTGATTTGTTTGGTTGGAAAGGAAAACTTCTTAAATTTGTAGGTGAGCTATCTCCAAAAGGCCTGTTGCAAGCCACCTCTGTGGTTTTACCCCTGCAACCAGCTGTCATAAATGGTTTACCGCTAGCAAACAACTCTTCAAACAAATCCTTTTTTATGCCAAAATCTATAACTTGACCCTTTTCGTTAAACTTCATATCCTCGTATCTACCATATTCGTTGTCTATTATATATCTCGCCATTTGTACTCTTCTGTATTGAGGGGCTGGGCATGGTTTTTCGTTTTCCATTAGAGAACCTTCCTCTGGCCAGAAAGAAAATAAGTGTGTTCTAGCGCCCAAATCTCTGACTTTTTGTATGCGTTCTATCATTTCTTGCTCCGTTTCTCCCAATCCTACTACTAAATGACATCCGGCAAACCCATCTCCCATCACTTCAGCTGACCATTCAAGCACCTTCCAGAAATAGTCAAACTTATGAGGGCTATTTAACGACTTGCCTCTTATCTTTTCAAATAATTCTGGTGTAGCACAGTCTAAGGCTACCGTTACAGTGTCAGCCCCTAACTTTTTATAGTCCTCTATATCTTGATATCTAGTACCAGTAGCATTTATAAGAAGAGAAACAAATATTTGATCCCCAAGCTCGTACAATACCTTTTCTAAGACAGTTTTTGTATCCCTTATTGAACGAGGATGTGTTATTTGAGCTATACATAGTCTCTCCACGTGTCCCACCTGCTTAGCCTTTTCCAATATATCATCCAGCTTGATGGTAGGCCATTCAACTCTTATGAAATTTCTTTTTGAGAATTCTTCTTCTCTTGCCTTTTGAAGACCACAATAAGCGCAGTTGGCATGACATCCAGAAGGATAAGTAAGGAGTGTATTTATACAACTTAGCTTTGCGTTTCTGTAAAATGTCCCAGGCACCAAACCAAGTGTCATGGCTGCCGCCATGCTTATCTGAAGATATTCTGGG
Source organism: Hydrogenobaculum sp. (assembly GCA_002878215.1). Lineage (GTDB taxonomy): Bacteria > Aquificota > Aquificia > Aquificales > Aquificaceae > Hydrogenobaculum. Next base: position 4,773 of record PNJC01000135.1, on the reverse strand, counting down.
CTTTCTTTTTGAGTAGTCAACGTATCTAAAAGAACTTTGTTCATAAATAACCTCCTGCTTAGTCTAACAACAATATAATTATAATGTTATATAGCTTTTATAGATATAAGATTTTCTTATGGTAAAAGCAAAATACTTTAATCAAGCAAATTCTCCAACGAATCTTCTAAACATATTTTTGTATTATACCTATATTCATCTTTTTCATAAGGAAAATCCAATCTAAAATGGCAACCTCTACTCTCTCTTCTTTTCAAAGCTCCTTGTAAAGTAGCATAAGCTGATAAACTTACGTCAAATATAATTTTATTTTTCTTCGTGGGCTTTGCCTCTGTGCAAAGTTTTATAATCTCCTTTATCTTTTTAACGGCGTAAAGAAGTCCATCTTCTGTTCTTTCAAGACCAGCGTACTGCCACATCGTATTTTTTATTGTGTCAAAATATTGTTGGCAATCTGTGTCCTTTGTCGTTGATCTTTGGTTTTTTGCTTTTAAAAGCTTAAATTTTCTATTTGATAAAGCTATAGAATAAGCTGCCCTATATCCAAAAACAACCCCTTCTAAAAGAGAGTTTGATGCTAGTCTATTTGCTCCATGCACTCTTGTGCTAGCTACTTCTCCTATGGCGTAAACACCGTCTACGGTAGTTTCACCGTTCTCATCAGTTCTTATGCCACCTATATAATAGTGTGCTGCCGGTGTAATGGGAACAAGATCTTTATACGGGTCTACTTTGTGCTCCAACAAAAAGTTGTATATGGTAGGAAATCTTGTTTCTATGTTCACTTTTAAACTTCTCATATCAAGATAAACTTTGTTCCCTTTTAGCATCTCTCTATATATAGCCCTTGCCACCACATCACGAGGTTCTAGCTCGTTTACAAATCTTTCGTTGTTTTGATTTACAAGCGTTGCGCCTTCTCCCCTTACAGCTTCTGATATTAAAAGGTTTGTATTTTCAAACACAGTGGGATGAAACTGAACAAACTCTGGATTTTCTATTAAAAATCCTCTTCTTAGCGCTATCCCTATTACATCCGCCCTTGTTTTAAGTGGATTTGAAGTGTGAGAATACATAGATGCTGCTCCGCCGGTGGCTAAAACCAAAAACTTTGATTTCCAAAAAATAAGCTCGTCGTTTTGCTCTACTATGCAGCCTACTAAAGCGTTGTCTTTTGTTATAATTTCTAAAAGCTCCCCTTCTAAAATACGTATATTTAGTTCTTTGGCTTTCTTAAAAAGTGCTTCGTATATGGCTTTACCAGTATAGTCTTTTACTTTTAAAACCCTTTTGTAAGAATGGCCACCTTCTATTGTAGTTTCGAAGCTACCATCTTCCTTCTTGTCAAAGTTAACACCGTAAAGCTCTAAATCTACTATACGGTTTGGGCCCTCCTGAGCCAAAATCTCTATATTTTTTACATCTCCTAAGTTTCTTCCAGCCCTCAGCGTATCCAAAACATGCCAAGCAGTAGAATCTTCTTTCGATACAACGGCCGCTATCCCCCCTTGAGAATAATACGTATTTCCAATGCCTCTTGTTATAATCACTGGGTCTAGTTTCAAGTTTTTAAGAGTGATAGCACAAAAAAGACCAGCTATACCACTCCCTATTACTATTATATCTGCCTCTTTGTTCGGTATAAAGTCAGTATCAAATTCAATATAATACATATTTTCCCATCACATGTTCCAATAAATTTGTTAATTTAATAGGATCGTGTCTTACAAAAGATATATTCTCGCTTATTAGGTCTTCTGCATATACATCTATATTTTCTTTTGATATTTTTGCTACATCTGGTACTACCGGCTCTTGCCCAGTAGCTATATACTTTTTCAAAATATCGTTTGGGGGCATCTTTGTATTTACTATCGCTATATCTATACACTCTATTTGTGTAAACCTTCTAAACATGTTAATATGGTCATAAGCTGTATAATCGTCTGTTTCCCCTGGCTGTGTCATGACATTGCATATAAATATTTTTTTAGCTGGAGAGTTTTTTACGCTTTCCCTTATTTCTTTGATGAGGAGATTTGGTATTATGCTAGTATACAAACTACCAGGCCCAAATATTATAAAATCTGCGCTTTCTATAGCAGCTATAGCCTCTATAGGTACAAAAGGGTTTTCTGGTTCTATCCAGATATCTACTATATGAGCTTTTTTCTGCTTTCCATAGTTTGTTATGTCTTCTTCATTTTTCACTATAGTTCCATCGCTAAACTTTGCCACAAGATCAACGCTATCCGTTGTAGATGGTATGATGCTCCCTTTTGTATCCAATATCTTTGAAGTTAGCTTTATAGCCTCCACGAAGCTACCAGTTATTTCTGTAAGAGCCGTGAGAAACAAATTTCCAAACGCATGATTTTCCAATCCTTCTCCCTTTAGTCTATGCTGGAAGAGTTTTTTCATTATATCTTCGTGCTCTGATAAAGCCACTATGCAGTTTCTTATATCTCCAGGAGCTGGTATGTTGTATATTTTCCTTAGCTTGCCGGTACTTCCACCGCTATCTGCCACAGTAACTATAGCGTATAAATTGTCTACTGTTTTTCCTACAAGTCTCTTAAGACCAGACAAAAGACTTGATAATCCAGTGCCTCCTCCTATGGATACTATATTCATATTTGCTCCTTAAAGTTTTTTAAACTATCAACATAAGGATAATGCGCTATCCCCTTCTCTGTTATTATAGCGCTGATGTTTTGAGCAGGTGTTATATCAAAAGAATAGTTTATGGCTTCAGAATCTATAGGACCTACAAAAACATCTTTACATTTTAAAACTTCATCTTTTGATCTTTCTTCTATGGGTATATCTTGAAAAGATTTCGCGTTAAAATCTATTGTGGAAGTAGGGGCTACTACGTAAAATGGGACGTTGTAAGCTTTGCAAGCCAAAGATAGCATAAAAGTACCTATTTTGTTAGCCGTATCTCCATTGGAAGCTATCCTATCTGCACCCACAAAAACAGCCTTTACTATGCCCCTTGATATAAGAAAAGGAGCCGAAGAATCCACTATTATTTTATATGGTATATTAGCTTTTAAAAGCTCGAAAGCTGTAAGTCTTGAACCCTGTAAATAAGGCCTTGTTTCATCTACTAAAACATAATCTACTTTGCCTTGTCTATGAAGCTCTTTTATAACACCTAACGCTGTTCCTACCCCAGCAGTGGCTAAGGCTCCGGTGTTGCAATGAGTCAAAATCACTGACTTCTCGGTTATCAAAGAAGCTCCAAATTTTGATATTCTTATATTTGCTTCTATGTCTTCTTGCTCTATCTTTTGCGCCTCTTCAAAAAGATCTTTCTTTTCAAAATACGCTTCTTTCATTCTATTTAAAGCCCAAAACAAATTTACAGCGGTGGGTCTTGTGTTGGATAATATATTGTAAACCTTTTCTACATCTAAGCCGTCTTTTATACCAATAGCAAAACCGTATGCTGCCACACATCCTATGGCCGGTGCTCCTCTTACAAGCATAGCCTTTATAGCATAGGCTACATCCTCTATATTGGTCGCTTCAAAATATACTTCTTCATGGGGAAGCTTTCTTTGATCTAATATGAAAAGTTTATCATCCTTAAAGAAAAAGCTTTTTAGCTCTAACATACTCTTGCTCCTTCTTTATCTACAGACAATATTTTACAGGAGCTTTTAATATTTTTTGATGAGAAAAACGACACACAATGTTTAGATATAACGTCTTCATTTTCTAATGCAAAAATACCTATTGTGCTACCAGAACCACTTATAAAAACTGCCTTTGCGCCGCTGTCATAGGCTATTTTTTCTATATCGTCGTAAAATGGTATTAAGCTTTTCCTATAAGGTTGATGAAGCTTATCTTTTACAGCTTCTTTTAAAAGCTCAAAACGTTTTGATACAAGAGAGCTCAAAAGTAGGTTTGATCTTTGTATATTGTAAATTGCATCTTTTATATCTATCTTTTGAGGAAGTATTTTTCTGGCCTCTTCTGTGGATATCTTTATATCTGGTATGATAGCTATTATCTTTAGCTCCTCTGGAAAATCTATTTTGTTAAAAAATGTGTGATGATCGTCTTTTAAACAAACGTTAAACCCGCCTACCAAAGCTGGAACTAAATTATCGGGATGAGGTTCAAATTCGTAAGCTATTTTAAAAATATCATCGTAAGAAAGCCCCTTTTTGTATAAGATGTCAAAGATTTTTATAGCAGCTATTATAGCGCTGCTGCTACTACCGAGCCCTCTTGAAAAGGGTATTTCAGTTTTTATTGTAATGCTAACAGGCATTTCTTCTTCGTTAAAAGCTTCTATACATCTTTTATAAACTTTTAAGAAAAGATTTTCTTCCGGTTTTATATCTAAATCTACAAAAGATATAGAAAATGTTTCAGAGCTTTTGATATGAAAAATATTGTAAAGATTTACTGCCAGTCCAAATGTATCAAAACCTGCTCCTAAATTGCTCATAGAAGCTGGAACTTTTAGTGTAAACTCCATCTTAAAATATTAACATATAAAATATTTTTATTCAATAAAATAAACAGTTGTTTTGGATATTAGTATATATTTATATACTTTTATAAGCATATTTTACACATTAAATAAACAACATTTATTGAATAGTTAAGACTTACATATTAAAATAAAACTCAATAAAAGATAGGAGGAAAAGAAATGAGCAAGCTAGCTTTTATAATATCCACTCAAGTACATGAAAAAATTCAATTAGCCACTATGATGGCTTCAATACACGCCACTGTGGGTGGAGAAGT
>PNJC01000049.1 GCA_002878215.1 Hydrogenobaculum sp. | reverse complement strand
ATGGTAGTTGCCATAACCTTTCACCAGTTTTTTTGGAAAGCTCTAAAAGCGTGTTCCCTAGTTCTTGGTCATTTACGAAAAGCCCTGCAGTGAATTCGCCAAGCGCCACAACGCAAGCGCCGGTAAGGGTAGCCATATCTATGATGACATCTGGTTTTTGCTCAGAAGCATAAGACAAAACGTCTGCCAAAGTAACTCTACCCTCTGCATCAGTATTGTCTATTTCGGCAGTCTTACCGTTTCTAAACACTATTATATCGTCTGGTCTATAAGCTTTGCCATCTGGCATGTTTTCAGCTGCTCCTATAAACCCATGTACTTCAACATCTGGTTCGAGTTTTGCTATGGCTCTCATGATAGCTATAGTGTTGCAAGCACCAGACTTGTCTAACTTCATAGTTCTCATATAATCACCAGTTTTTATATTTAGCCCACCGCTGTCAAACGTAAGACCTTTACCTACTATAGCTAGCTTCTTTCTATTCTTCTTATTCTTCTTAGGTTTATAGATTATGTGTATAAACCTCGGTGGAGTTTCTGAGCCCTTACCCACCATCCAAAGGCCGTTCATATTTTGCTCTTGAATCCATTTTTCATCGTATACATTAACTTCTAAACCAACTTTTTCGCACTCTTCTTTTGCTATATTTGCAAGCGTTATCGGATTTATTACACATCCTGGTTCATTTACAAGATTTCTTGCAAAGATTTGAGCATCGGCTACTATACTGCCTATATTTATATCCTTTTGGTCTCCGTTTAATATATTGACAGCTTCTACATCAAATTTTTCTTCCTTATCTTTGGTCCTATACTTATCGAAATCATAGCTTCCTAGTAAAAGCCCTTCGGTTATAGCTCTCGAATATTTTGTATCGGCTATTAATACAGCTTTAGGTATCTTGTCTTTTTTTAATTTTGCACTTGCTTTTGATGCAACTTCTCTATATACGTCTTCTGTAATCTTATCTGGTTCTCCTAAAGAATATATATAAGTAATGGGGTCTATAAGTTTTATAAATTCACCCTTTTTACCTTTAAACCTTTCAACTTCCATTGTTTTTTCTATAATGGGTTTCAGGCTTTTGAAATTTTTAATATGTTTTTCTAAAAGCTCTAAAGAAGTTCCTTCTATCAGGAAAACTTTTACATCTTCTGGTTTTACACTTTTAACAGAGTTTACAAACATAACCTTGCCATTAAAACCAAACCTAACATGCTGGCTTGGGCTGAGGTATTTTTATCCCGCCATTATGGTGTGTCCATGCCTCAGCAGGCGGTATTTGGACTGTATACATATATTATGCACTAAGTTTAAGCTGATGGCTTAAGACTTTTTTCATGTTTTTTATGGCTTGCCTTATTCGTTTTTCATTTTCTACCAAAGCAAACCTAACATATCCTTCTCCCATCTCACCAAAACCCACACCGGGAGAGACGGCTACTTTAGCTTCTTTTAGCAAGTACATTGAAAAATCCAAAGAATTCATATTAAGAGAAGAGGGTATCTTAGCCCATACGAACATGCCAGCTTTTGGGGGTTTTACATGCCAACCCATATCGTTTAAGCCTTTTATCAACACATCCCTTCTTTTTTTGTATATATCCCTATTTTTTTCTACAAAAGAATAATCTCCATCTAACGCTTTTATAGAAGCTACTTGAATTGGTGTAAACAAACCGTAGTCTAAGTAGCTTTTAAGATGTACAAGATTCTTAACAAGTATTTCATTGCCTACCATAAAAGCCACTCGCCAACCTGCCATAGAAAAACCCTTTGACATAGAGTAAAGCTCTACAGCAATATCTTTGGCTCCCTCTACTTGAAGTATAGAAGGCGGTGTATATCCATCAAAACCAAGATCAGCATAAGCAAAATCGTGTATTAGCCATATATCTTTTGATTTTGCAAAAGCTACCACCTCTTTGAAAAATTCGAGACTAACAGTAGCCGTTGTGGGATTGTGAGGAAAGCTAAGCACTATGGCTACCGGCTTTTTTAAACTATTTTTAACTAAATTATACAGATTTTCAAGATATTTGTTTTCAAAATCTTCTGAATCCGGTTCTTCTATATTTATGCTTATTACGTTACCTCCGCTTATAATAGGCGCATAATAGTGTATGGGGTATGTTGGATTGCTTACCACTATACTGTCTCCTGGCGATAACATAGCAAGCATAAGATGGGAATAGCCTTCTTTTGCTCCCATTGTCATTACAACTTCTTTATCTTTATCCAAATCTACATCGTATCTTTTTTTATAAAAATTTGCTATAGCTCTCCTTAAACCTGGTATGCCTTTTGATGCTGAATAACCATGTACATCCGGCTTTTTGGCAGTTTCACAGAGTTTGTCTATAACATCTTGGTTTGGCGGTAAATCTGGATTTCCCATACCCAGATCTATAACGTCTTCGTTATTTTTTCGCATATTTGTTTTAAGCTCATTTACAACAGCAAATACGTATGGCGGTAAATTTTTGATACGCGGAAACATCCAATTATCCATCTTCGTTCTCCTCTTCTAACTCTTTGCACTTTATACACATGCTTGTGACTGGCCTTGCTTTCAATCTCTCGTAGGGTATCTCTGTTCCACATATTTCACAATATCCATACGTACCGTTTTCTATCTTAGCTAGCGTATATTCAATTTTTTTAAGTAGTTTCGTTTCTCTATCGGTAGTTCTATATCGTAAGAGTCTAGAACCTTCAAGTCCTCCTCTGTCTAACTCATCTCCACCTGAAAAAGTGACATCTTCTACATCGTCTATTTGTTTTTCCAATCTTTCTATTATCATATTTTTTTGCTCTATTAGCATATTCTTAAGCTCATTCAACTGTTCTTCTGTAAGCATATATAATAATATAATGTATTTTTATCCGAAAAGCTATTAAATTTTTTCACTAATAAGCATTTCTTTTTCTTCATTTTCTACAATTTTATCAGTATACTCAAACATTTCTCTACTTAGATTTTCTAATCTATTTAACGTATCTAAAAGTTGTTCCTTATAATTAAATAGATCTTCACCTTTGTTTATTTTAGACACAATATCGTAAACAAGATTGTGAAATTCCTTATGAAGCTCGCCGATGACGTTAAACTCGTTATATTTTCTAAATCTATTTGCACTTTCTGAGTTATACCATATACCGCATTCACAGCTGTTCTCATCTTTATAATCAAAAGTTAGTTTGTTGATGTATACCGATGTGAAGGTTTGATGCTTGAAAATTATATGGCTTATCTTTTTAGAAAGCATACCGGCTACGTCTGATAAATATAAAACAAGATTGGCGTTGTATTCAGCGGATTTATCAAATTCTTCTATCACATCCTTTAATTTATATATTGACTTTGTAGAAAGGGATGCGCTTTTTACCATCTCGTCAATGCGGTTGCTAGCTTCTTTATTGTATATTTGAAGTTCTGTGATAACTTTCGCAATATCGTCTGTAGCTTTCTGAGTTTTTGTGGATAGCTTTCTTACTTCCTCTGCTACCACTGCAAAGCCTCTTCCCTGTTCACCTGCACGAGCTGCTTCTATTGCAGCATTTAAAGACAACATATTTGTTTGATCAGCAATCTCTCTTATAACGCTTAATATCTTGGTTATACTCTCTGTTTTAGATATAAGAGCTTGTATAGACTCATTCGAATTTTTAATATCTTCTAAAATGTTTTGTAAATCTTTTACTACATCCTCTACATCTTTGGTAGCATTCTTTGATAGCTGAGATGTTTGGGCACTTTGGTCTTTTATTACGTTTAACTTGTTAAATATATTTTTTATGTCTTTTTCTATTAACTTTAGATTAGAAGATATTCCTCCACCTATTTTAGAAAGTTCTTGAGAAAATCTTGCTCTTTCCATAAATCTTTCGTTTTCATCTATTAAATTTAAAAGCTCTTTAAATCCTTTTGCTACCTCAGAAAAACTACCTTTAAATATAGACTCGTCTATTTTTACATCGGTATTTTTACTAGATGCAGCTTTTATTATATTTGTTAAATCTATGATAAAGCTTTCTATTTGATTCAACAAGCTATTTACGCTATCTCTTAATAACTCTAATTCACCAGCATCATGAGTGGTTATTCTATTTGTTAGCTCACCATCGGAAGCTTGTTTTAATACACTGGCAGTATCTTTTATAAACGATTGAACTTTCCTTATATTTACGAATATAAACCAAGCCGCTAAAAAGTTGAAAATATTCAATATTCTAGCAACATCGAAAAGCCCATATTGGTAAACTTCTACCGCCAACGATATAGTAAAAATTACTATAGATAAAATATTAGCGTATTGAATCTTTTCTAACGAGGATAACCTTTTCATAGAAAATATTATAACATAGAATGTTCATTCATTTTCTTAAAACAGGAAAAGCTAAAAGTAAACCTTTTATCACAAATTGCATTGCTAAAGCCATCAAAAGCACCCCCATAAGTCTTGACAGTACATTTATACCAATCCTTCCCAACAGCCTTGTAATTTTATCAGAGCTTTTAAAAACCAAAAATACTCCAAAACAAGCAATTCCTATTGATAAAACCAAGAGTGCGTGGTAAAGAAAAGTGTGGGCTGATGATGCTATAGTTATAACAGTGCTTATAGCTCCTGGCCCAGAAAGTAGTGGAATTGCTAATGGTACTACCGATATGTTTTCTTTTTGCTCTACTTCTGTCAAGTCCTGACTAGAAGCCCTTTCTTTATGTGGTTGTCCAAAAATCATATTCATAGCAACAAAAGCAAGAATTATACCACCACCTATTTGAAAAGCATCAATACCTATACCAAATATTTCAAAAAGAATATCTCCAAATACTACAAAAAATATCAATATAAAACCAGCGTACATAGAAGATTTTCTAACTACGTAAGCTATATCTTCCTTTGAATAACCAGCAGTTAAACTAACTAATACCGGTAAAGCACCGAAAGGATTTAGTATCGCAAATATAGATATGCTATATTTTATTACAAAATATAAATAGTTTACTATTTCGGCTCTTTCCATTTACTTTTATTATAAGTTATTAATTGCAAAAGCATAAGGATTAAATAAGTGATGATCAATCTCGTATATGAAGACGAAAAATTTATATAAATATGGGGTAATTTTAAATATTTTATTAGAAAAGCTGTATATATCAATATTATAAAAAGCGTGAGCAAGAAAAACTTTTTATTTAGCTTTTTTAAATTAACAGCTATTGCTAACATTGGTAAGATATATATGTAAGGATGGTATTTCACGATAAAATCAAGAAGCTCGTTAGCTTTTTTTACGCTTATAAAAATACTCAACACAAGACCCACTATACTGTAAAATATAGTTATAGGATAAGCTTTCTGTTCTTTTAAGCTTTTTATATTAAACAATATTATTATCAAAGGTATTATATAAACAAACAAAAATACATATCCAGCATAATAATTTACTGTATCTAAATAAAACATTGTACGATATCTTATACTTTTCTCAAAAGCTTCTATAAAAGCTAATATAGAAATTAAAATAGATAAAGCTATTGGTATATAAAATTTACCTTTCATCGTTTTTAGGCTTTTTGGAAAGTAAATAGTAAAAAGTAGGTACATAAACCAAGCTTAAAAATGTACCTATTAGAAGACCGCCTATAGCCACAGCCGCAAGAGGTGCCAATCTTTCAAGTCCTATAGCCCACTCCAAAGCTATTGGTATCATACCAACGGCGGTTCCAAAAGCTGTCATTAAAACCGGCCTTGTCCTTAGTCTTATGCTTTCTGATATGGCTTCTTTTAGATTCATGCCTTCTTTCTGTCCTTCTTGAATAAAATCTATCAAAAGTATTGAATTTTTGACAATTATGCTTCCTAAAAGCACAAAACCCATAATAGCAGGCAAAGAACCATGTTTGTCCATTATAAGCAAAGCCCAAGCTCCGCCTATTGCACCAAGAGGTATTGCAAGCATTATGGCAAGTGGTGAACGCCAAGAAACAAATACAGGAACCAAAACAAGGTAAAGAAGCACTATACCTATACCTATAGCCTTTGCCATCCTTCCTATGGCATCCGTCATCATCGATATATCACCAGTTTGCTCCATTTTTACGTTTGGTGGTAATTTTATATGAAATTTTTTAAACTCTCTATAGAAACTATCCATCATATGGGTGATTGGATATGTGGACCTATAGCCGTAAAGATCAAGCGTGTATTCCATGGCCTGCCTTGTAATAAGTGTAGGCTGATGACTTACGACAAAATGTCCAAACGCCTCTAAAGGTATAAAACCATCTGGAGTTTTTATAGGATAGGTTTTAAACTTACCAATTTTGTCTCTATCGTGATTATAAGCTATAACCCTTATAAGATAACCAGTTTGATTTGGTATAGTAAAGACAGAAGATACAACGCCGCTTAACCCTTGAGCTACTTGAGAAGCTACGTTAAAAGGTGTAGTATGATAAAAAGCGCACTTTTGCTTATCTATTTTAAAATCGTACTCTATGGCATTCATGTCCCAAGATCTTGAATAAGATTTTAGTCCCTTTGTATGGGCAAGCACTTTCATAATTTCGCTACCCGTTTCGTTTAAGGCTTTTAAAGAAGGGCTAAAAAGTGTAACATCAAGATTTGCCGCTATAGAAGAAACAGGGGTAGCCCCATAATCGTAAACGTTTACATATTCTACATCCGGTAGCTTATGTATGAAATTTCTAATCTCATCTTCTAACTGCCACAAAGTTTTTGTTCTTTTAAAACGATTTATAAAATGTATAGTCATTGATACTTGGTATGGCGTACCACCACCTATTGTGAAAACCCCTGGTTCTGTGCCGATAGCGGTAGATATAGTTTTTGTCACGTATATGTTATTTGATTTTAGGCTATATATGAATTTTTCTATCTTAGCTGTTTCTTTATCTGCTTGATATATAGAGGTATTTGGGTAAAAAGTGATTTTTGCTATAGCGATACCTGTATCCATAGGTGGCATAACGTCTCTTCCCTCTAGCGGCATAATATCTCTTAGGCTTATTACAAAAAGCAGCACCCCAAGTATCATGAAAACCCTCATAGCTATTTTGTTGTTTATCATAAGGGCGTTCCAACTTATATAAAAGTTCTTTAAAGGGTTTAAAACTTTTTCTACAACCTTGTTTATAAAAGCCTCAAATGGGAGCTTTTTTGTCTCCGATTTTAAAAATCTTGTACTAACTATAGGTATAAATGTTATAGACACTATATAAGATACCAAAACAGCTATTATAAGAGTCCCAGCCAAAGGTCTAAAGATACGCTCTGGATAGCTACCTACAAATAGAAGTGGTAAAAGCACTATGGAAGTAGACAATGTCCCAGCAAATACCACAAGCATAACCTCTTTAGTACCATCTACGGCTGCCTGTATTGGACTTTTGTGAAGCTCAACGTAATGCCTTTCTATATTTTCAAGTATCACTATGGCATCATCCACTAGCATGCCGAGTGCAAGTATTATGGCTGTTAGAGTTACTAAATTAAATTCTATTCCAAGTATCCACATAACACCTATGGTAGCAGCATAGACAAAAGGAATAGACATAGCTGAAATAAGAGTCATCCTTAAATCTGCTAAAAATATAAAAATTACCAAAGAAGTAAATATTATGGCATCTCTTAAAGCCTCAAACATATTTGTATTGGAAAGTTCTATGAGCCTTTTTTGAGAATCTGCTACTTGTATGTTTAGCTCGGGAAATTCATTTCTTAATTTTGGTAAAAGCTTATAAACTGCGTTTATAGTAGTAAGGGCAGCTCCTCCATAAGGTCTTTCTATGGCTAGTGCTATAGCTTGATGTTCGTTTGCTCTGTACATAGACCGTGGGTCTTCTATACCGTATTTTACGGTGGCAACGTCTTTTAACATCACATTTGGAGTTATGTATATATTTTCAATTTGATTTAAAGTTTTTGCCTCTGTTTTTAATTTAAATACGTATTGGGAGTGTTTGTTTAGAACTATTCCCATTGGCACATCTTTGTTGGCAAACTTTATAGCATCTATAACATCTGAAGGGGTTAGGTTGTAAGCTGCTAGTTTTATAGGATTTATTTCTACATCTATTTCCTTTTGATAGCCGCCAAAAACATCCACGTTTGAGACTACGCCGGTTCTTAAAAGAGATGGTTTAATATAGTTTTCTGCTATATATCTTACATCACCTAATGATAAATTGGAACCCTTCTTAGGCCAAACCCCTAGAACTACTACGGGAGGAGTGTAAGAGGTAATTTCGTATATGGCAGGTTCTTTTATATCCGATGGCAATAAACTTTTAATTTTTGTAATAGAGTTTGCTACATCTGTTTCTGCCTGGCCAATACTTTTGCCATAATGAAACTCTGCTGTTACCACAGAAAGTCCATCTTGGGAAACAGAATAAACTCTTCGTACTCCATCTATGGTATACAGCTCTCTTTCTATTACAGAGCTAACGTGATCAGCTACATATTTAGCAGATGCTCCTGGTTCTACTGTTACAACTGCTACTTGAGGCCTATCAGAAGGTGGGAAAAGGTCTCTTGGCAAAGAAAAATAACCTATTATACCAAGAAAAAGAGCCAAAATAAGTCCAACAAATACTACATGAGGTTTTTTAAGGTAATAATTTATCATTTGTATACCTCTATTTTTTCACCTTCCTGAATAGACAGCATCTCTGATCTGTTTGCTAAGCCAAGTTCTACGTTTGGTGGTATATCTTTTGTACAAAAATATTTACTATTTCTTGCTTTTGGTGTAAATTTAACCCAATGGACTCTGTTGTCTACAATCTCAAGCGCAAAATAGCCTTTTGAGGTGTGGTTCACAGCATCATTTGGTATAAGGGTGCCTTCACAAAATCCTTTTGTTAAATATGTTTTTATATACATATCTGGTACGGCGTTTATATTGTTTGAATTTGTGTAGAGTTTTATCGTCACCATGTTGTTTTGGGCTTTTGGTATAATAGTTTCTACAATTGCCTTTTGGATTTTTCCGTTTAATTTTATGGTTTCTTCATCTCCTGCTTTTACATACTTTAAAAGGCTCTCTGGTATATCTACATAGATTTCATATCCACCATTAGTACCTTCTAAATCTACTATGGGTTTGCCAGGTATCGCCAAATCCCCTTCTTTTAAATAGCGCTTAGATACGACACCATCAAAAGGAGCAACTATGTTTGTATACTTTAAATCATCCTCTAAACTTTTAGCTTGATTGCCAACGGCGGCTATTGATTGAGACAACCCTTCTATTTGTTTTATAGTAGACTCGTACTGAGCTTTAGCCTCTTGGTATAAATCTTGAGATTTTTCAAAAGCCTCTTCTGAGATAGCCCTATTCTCGTAAAGTACCTTGTCTCTTTGAAAAATCTTTTTCTGGTTTTGATATTTCACCATTAAAGCGCCTAAATTTTTCTTTAAAGACTGCTGTTGGAAAGAAAGGGCTTGCTGGTTGTTTCTTAGAGCATTTATATTGGCTACTATATTAGAATTATCTAACTTTACCAGTAAATCTCCTTTTTTTACTTTTGTTCCTTCTTTTGCTACGTACAAAATATATGCGCTTACCCTTGATGATATGCTAGCTTCATCTTTCGGTTCAAATTTTCCTAAAAATACCTCTTTATCAGCTATTTTTCCCTCTTGTGTCGTTGTCCTTTTTAATACGATAGGATACGCCTTTGCTGCTTTTTCAGCTTCTATATACTCTTTTCTTTTTATAAAAGCATAGACAGCTAAAACTATTATGCTTAGACCGATTAATATACCAATAGCCTTTCCTTTCATAATTTTTCTCCTAAAACGTAATCCATATATTTTTGAACAAGGTATAATGTGTATTTATCTTTGTACATATTGGCAAGCGTGTTGTAGTAATTCGATATAGCTAAAAGCGTATCGTACATATCCCCTGCTCCTGTTTTATACTTTAGTTCCTCTATTCTCATAACCTCTTTTGCGTAAGAAAGAGCTTTTTTAGAAGCTTCAAGATTTTCTTTTGCAGAGTTTAGCTTTGAATATGCATCTACAACCTCTTTTCTTATGTTAAGAAGCGTTTGATCGTAATCTCTTTTTGTGTTTAGATATTCTTTGTTGGCAGACAGTATATCAAAGTATCTTTTTCCAAAATCAAATATAGGCATAGAAGCCATGAGGTTATAACTCCATTGAGGTTCTTCTGCTCCACCTCCTATAATTTTTGAGTAGGTGTAGTTAAAATATATGTTTGGTAGATAAGAAGTTTTTGCTATAAACAGTTTGTTTTTAGCTATTTTTTCGTTTTCTTTTGCCATTTTTAGCTCATATCTATTTTTTAAAGCGATGTCTATAAGATTTTTTAAGCTTTTAAAATGTTCTTCTTGAATTTTTATAGGTTCAAAATGCCAGCTTATAGAGTCTAAGCCTGTCAAAGTATTTAGAGATGCCTTAACTGTGTTTATGTTGTCTTTTATTGTTTTTATAGTAGATTTTGTAAGAGCTAATTCGTATTGAACCTTCATTAAATCCACAGGAGCAAATTTACCGAGATTGACTCCAAGATTTACATCTTTATATAACTCTTGCAGAGCGTTGAGCCTTTTTTCTTCAGCCAAAAGCTCTTTTTTAAGAATAATACCATTTATATATAAAGAATATACGTTAAATACTATCTGTCTTTTTGTAAGATGGTAATTGTATTTCGCAATCGTTGAAGCTAAATCAGATATTTTTATATTTCGTAAAAGCTTAAAACCTGTAAAAAGAGGAACTGTGTAAGATACTGACACGGTTGTCATATTGTAAGCACTTGGTGGAATTGAGCTAGGAGAAAGAGGTAGCTTTGGTACAAAAGGTATAAGAAGCCTTGGGGTGTTGTATTTAGAGACATCGGTGCTTAAGTCTACTTCACCAAATTTTAAGACTATCGCTTGCTTATGCTGTTGTTGTTTTATATATATGTTGTTTTTAGCTTTTAGTATATTGTTGTTATGCTTTAAACTAAGCTCTATGGCTTTATCCAAGCTAAGAGAAAACGAGCTAACACTTATAAAAAGGTTGAACAGTAAAATTTTAGCTTTCAATTTCATACAATAAACCTTTAATCCTTTCTTTTATTATATCCCTTACTTCTCTAAATATGTTAATATCGTTTGTCTTGGCTGGATCTTTTATACCCCAATGTAGATGTTTTACGTTTGGTATATTTGGACACGCTTCTTCATCGCAAAGAGTTATATACATATCTAAACTATTAAGAGGAATATCTTCAAGGGATTTCGGATATTGACTTGATATATCTATACCATCTTCTTTCATTACCTCTATAGCCAATGGGTGTATAGCTTTTTGGGGGTTTAAGCCAGCCGAATATACATTGTGGTTTTTTAAAAAATACTTTCCGTAGCCTTCTGCTATTTGACTTCTGCAGGAGTTTCCGACGCATATAAAAGCTATGTTCATGATTTTACCTCACAGTACATGTTGTCTATATCTTTTATTTCTACACCTTCTAATATAAATTTCTTCAAAACTCTTATAATTTCGTTGTTTTCGTTTAAGGAGTAATACGTCCATTTACCTTCTTTTCTAGCTTTTAGTATAGAAGCGTTTTTCAAAATTCTAAGATGAAAAGAAATGCGCGGTTGTGATATATCAAAATAGCTCATAAAACTACACACACATACTTCTTTTTTTAACATAACTATCCTTACAATCTCAAGTCTTATATCATCAGAAAGTGCGTAAAATATAAGCCTTAAATCTTTTTGAGTCATTTTACTATTACTTTAGACTTTTCCATAGAAGCTTCTATATCTTCTTTAGATATATCGCCTTTTAGCTCTATGCTAAGCTTTCCGTTTTCGTTTTTAAAATCCATAAAACTAACACGAGCCTTCATTTCAT
>PNJC01000104.1 GCA_002878215.1 Hydrogenobaculum sp. | reverse complement strand
AATACGGCACATGCTTCTTTCTTAAGGGACAACTCATCAATCCTAATCCTTTGGCATGGCATATTAAGATAGATAAGGAAGAATTATATCTACCAAAAATGCTTTTTAACGTAGAAGAAAAAGATAACGATTTGTTTGTCTATCCTATAAATTTAACGGCACTTGGCAAAGAACATCCTATCACTAAAAGAATAACGGAAGAGTTGTATAAGT
Organism: Hydrogenobaculum sp.; assembly: GCA_002878215.1. GTDB lineage: Bacteria > Aquificota > Aquificia > Aquificales > Aquificaceae > Hydrogenobaculum. Next base: position 1,084 of record PNJC01000104.1, on the reverse strand, counting down.
TTTACGCACAAGGAGAAGCTATAGAAAATTTGTATCGTCAATTAGGCATACCTCACCAAGTAATGATATCTTTTTTTCAAAAATATCCTTTCTTATCTAAAAGATACTATATGGAAGATAGGTTAGACGAAGTAGCAGTTGAAGAGATTTTAGAAGCTTATCAAAAAAATGAATTGCTAGATTTAGCTTTAAAACATAGAACCACTGTTCAGAAACTGTTAAAGAAGCTTTTAAAAGATTTAGTGAGAAAACGTCAATACTACAGGTCGCAAGCAAGAGTATACAAAACTTATCAATTAACGCCTAACAAAGATAAAAAGAATGTTTATGTTTATAAAGCTGACAACAGCAGTAAAAGTATAAAGTATATAGGTAAGATAAGCAGCACACAAGAGATTATTGCAAAATGGCAGAATATCAGAGCTTCTTTCTTAAAAAAGCTTCAAGAATACAACATTCTGATTAAACAGATAAAAGATGATTTGAGAAAAAACAAATTGAGCGGGGCAGGGTTTGGAGACCCTGCGAAATACGGAGCCTAGCCTCGGGCAAGATACAGACGAAACCCATTTTTCAGAGCTTCGTCTATATCCTTAGCTAAACCGTCCCAGCGAACCCTACGGGCTTTGGGACATATCTCTTTGATTTTGAGATATGCCTTTTCGCCTGCAAGATCCGCATCGGTCGCCACACAGACGTGCTTGTAATTTCTCAACATCTCCTCCTTGATGTGAGAAGAATTACTCGCACCGTTTAGTATTATTATGTCTGTGCGACGTTGGTCCAGCCTGATGGCATCAGTGAAGCCCTCGACTATTGTCACCGTATCCATTTTTCTGGATATGGTTCGAATAGTGGAGCCCACCTTACCATCAACCCTAAAGCCAAGCTCTTTTGCCAACCCTGGTCTTGGCTTGAAGAACCTTAGCCTTACGTTGCTGAGATTATCTTCTATACCGAAGCCAAACCAGGTCTTTCCTTCAGAGTTCTTGACTCTGAGGTACTCAACCCAGTCGGGAACATGGTATGCGCTACCAAGTCCCCTGAGGTTGGCAACTACCTCTTTCTCTTCCCGAGTCAACGG
>PNJC01000123.1 GCA_002878215.1 Hydrogenobaculum sp. | reverse complement strand
GGAATTAAGCTTGATCTAAATGCAGTATATAGGATGATGGATAAGATAACAGATAAAAGTATAGAAAAGCTCAACGAGCTTGTATATAAAAACACAAAGAGCTTATTTAGAGATAAGATAGATGTAATCTATTTTGATGCTACAACCCTCTACTTTGAGTCATTCACAGAGGATGAGTTTAAGAAAAACGGATACTCAAAGGATAACAAATTTAATCAACCTCAGGTTGTTCTTGCCCTTATGGTTACAAAAGAGGGACTGCCTGTAGGTTACAAAACATTTTCAGGTGATACATTTGATGGACATACACTTATTCCAGCACTAAACGATGTAAAGCAATACTATGACTTAGACAAGGTAGTCTATGTTGCAGATGCCGGTATGTTTAATAAAACAAACTTAGACGAGCTGGAAAAACTAAAAGATGATGGTATAACATACATAGTGGGTGCAAGAATAAAGAATATGACAAAACAGCTTAAAGATAAAATAACAAATTTTGATAACTATAGACCTATAAATGAGGATTTAAGCATAGCTGTGTTTGATTTTCAAGGAAATAGACTTTTAGTTACATACTCTAAAGAAAGAGCAAAAAAGGACAGATATGAAAGAGAAAAGAACATAGAAAAATTCGTTAATAGATTGAAAAAAGAAAAATCTCTAAAAGGTTTTCTAAATAACAACGGCTATAAAAAATACATAGAGATAGAAAACAGAAAAAACTGCAATACTAAAATAACAATCGATGAAGAAAAGATAAAAGAAGATGAAATCTGGGATGGCCTTAAAGGCATAATAACAAATAATACAGATATAGACGAACAGGAGGTTATAAACCAATATGCCAATCTCTGGCAAGTTGAAGAACCTTTTAGAATTACAAAACATGACCTAAAGATAAGGCCTATATACCACTGGAAAGAAAGAAGAATAAAAGCCCATATTGCCATATCCTTTATGGCTTATACGCTCATAAGACACCTTGAGCATAGGGTAAGACTGCAATACAAAAAACTATCACTTCAGCAGATAAGAAAGACCCTCTTATCTGTTCAGGCAAGCATACTACATGATAAAAAAACAAACAAAAGATATGTTTTGCCTTCCAATGTTCCATTGGATGCCGAAAAAATCTATAAACTTATGGATGTTAGTCTAAAAACATCTGTGTATAGGATAATGTAGTGCCTAAGAAAAAATGAAGACCCTTTGGGGAATGGGTTTTGGGTGGAAAAGTGATGAAGTCGGGAAAATACTCCAAAAAGCAGTAAAAAACACATTGATATAGAAGTTTAAGGTTTGT
>PNJC01000150.1 GCA_002878215.1 Hydrogenobaculum sp. | reverse complement strand
GTGATAGAGCTTACATCTTTTAAGTTCATTTTTATATTCTTATTTCTATTAAAAAAATTGTATCCAAGAAAATCTATAATACTTTTTATTTTTATGTTTCTTTTATTCTTTGATTCATATTTTATTTTCTTGTAGCCTTTCATATCAATTTTAAGCTTTTAAGATAATGCTCTATCCCAGATTCCAAATCGTACTTTGGCTCATAGCCAAGCTTTTGCTTTATAGAGCTTATATCAGCTTCTGTGTAGTTTTGATAGAATTCGTAAGGACAGTCAAAATATTCTACTTCGTAGTTTGTACCCATAAGCTTATTTAGTATGTTTACTATGTCGTTGAAGCTTCTTGCCTTACCATAACCTACGTTGAATATACCAGTGGCGTCGTATCTTTCCAAAGCCTTTATGTTTGCTTGAAGGACATCTTCTATGTAAACGAAATCTCTTTTTTGCTCTCCGTATTTAAAAAGCCTTGGATTTTTGCCAGATTTCATTTGCATGGCAAGTTGATAAATCATACTGGCGGTTTTGCCTTTGTATTGTTCTCCCATGCCGTATACGTTGAAGTATCTAAAACCTACCGCTTTAAAAGAAGGATATTCTTCCATCTTGTTTTTTACAAGGTTATCAGCCATTAGCTTTGAAAAGCCGTATACGTTTTCTGGTATAAGCCCTTCATCTTCTTTCATAGGCGCTTTGGTGTTGCCGTAAACCCCAGCCGATGATGCGTATATGAGTTTGGCATCCCATTTTATACATGCATCCATTATGTATTTCATGCTGTTGGTATTTACATCCATCATAAACTTTTGATCAAGAACCGTAGTATCTGTGATGGCTCCGTTGTGAAATACCGCTTCAAAGGATGTGTATTCTTTTTTTAAATAATCCCACAACTCTTTGTCTTTTATATCCCCTTCCAACACATCCCCTTTAAACCCGTAAAGAGTTTTAAAGTGTCCAGAAGAAAAGTTGTCCACTATGAGGATATAAGCTTTTGGGTAAAGCTCTTGAAGTCTTAGTGCTATTCTTGAGCCTATGAAACCGGCCCCGCCTGTTATTAGAAATCTTCTCATAAAAATATTTTAACTTAAAACATGTTTTTGTAAAGGTTAAAATATATTGAAATTCTTAGCATTTTCAAATGACATATATCAGATTACATATAAGACATCTTTGGACAAGCTTTCCTTGGTTTTTAAGCTTTTAAAAGAAATTTAACATATCACTTTTAGGAGGTTTAGCTTATGCTAAAGACGTTTGTAATGCCGCACGTAGCACCCATCACAGAAACCTTTGACATTGAGAGGTCAACCAAAGCTGTTCAAAACCTTGTAAGGTTTGGCGGATACGAGCTTTTGTCGAGGTTTGTGGCGGTAGTGGATATGGGAAATGGCCAGAGTTTGCCCCAAAACCAAGATGCATATTACTTTGTCTTTGGAGATGTGATAAACGGTCAAGCTCTTATAATAGCAGATGCGTTAAAGTTTTGGACAAAAGAATTAAGGGTATCTTCTCATAAGAAAACTTCCATCAAAAGCTCAAAAACCACCGAAGAGATAAGCGTATTAAACGATATTCTAAAAGAGTTAAAAGACCAAAGCCAAGAAGCCACTATACAAAATATCATAAACTCTTTAGAAAAAAGAAGAAAATCAAGCTCTAAAACCCCAAGCTTAGGAACGGTGCTATCTAACTCCGGCAAGCAAGATATAGTCAACATAGGAAGATGCGTCATAAGAAAATTAGAATCAGAAATAAGAAGTAAGAAAGACAGGAAAACTGGCCAAGTGGTATTGTACCGCTCCTGCGACCAACTTTCAAACACCTAAACACATCTTGCCCCCTTGTTGGGGGCTTTAAAAGGAGGTAGTTTTATGGATTTTAAAGTAATAAGCTTGTTAATAGAAGATACACCAAAGTTTGTAAAGCTTGTAGAGGATATAGAAATCCTTGTAGAAAACACTAAGGATCCTCATCGAAAAAATTTGCTTTTAGAGATTATAGACATATTAGAAGAGATAACACCAAGACTTCAAAGCGTGTTAAAAGATTTAGAGGAAATAGCATAAAGGAGAAAACTATGAAAGAAAAGGCTATTCTAGAAAAAATATTTGTATCCCAAGATAACAAAGATATCAGGTCAAAGATAAAGTCTTTGATAGGCTATGATTTACCAAGCATAATAGAAGCTTGGGCTTCTTTTGTAGGATATGAGACGCTTTACAATAAGGACATGACGGAACTTTTATTAAAAGCAAGCATACTAGATGACGAATTTGTAAAATTTCTACAAAGCCTACAAGCCATAAAATCCACCACAAACAGAATATCCAAAAAAGATTTTATAAGCTTGTTTAAAGAACTCATATCAAACACAGGTTATATGGGTAGCACCCTACCCTATATAGAAGACATAATAACTTATTTAGGGTATACTCTTTACCTTGTTATGCTAAGCGGTCTTGATGTAAAAATATTTAGTTTTATGCTTATAAAAGCAAAACATCAACAAACTGTTTATAAAAACCCTCAAAATCAGCAAGAACAGATAAATCAGATAGAGTATACCGCTCATGCGAGGATAAAAGGTATAAAGGTAAAAGAAGTCATAAAACAATCGCCTCCAGACAAATCTTGGAACAAAGATGCTTTTGGAAGATTCACTTAAGCAAAATATTTGGAGGGCTTTTGCCCTCTTTTTATATTTATTTTATATTGCTGTTGTAAAATAATATTATGAACATGTGGAAAGCAATAGCAAAACAACAGATGGCCTTTTCTCACTACTCAGGGATGGTGGTAATAATACTATCTATTCTGTTTGCCATGGGTATATTGGCGATACTTGTCGTAGCTTTTAAAAGCAAATAGACTTATAATAAACTAATGGATATTTGGCATAGTATTTTACATTTTGCACACATGCTAGAAGGTACACCTTACCAAGGACATACACATTGTTACAACTGCATGTTTCAAACTGGCCAAGTGCCTAATGTATTTAAAATGTACGCTCAGAGGCTTGTAGAAACCGTTGTAATAGGTGGCTTGTTGATAGTTATTTTTTCTAAAATCGTAAAACACGAAGAAGATAGAATAGATAAAGAAAACTAACATATATCATACACAGTATTTCTAAGTTTCCTAACTTGATAGTTAGTAGTTATTAACTTTAATTTTTAGGAGGTATGTTATGAAAATGCTTCAAACGGTGGAAAGTTTTACCTTACCAGAAGGCTTTGAATCCTACGAAAATCACGTAGCCATACCCATAAAAGCTCCCAAAGAAAATGCTCCACTTAGAATATCGCCTCTTTTTGGAGAAGTAAAGTTTTTTGCTTTTTACGATAAAAGCTCTAAAACAGTAAAAACCCTAAGAAACCCAGTAGAAAGGGGCGGTATGGTGATAAGATTTCTACTATCTCTTGGCATAAGAGAACTGATAGTCCTTCACATGGGACAAGGAGCTTACAACCTTGCCATATCAAACGGTATGAAAGTGTATTTTGGAGAAGACGATAAAATAAGTTTTGATGAGCTTTTAAGAAAATACGAATCTAACGAACTTACCTTAATAACTCCCGATAAGTTTGAGCTTTTAACAAGGTTTAGCTGCGGCGATCACCATCACCATCATCACCATCATTGATAAATTTTATTTAGAGATTAGAACGCTTAGCTTTTCTATTACTTCGTTAAAACTATCTTGAGGTAAAGTGCATATAAACTTAGCTTGTCTTATTCTCCAGTCAAGGCTTTTTACTTGGTCTACTAGTATTGCGCCTTTGACTTCCAAACCTTCTGGTATAAGAACTTCAAATGGGTAACCTTTTATTTTTGTGGTAATAGGACAAAAAATCGCTAATCCAGTTTTTTCGTTGTAGGCTTTTGGAGATATTACTAAAGCGGGTCTATGCCCAGCTTGTTCATGTCCGGCTTGCGGATTAAAAGTTATAAAGACTATATCTTTTTTATCTGGAACGTAGCTATCTACCAAATTTCACTACCTAAATTATGTCCGGTGTCTATTTCTTTGTGCACATTGTCGTCTTTGATACCAGCAACAAGCTCTTCTATTGTGTATTTTGGTTTAGTAACAGGCTTTATAACGATTTTATTTTTTTCACTAACTATTTCTATAATAGAGTTTTTGTCTATATCAAATTCTCTTGCAATGCTTTTTGGTATTCTTATGGCAAGGCTGTTTCCCCACTTATGTACCTTAGTAAGCATAGACACCTCCTTTAGTATATACAAAAAAGATACATTCTTTATTAAATTTTTGCATGATGTAAATGGCTATCGGTGTGTTCAATGCTATAATATTTTCATGTTAAAAGCTTACAAAAACTTTTATCCAAAAATAGGCACTGGTGTATATATAGCCGATAACGCATTCGTAATAGGGGATGTAGAGTTAGGAGACGATGTGAGCGTGTGGTTTGGGACTGTCATAAGAGGAGATGTAAACTACATAAGGATTGGAGATAGGACAAACATACAAGATAACTCTGTAATACATGTAACCCATGACACACACCCTACCACAATAGGCCACGATGTGACTATAGGACACGGAGCTATAATACATGGATGCACCATTAAAAATTTTGTGTTGGTAGGGATGGGAGCTACAATTATGGACGGGGCTATCATAGAAGATTTTGTGCTGGTAGGGGCAAGAGCTCTCATAACTCCAAACAAACACATACCAAGCGGTGTTTTAGTGGCTGGAATACCGGCTAAAATAGTAAGAGATTTAAAGCAAGAAGAAATAGAGCTTATAAAAGAATCCGCTTCAAACTACGTAAGGTATAAAAACAACTACTTAGGAAATCTTTAAACGTGTCTGGCGGGATTCGAACCCGCAATCTCAGGTTCCGGAGACCTGCGCTTTATCCATTAAGCTACAGACACTTTATCCTTTGATATTTATTTTAACCTATTAAAAGCTAAAACAATAAACTTCTAATACATGAGAAGGTGGGAATGGTTGAGTCTTTTTGTTTCAAAAGCAGTGTTTGCCTGTGCTTGCGGATGTGGTGTATTTGAAGTCACGTTGCCAAGCATGATGCCAAAAAATACACAAAACACAGTCTTTTTCAAATACACCTTTATGGACCAAGTGATGGGTCAGATGCTTTACCAAACGACAGCGGATTTCAAAGGCTTTTTGTAGCCCCTGGAATAGAGTATAAATTTGGAAACTACGATGTGAGCGCAGATATACAACTACCTATATACACCCACGTAAACGGTTATCAACTGGTGGCTCCTTACATGTTTAGCGCTAACGTAAGTTATAGCTTTTAGTATGTGGCTTTTGATATAATTATTAAATGGGTTTAAGATTTTTAAGTGCAGGAGAGTCCCACGGCCAAGCTCTCATATCTATATTAGAAGGCTTACCCTCAAACCTTGAGGTGGATATAGATTTCATAAACAACGAACTAAGAAGAAGACAAGGCGGATATGGAAGAGGAGGGCGGATGGCTATAGAGCAAGACAAAGCCAACATACTATCTGGTGTTAGGTTTGGAAAAACCACAGGGGCACCCATAGCCATAGAGATAAAAAATAAAGATTGGGAAAACTGGCAAAACAAGATGGCTCCTTTTGGACAAAAACCAGAAGACTTTAAAGATTTTACAAGACCAAGACCAGGCCATGCTGATTTGGTGGGTGGCATTAAATACAACCAAAAGGATTTAAGAAACGTCTTAGAAAGAGCCTCTGCCAGAGAAACCGCTTCAAGGGTGGCAATAGGTGCTTTTTGTAAGCTTTTATTAAAAGCTTTAAACATAGAAGTCTATAGCTATGTGCTTAGTGTAGGGAAAATAAGCGCTAATCCCCCCACAGATGATCCTGCCATCAACGCCAAAGAAGCCGAAAAATCCATTATAAGGTTTGTAGACCCTTCAAAAGACCAAGAGGTGATAGAGTATATAGACAAAGCAAAAGAAAAAGGAGAAAGCCTTGGGGGTATATTTGAAGTAGTGGCGATAAACGTCCCACCAGGTCTTGGGTCTTATATTCAATGGGACAAAAGAATAGATGGTGATATTGCAAAAGCTATGATGAGCATACAAGCCATAAAAGGGGTCGAGATAGGGCTTGGTTTTAAAGGAGCTACGCTTTTTGGTTCTGAAGTGATGGATGAAATAGGATACGAAAACGGTTATACAAGATACTCAAACAACCTTGGCGGTACAGAAGGCGGTATGACAAACGGTATGCCCATAGTGGTAAGGGTTGCCATGAAGCCAATACCTACTCTTATGAACCCATTAAGAAGCGTAGATATAATATCCAAAGAGCCGATAAAAGCCAGCAAAGAAAGAAGCGATGTTACAGCCATAGCTGCTGCTTCAGTAGTAGGAGAGGCAATGCTTAGTTTTGTAATAGCTCATCATATTTTAGAAAAATTCGGCGCAGATTCTATGGAAGAGCTTATAATAAATTACAACCAATATCTTGAGTATGTGAGGTCTTTCTGATGAAGATAGCTATACCTATAACCGACGAGCGTTTTGATGAGGTTTTATCAAAAGCCCAAAAGGCTGACATATTGGAGTTTAGGGTGGACTCTTTTGCCAACAAAGATATAGCTTTTGTATCAGGGCTTTTACAAAAGGCAAAAGAAAAGGGCTTTGAGACAATACTAACTATAAGAAGCGAAAAAGAAGGCGGGGCTTATGTGGAAAATAGAGTAGAGATGTTTGAAAAGTTAATGCCTTTAGCTGATTACACAGACATAGAGCTTTCTTCAACAGATATAATAACTTACATATCAAGGCTTTCCAAAGAATACAACAAAAAGCTCATAGTCTCTTACCACAACTTTGAAATGACACCTGCAAACTTTGTTATAAAAGAGACCATAAGAGAAGCCCTAAGGTACGGTGATATACCAAAAATTGCTTTAAAGGCGAACTCCTACGAGGATGTGGCAAGGCTTATGTGTAGCGCCCAAGACATAAAAACACCTAAAATTTTGATATCAATGGGAGAGTTTGGTAAAATCTCAAGAATCGCTGGGTTTATCTTTGGTTCTTTTATAAGCTACGCATATTTGGAAAAACCAAACGCTCCAGGCCAACTTTCTTTAGAAGAAATGCTACAACTAAAAGAAATGTTTTACTTAAGATAATCTACCATAACCTTATCAAAAACTTCTCTCAAGGTTTCTATCGGAGGAATACCAACGTCTATAACAGGCTCTACCTTACTTGGTTCAAAATCTTTAAAAGATTGTTCTAACAAAATCCTAAAAACCTGCTCTAAGCCTTCATGAAAGTTAACGTTTTCGTTAAATATATATAGGTCAGTTTCTTTATCGTAAGCGTTTAACTTGTAATCGCTAAGGTTTTTTATATCTATATCTGTGCCTATAGCGTAAGCCTTGCCATAAGCTATAGCAAACTCTTGAGGTATATAGTTTTGAGCATAGCATTCCATCTCTACAGCCTTCATCACATCGTCAGTAATAGGAAGACCAACTATGTAAAGAGCGGAATCTTCTTTTATATTCCCAGATTCATCGTAAGCTCTTAGCTGTATATAATAACTCCAAGATTTCAAATTCATAGTTTAAAATTTAGATTTAACTCACATTTATGCTATGATTTTTTATATTAAACTTTTCCAACATTTCGCTTTTAAAATCCAAAAACCTACCTTGCAATATAGATTCTCTTGCTTTTTTGGTAAGGTTTAAGAAAAAGTGAAGATTGTGGATGGTATTTAAAATGTAAGAAGATATTTCCTCCATCATAAAAAGATGCCTAAGATATGCCCTTGAAAAATTTTTACACGTATAACACTCACACTCTTCGTCTATAGGCCTTGGGTCTTCTTTGTAGCGCTCGTGCCTTAAAACAAGCTCGCCTTTTGATGTGTATAAAAGCCCAGTACGAGCGTTTCTTGTAGGAATCACGCAATCAAACATGTCAACACCAAGAGATATGGCTTCTAATATATCCTCTGGTTTTCCAACACCCATAAGATAATGAGGTTTTTCAAAAGGCAGTTCTTCCACAACGTAAGCCGTCATAGAATACATAATATCTTTTGACTCTCCCACAGACAACCCACCTATAGAATAACCATCCATATCAAACTCTACAGTCAGTCTTGCGGAAAGCTTTCTCAAATCTTTATACTCACCACCTTGGACTATCCCAAAAAGCATTTGGTCTTTTCGTTTTTTGGCTTTTTTGGAGCGCTCTAACCATCTTATAGTCCTATAAAGAGCTTCTTTTGTATATTCGTAAGAAGCTGGAAGCGATATACACTCATCTATAGGCATAATGATATCAGAACCAAAAATCTCTTGAATCTCTATCACCCTCTCTGGACTAAAAAGATGTTTATCTCCTTGAAGATGGTCTTTAAAATATACTCCCTCATCCGTTATCTTGACATTTGAACTATTTTTTTTAGATAAAGAAAACACTTGAAAACCACCGCTATCCGTAAGAATAGGCTTATTCCAATTGATGAATTTATGAAGACCTCCAAACTTTTCTATAAGCTCAGGGCCTGGTCTTAGATAAAGATGGTAGGTATTGCCAAGTATTATTTGGGTACCAAGCTCTTCAAGTATTTGGTGGGTCATGGCTTTTACGGTACCCTTTGTGCCCACCGGCATAAAAACAGGCGTAAGTATGTCCCCATGGGCCGTAGAAAGTATACCGGCCCTTGCTAAACCATCGGTTTTTTCTATCTTAAACATCAATCTGCCGAAAGTATCGCCCCTTCTGATGCATCTTTTACAAATTTCCTATAGCGTTTTAGCCAAGAGCTTTTTATAGATTTTTCTTTTGGTTTAAAAGCTTTTAAACGAGCATCAAACTCCTCTTGAGGTATCAAAAGCTCAAGTTTTCTATTTGGTATATCTATAAGTATCTCATCGCCGTCTTGTATGATACCTATAGGACCACCTGAAGCAGCTTCTGGAGAAATGTGTCCTATACAAGCGCCCCTTGTACCACCTGAAAACCTTCCATCGGTTATAAGAGCTACAGAGCTTCCAAGTCCCATACCCATAATGGTGGAGGTAGGACTTAACATCTCTCTCATACCAGGACCGCCTTTTGGACCTTCGTATCTTATAACCACCACGTGCCCAGGTTTTACCTTGCCTCCTCTTATGCCTTCTATGGCCTCTTCCTCAGAGTCAAAGCAAATGGCTTTTCCCTTAAACTGAAGCATCTCTTTGGCCACACCGGCAGTTTTTACTACGCTACCTTTTGGTGCCAAATTGCCAAAGAGTATAGCAAGACCTCCGTCTTTTGAATAAGCGTTTTCCACTCTTCTTATGACATCCTCATCTAAAATATCCACATCTTTTACGATTTCTTCTATAGTTTTAGTGGTGACGGTCCTTTGCTTACCATCCAAAAGACCATTTCTAAGAAGCTCTTTCATAATGGCGCTTATACCACCAGCCCTATCAAGATCATCCATATGATAATCTGAAGAAGGGGATATTTTGCAAAGAGTGGGCGTTTCTCTTGAAATCTTATCTATGTCTTCCATTTTATACTCTATCCCAGCCTCTCTTGCAATGGCAAGAAGATGAAGCACCGTGTTGGAAGACCCACCCATGGCTATATCCACTCTAAAAGCGTTATCAAAGGATGCCTTTGTGACAATATCTCTTGGTTTTAAATCTATCTTTACAAGCTCCACCACTTGTCTTGCCGCTTGTCTTGCAAGCATCTCTCTTCTTGGGTCTATGGCAAGTATGGTGCCGTTTCCCGGAAGTCCAAGACCTAGCACTTCGGTAAGACAGTTCATAGAATTTGCCGTAAAAAGCCCAGAACAAGAACCGCAAGAAGGACAAGCGTTCTGCTCTATCAAAAGAAGCTCTTTTTCTGTAATTTCACCTTTGTTTAGCTTGCCAACACCTTCAAACACTGAAACCAAATCTATTTTTTTATCTCCAAGCTTGCCAGCAGCCATTGGTCCACCGCTTATAAACACCGTAGGAACGTTTACCCTCATAGCGCCCATAAGCATACCCGGGACTATCTTGTCGCAATTTGGTATACAAATAAGACCATCAAGCTGATGAGCTTCCACAACGGTTTCTATGGCATCTGCTATAAGCTCTCTGCTTGGCAAAGAATAGTGCATGCCGTAATGTCCCATAGCTATACCATCATCAACCCCTATAACGTTAAACTCCACTGGTATAGCACCGGCTTTTCTTATCTCATCTTTTATAGGTTCTACGAATTCTCTAAGATGCACATGGCCTGGGACTATATCTATGTAAGAGTTTGCAACACCTATTATCGGCTTTCCAAAATCTTCGTCTTTAAAACCACAAGCCCTCAACAAAGACCTATGAGGAGCTTTATCGTAACCTTTTTGTATAACATCGCTTCTCATAAAAACCTCCAAAAATTGATAAGAAAAAGTTAGTCAAAAATCAAATATTTACAAAAGATTTTTGTTCTTTCTTGGCAAAATCTTCTGGAAACTTTTCCATGGCTTGTTTGATAAGCCTACTTGCCACAGCACCAAGACCACAAACAGAAGTGGGTTGAATATACTTTGTCACAAACCTAAGGCCTTCCCAAGTTTGTGGCGTAGCCTCATCTTTTACTATTTTGTCAAGAAGGTAAGCTTGCTCATGACACCCTATACGGCACGGCGTACAAAAGCCACAAGTCTCATGTTCATAAAACTCGGCTATCTTGTAGCAAGCCTCCACTATGTCGTCTTCTTCGGTGAGCACTATGACAGTACCAGTCCCACCAAAACCAAACTGAGAATAATCCATAGGAGTATCAAGCTCTTTTACGCTAAGACAATCAAGGGCTCCAGAAAATACAGCCTTTATAGGGACATTCCTGATAGTACCACCTGCGTATTTAAATATCACCTCTCTAAGTGTAGTATTCATAGGAAGCTCATAAACACCTGGTTTTTTCACCTTACCGCTCACTGGGAAAAGCTTAGGACCGGGATAATCCATTGGGCCTATCTCTTTATAACCTTCAGAACCCAAATTTATAATAATGGGAATATTTGATAGCGTCTCTACGTTGTTTACCACTGTAGGCCTACCCCATAAGCCTACTTGTACCGGGAAAGGAGGTTTTAACCTTGGATGACCTCTTTTGCCTTCTATAGAGTTAAGAAGCGCCGTCTCTTCACCGCATATATAAGCTCCAGCACCCCTTGCTACCAGTATTTCAAGGTCAAAACCTGAGTTTAAAATATTTTTTCCTAAAAAGCCTTCTTTTTTTGCTTCTTCTATAGCGTTTCTTAGTATATAATATCCAGCCGGATATTCACCCCTTATGTATATGTAAGCTCTGTTTACCCCAAGGGCGTAAGCGGATATAATCATACCTTCTAAAAGAAGGTGAGGATCTCTTTCTATGATAAGTCTATCTTTAAAAGTGCCCGGTTCTGATTCATCGGCGTTGCACACCAAATATCTAGGGGCAGGGTTTTGAAGACAAAACTTCCACTTTCTACCGGTGGGAAAACCAGCTCCACCTCTTCCCCTTAAATTGCTCTTATCTACTTCTTCTACTATATCCATTGGGTTCATGTTTAAGGCTTTTTCCAGCGCAAGATAACCGCCGTCTTTTAAATACTCTTTTATATCTGCAGTTTGCTTGCGCTTAGCCCTTTTAAGAAGCAGGTTTAGCTCTGTTTCAGCGTGTATGTTAGCTATATTTGGCAAGTATTTCATGAAGCTTCTCCTTTGATTCGTATTTATAAGTATCGTTATCTATCATGAAAACTGGGGCTTCCGAACAAGCACCAAGACACTGGACTTCCACAAGCTTAAACATACCATCCCTCGTCACTTGACCTGGTTCTATACCAAGAAGTTCTTTTACAGCGTTGAAAACTTTATGGCTTTTAAGAAGATAGCAAACTATGCTGTTGCATACATATATACGATGTTTTGCCTTCTCGCCGGTATCAAACATCTCATAAAAAGCCACCACGCCTTTTATATGGTGAAGCGGTATGTCTAAAATCTCAGATAGCTCTTCCAAAGCCTCTTCCGGTATGTGGCCAAGGTGTTCTTGAATAGAGTGAAGAGAAAGCAAAAGAGCCTCTTCTTTAGACCCAAAATACTTTATATGACCGTCTATAGCCTCTTTTATCTCTTGAGTTAGCATATATACATTTTAAGCTTTTATATTTATTTTTGCAACTTAATTTATATCAAAATCTCAATACGGTTTTTACCGCTTCTTTTTGCATTGTAAAGGGCTTTATCTGCTCT